>CANQAL010000019.1 GCA_947589255.1 Candidatus Gastranaerophilales bacterium | reverse complement strand
TTAAATTCAATGTTTATCACCTTTTAAAAAAATCTTTTATTATATTAGAGTTATCTTTTGTTGTAAAGATTATTAAATTATCAAACGGCATAATTTGAGTAGTACCTCTGGGGATTATAACTCTGTTCCGTCTTTGAATTATTGCAATAATAGCCTTGCAGGGGAGTTTCAAATTCATAATCATATCGTGTTTAAAATTATGCGGGACACAAATTTCCAATACTTCTCCCTGCCCTCGTTCAACAGTTGCAAGAATTTCAATATCCGTTTTTATTAAATGATTTTCAATATCATCTATTGCGGCACCGTTTTCAGAAATTGCAACATCTATTCCTACTTTTTCAAACAAATTTGCATTGGCATTCTTAGAAACTCTGGTTATTACTTTTGCAACACCAAGCTGTTTAGCAAGAAGCGAGCATAAAAGATTTTTCTCATCATTATTTGTAACACTTACCACAACATCTGATTCAGCAACTCTTTCTTCTTCCAAAAGTTCAAAATTAGCTCCGTCACCGTTTATAACAAGTGTGTTTTTAAGCTGTTCGGTTAATTCTTCACATCGTTTATAGTCAAATTCTATAATTTTTATTTTGTAATTAGCTTTTTCAAGGTTACTTGCAAGCATTAAACCAACACTTCCGCCGCCGATTATTGTCACCTGTTTAACATCATTTGTTTCCTGGAAAAATCTGCTTGCCAAAATATCTAAAGAGTATGATGACCCCATAAATATTACTTTATCGTTCAATAAAAGCTCTGTATCTCCGTTTGGAATAAACAAAGTATTATCTCTTGTTATTCCGACGATAAGAGTTTCATCAGGGAAACTGCAATCTTTTATTTTTTTATTTAAAAATTTTGTAGTTTCAACTACCCTGTACTCAAGAAGTCTTGCTTTACCGTTTGCAAAATCTTCAACATCAACTGCATTCGGAACTGTAATAATTCTGAAAATTTCTTGTGTCATAAGTTCTTCAGGCCAAAGCACATAATCAATCATTAATCCTTTTTGGTATTTCGAACCTCTAACCAGAGAAAGCGATTCAACATTTTCTTTTTTGCTTACAAAACATACGGTTTTAAGTTTTGTCATATTGATAGCGGTAAAACAGGCAACAATATTCGCTTCATCATTATTTGTGCAGGCTATAAAAATATCGGCATTTTTTATTCCGACAGATTCCAATACATTTATATTAGAGCCGGAACCCTGAATATATTCCAAATCGAGCTTTTCAAAACTGTCGCTGCTGTTATTCGGATCGTCATCAATAATTATAATATCGTGATCTTCAAATAATTTTGTTGCAATCAAACATGCAAGTTCATTTGCCCCAAAGATTACAATTTTCATAAATAATCCCTTTTTGTTTACCCCTTACTTATAAACTAAAAAGAGATTTTTGTCCAATTTTAAATTAAATTTAACTTTTTAATAATTTCATCTTTAAGTTCGGGATTTAAACTGCCCTGAAGTGCAATATAAGCTTTACCTAAAAGTTTTTTAGCTTTTGCTTTATTTCCGTATTTAATCATTATTTCGGCAGCTTCAAGGTATTCTTTAGCAAGATTTTCTTTATCATCCGTTTGAAAATAATTTTTTGCCGATTTTTTACGGTATTGCAAAGCTCTGTAATTTTCATTTAATCTTGAGCAGTTATAAGCATTTTGTGAAGATATTCTCGCTTTTAATTTCGGATTATCCGTTTCATCCGCTATTACATCCGAAAAATTCATAAACATTAAAGCACTCTCTTTATCATATTTTTCCGTTTGGATTTGTGCAAGATTGGATAATGCTTTTGATTGAAGCATTAAATTATCAGCTTCTCCTGCGTATGATACAGCAGCACTGTAGTGGTCAATTGCAGGTTCCAGTTTTACATAATCATCATATATTTTTCCCATATAAATATGAGATTTTGCTTTTATATTGTTATCTTTACTTTGTTTTGCCGCTTTATCATAATTATATAGTGCATCATTTATTCTATCCGTGCTGTCATATAATCTTGCCTGCTCATAATGCACCATTGCGCATGCCTGCTCATCGCCGATTTGACTTGCATAATCCATAACATTTTGGAATGCGGATAAAGCTTTTTCTTTTTCATCAATAACACTGTATTTTTTAGCTTGAATAAACATTCTTTTTAAATTTTCATCAGAAGGGATGTAAATGTTATTCTGAGGCAGAGTTTGGATTTGTTCGGTTTTTTCAGCGAAAATTGCAACTTTTGCTGCTTCTTGAGCGGCTTCCGATATTTTTTTCGGTTCTGCTTTATAATTTATACGTTGTAAGAATAATGCATCAACCCAATTTTCAACGACTTTAGACGGTTTTTTAAGTGTATTTGTAATATATTCATCTAAAATTTGAGAAGCATTTTTTAAATTTGATTGAATAATTTGAACATTAGGGTTATTTTTTTGAGATTGACTGTCGACTAAAGATAAGTATGAATTAACTTCATCTTTAATTTCATCAGGAGCGCCTATTGCATTAGTTGTATTTTTAAAATCCTTTAAAACTTGTTCAATATCAATTTGTCTTCTGGTGTAATCTATTGCGACTTTTTCACCGTTAGGAAAATATGCATGCGTATTTGATTGTTTTCTTTCCTGCTCGGGATTATTTTCAGTTTGTTTTGATGATTGAGAACTTTTCTCATCATCTTGTTTTCTTGTTATTTGTTTTTGTTGTAATCCCTGATATGGTCTTATGTAGGCAGGGTATATAGTGTTATACAATTTTACCGCCTTTTTTACACTTTAATCCGCAAATAATTCTACATTTATAAGTATCTTATTTTTTTTATTTTTTTACATACTCTGTTTAATGTATTAATTATTTTTTTTAGGATTTCAATTTATTGTCAGTTAATTCCAAATATCCGGTGTTGAAAGTGTTAAAACGGTTATATTGTTATAGCCGTTATTTTTTAAAAGTTTTACTATTTCTTCTACGGTTATACCTGTTGAAGTTATATCATCAATAATAAGAAGGTTTTCTGATTTTTCGATATTTTCTGTTAAGTTAAGTCCGAAAGCATCTTTAATATTTTTAATTCTTTCCGCTTTATGAAGTTTATATTGTTTTTGAGTATCTTTTATTCTTATAAGAAAGTTTTTATTAATTTTATAATTTGTAAGTTTGGATAGTTCTTCTCCTGCTATATCCATATGGTTATATTTGCGTTCTTTTCTTCTGTTTTTATGAATGGGAACGGGGATTATAGTAAAATCGCCCGATAAATTAAGTTCCTTCCAGTATTGGAACATTAATTCCGCCATTAATTTCCCGAGCCGTTTTTTATTATAATATTTAAATTCTTTAATTAATTGTTTTATAACACCGTCATAAATAGTGCAGGCATAAACATTAACTTCCCGTTCCTGCCTGAAAACACCCTTGGGCATAAATCTGATTTTCTTATAGCATTTTGAACAGATTATTTTATCCTCTTTTATGCTATGACAAATCAAGCAGGGCTGAATATAGATAAGGTCGAGTAGTTTTTCTAAAATCTTTATCATATAATCAAATTATATTAGATAAAAGAGAATATTAAAAATGAATTTACATATGTTTTCAAGCGCAGTAATAATGATACTTTTAATAAGTTTATTAATTTTAGTTCATGAAGCGGGGCATTTTTTAGCGGCAAAACTGGTCGGAATGAGAGTGGATAAATTCGGTTTTGGGCTTCCCATAGGGCCTACTTTATTTAAGAAAAAGATTGGCGAAACGGAAATATTAATCCATGCTTTTTTGCTCGGCGGATATGTTTCATTCCCGGATGATGAAGAAGGTTGCGACCTGCCCATGGATTCTCCTTTAAGATTTTCAAATAAACCCGTAGGTCAAAGAGCAATTGTTATTTCTGCGGGCGTAATTTGTAATGTTATTCTTGCTTATATTTTAATATTCTTAACGGGATTAATCTGGAAACATCTGCCTGAAAATACTTTTACGGTAAAGCTTGAAAAGTTTGCACCGTCTGCCGTTGAATCCATAAAAACTTCAGGAATAAAAGAGGGTGATATAATATACTCTATTAACGGATTAAAAGTAGATTATCCTATTACAATAAATAAGTTTTTTACATTTTCAAAAGAATTTGACGGCTTTATAAAACCCGAAACAGCTGATAAAAAACTTAAAGAATTGTTGCAATTAAACCCTAAATTTAAAGCGGGAGAAGTAATAAAAAAAGGTACAACAATTAATATCCCCGAATTTACTGATGAACAGCCCGTTAAATTAACTTTTGATAATATTTTAGGGCTTGAAAAATATACTCCTGATGAAATCGGATTATCCGATAATCAAAAGAAATTAAGAGATTTAATTAACTATCAAACAAAATATACCTTAGAAGAAGATACATCAATAAATGATATAGCTAAAGCAATATCAGATACTAAAAAACCTTTAACAATAGTAGTTTTAAGGGATAATCAGGAAATTACACTCAATACCGTTTATTCTTCAAAAGAAGGAATAGTAGGTATTCAGCAGAGCTACAGCGAAAACTATGCTCAAACAAATAATTTAAAAGATGTAATAATCCAGACAAACAGGTATGTAAATTATAATTTAGGATTTATGGTTTATACTCTCGGCAAGCTGTTTGCGGGGAAAATTCCGATGAGCGAAATGAACGGAATTATAGCCATTACAAAAATCGGAACGGAGTTAATTGCATATAAAGGTTTATTTCAAGGGATTTTATTAACCGCAATGATATCACTAAATTTAGCAATAATTAATATACTGCCCATCCCTGCACTCGATGGCGGACACTTATTATTTTTAATAATAGAAAAGATAACGGGCAAACCCGTAAGTAAAAAATTTGTAGAGGCTTTAAGCAATTTCTTTTTCTATTTACTGATAGTGCTTATGGTATTTATAATTTACAATGATATCCACTGCTGGATTATAGGTAAAATATAAAATAGTAGCATATTAAATAAAATTCATGTATAATCTTTTAAAATCTATATAAAGAAGGAAGATTATGAGAGGTCGTTTATTTATAATAGCCGGATGTTCGGGAGTCGGTAAAGGTACTTTATTAAACTTATTTTTAAAACAAAATCCTAATGTAAAACTTTCAATATCGGCAACTACAAGACTGCCCCGTGAAGGCGAAACGGATGGAGTTAATTATTTTTTTATTACAAATGAAGAATTTAAACATTTAATAGAAAATAATGAATTTTTAGAGTGGGCAGAATTTAGCGGACATCTTTACGGGACAAAAAAAAGTTTTGTTGAAAAGACTTTAAATAAAGGTACGGACTTAATATTAGAAATTGAAGTTCAGGGAGCTAAGCAGGTAAAAGAAAAAATGCCCGATGCAATAAGCATATTTATAATGCCTCCTTCTATAGAAGAATTAGAGCAAAGACTAAGAGGAAGAAAAACAGAAACGGAAGAGGCAATCCAAACAAGGCTCCATGAAGTTAAAAGGGAAATTGAAGCCGGCAAAAGTTTTGATTACAAAATTGTTAATGATAATATAGAAGAAGCACTAAAGGACCTTCAAAAAATATTTGACAGGGAATAGGAATGTTAAAAGGCAAGACTGTTTTAATAGGAATAACAGGGGCAATCGCAGCTTATAAGGTATGCGAACTTATAAGACTGTTTAAAAAGAATAATGCAAATGTAAAAGTAATAGTAACCCCGAATGCTCTAAATTTTGTAACAAAAACAACTCTTGAAACATTAAGCCAAAATCCCGTTGAAATTGAGCCTTTTAATATTAAAGAATATAAACCGGAGCATATTGCATTAACGGAGGAAGCGGATATTTTTGTAATAGCACCTATAACTGCTAATACAATAGCAAAAATTACCCATGGAATTTGCGATAACTTATTAACTTCGGTATTTTGTGCATATAAAAAACCCGTAATCATTGCGCCTTGTATGAATACCAATATGTGGGAAAACCCTGCAACGGAAAAAAATCTTGAAATATTAAAATCAAGAGGAATAAAAGTAATAGAGCCCGAAACGGGATTTTTAGCCTGCGGGACGGAAGGCAGGGGAAGATTAGCCGATATTAATAAAATCTTTGAAACGGCAAAAGAAATTCTTTTACCTCCTCAAATATTAAAAGGGAAGAAAATTGTAATAACTGCAGGCGGAACTAAAGAAAATATTGATATTGCAAGATATATAGGAAATTACAGCTCGGGCAAAATGGGTATTGCACTTGCAGATAATGCCTATAACATGGGTGCTGAAGTTGTTTTAATATCAACAGTTGAAGTAAAAAAACAATATAAAGTTATTAATGTTACTACTGCAGAAGAAATGTATAATGCGGTAAAACAAGAATTTAATAATGCGGATTCTCTAATTATGGCAGCCGCCGTCAGCGATTATAGAGTTAAAAATAAATCCGAAAATAAAATAAAGAAAACAGGAAATTCTATTACCCTTGAACTTGTTGAAAATCCTGATATCTTACAAGAGATGTGCAAAATTAAAAAACAAAATCAAACCGTAATAGGTTTTTGTGCTGAAAGTGAAAATTTAATCGAAAATGCTAAAATTAAAATTGATAAAAAGTCCTGCGATTACATTTGCGCTAACGATATTTCAAAAAAAGATTCGGGGTTCTCGTCAAATTACAACGAATTATATATAATAAATAAAGAACACCAAATTTTTCATATTGAAAAAACGGATAAAAACACATTAGCTTATAAGGTCTTAGAAAAAATTTATGGAAAAAGTAAATAAAATAATAAAAAAGATAGAAGAATTTGCACCGGTATCAACATGCCAGAAGTGGGATAACTCCGGCTGGCAGATAAATTTAGGAATTGAAAATACATCAAAAATACTTCTTGCACTTGATGTAACCCCATCTGCCGTTGATGAAGCAATAAAAAAGAAGTGTGATTTAATTCTTTCTCATCACCCCGTATTTTTTAACAGCATTAAATCAATAGAAGCACCGTATATAATAAAAGCAATAAAAAATAACATACAAATATATTCTGCGCATACAAATTTAGATATAGCGCAGGGCGGAGTAAGCGAATATTTAGCCGAAAAATGTGGATTTAAAGAGCTTGACACTGCTTTTGAATTTATAAAATATAAACAATTTGATAAAGAAAAGAATTTTTCCAAATTAATATCAACAATAAAAACAGTATTCGGTCTTCCAAGTGTAAAAGTAGTAAACAGCAAGCGAAAAACATATAAATCAATAGCTTTTTGCTCGGGAAGCGGAGCGGAATTTATTCCAGAACTTGAAAAAATCGGTATTGATGTATTTATAACGGGTGACTTAAAACATCATCAGGCATTAAGCGCAAACAATATTACAATTATAGACTTAGGCCATTTCCATAGTGAAAGATTTGTTTCGGAAATCTTTCAAAATATATTAAAAAATGAAGATGTAGAAGTAATACCGGCAACCGAAAAGCCGGCATGGGAGTTAATATAATGAAGAAGTTAATATTAATTTTAAGTTTATTATTTATAGCTAATACTGTAATGGCAAAAGATTACATAGAATTTAATTTTCCAAATGACGGCTGGCATAAAGTATTAAGCCCTGACGGTGTGGAAGCGAAGAAATGTTTTGTACCAAGCAGTCAAACAGCTGAAAACTATAATGAAATGTTAATTTTTCAGGAAAGAATATTAAAAAATAAAGACATAACCGCAATGACAATATTGCACAAACAACTTGGCAAAGACAGAACCAATTATCCTGATATTATCCCCGAATACATGAAAAATGATGTTGATGATTCAATGATTACATGGTGCAGTCAAATGAAAAATACCTGTGCGGTTGAAAGAGCATTTAAAGGCAATGAAGGGGTTATAATAATTTCATATATAAATAAAATGCCGCATTACTCACAAAATATGTTCGGACAATGGTCAAATATATTAAGCACAGTTAAATTATATACTCCTGAAGACACCTCAAATACAATGCCCGATAATACTATAGAACTTTAATTATGCAGATAACGGGCGGAATATATAATTCAAGGAAAATAAAAACTGCGGATTATGACAACATAAAACCGACACTTTCTAAAACCCGTCAAGGGATTTTTAATACACTCTCTTCAATGATGGATTTTGAAGGAAAAGTATTTTTTGACATGTTCTCCGGAAGCGGAATTATGGGGCTTGAAGCACTATCAAGAGGGTTTAGTGTTACATGTTTTGAGAAAGACAAAAAAACAGCTCTTAAAATAAAAGAAATATATAAAAGTCTTAACTTAAGTGCGGATTTATATTTTGGGGATGCATTAAGAAATATAACAAAAGCAGGCAAAGCCGATATAATTTTTATAGATCCGCCTTATGATTCTGATTTGTATGAAAAATCTCTGCATGTTATAAAAGAAAATAATATATTAAATCCAAACGGAATAATAATTCTGGAACATCCTATTGATAAAAAAATAAACACAAATGAATTTCCCGTAAATAAAATAAAAACTTACGGAAATAAACAAATAACATTTTTAACTAATCAAGCGGAATAACCAATTTTTGACCGATAGAAAGCTTATGAGCATTTGTTAAATTATTGGCTTGTTTAATTTTTTCAACTTTAGCGGGGTCATATTTACCAAAGAACCGATAAACAATACTGCTCATAGAGTCACCGCTTTTTACTTCATATGTTTCAAAGGTGGGGATTTTCATCTCCGTTGAAGCGGTATTAACAGCAGGGACAACAGTAACCTGATTAATTTGAGGCAATTTGCTTTTTCTTGAAATTTTCTTTTCAAATTTAGGCTGACCGAGCATAGATTCTTCACCGTTTGAAGGCATATTTGAGCCGATACTTAAAACTGCATTCATAATAAACATACATAAAGCACCTGCAATAAATCCGGTTAAAAGGTAAACACCGGGTGATTTTTCTTCTTTGGGGTTTATTTTAAAACTTTGCCATAATAGGTCAAGTTCTTTTTGCTTGCCTTGCTGTCTTTTATATGTTTTAGGAAGTGTTTCTTCCTGATTAAATTCTTTTTGACTTTTTACTTCCGATAAAAAAGCTATTTTTTCATCAGAAATATTTGATCTGAAAATTGATGAATTTCTCATTTATAAAACCCCAATCCTTTCCTTTATATAATATGATACATTTATACAAAAACTAAAGTCAAGCAAAAACAAACTAATATTACAAAAAAAGGACTAATGATTTACATTAGTCCTTTTAAATTTATAAAAAATAAACATAAATGTTACGCAGCAATACCTTTGATTTCTTTAATTAAATAATTAGCAATCCATTCAAAGTCGCTGTTTGTTTCAGCTGCTTTTTCAAGGTAATTAATGGAGGATTCACCGATTCTGATAAGAACCATGGCAACGATTCCTCTTGTCTTACCTTTTACAACCTGAAGCGAATCTACAAGAGAAGGTACTGCATCTTCTCCGATATTTACAAGTTCATTTTCAATTTTATTTTTTACATTATTATCAGCATTTTCTAATTTATTTAAATATTCGTTAATCGGTAATAAAACTGCGTTCATCTTTATGCCTCTTCTAATATATAATTTAACTTCCGATTTTATTATAAAGCAAAATTTTCAAATTCCCGTTTTTTTAATATATTCTTTATATCCAAGCTAAAAACCAATAATAATAAGTATTTTAATTATATATATTAAAATAATTTTTATTTATATTAATAAAAAATAGCCCGAAAATCTAACCAAGATATTATACCTTGGTCTATTTTATTCTCACTAAAATATATTTACACTGATTATATCCTAAGCGCATTTTGCGCTCTTGGTATGGAAGTGTGTAAATTATTGATTACGGGGTATAGAAAATGCTGGTAGAAAAGTATATAAACGGATTAAATCAGAGAAGTCAGTTAGAATTTAAAAATATATCTAAAGATATTATTCCGTGGCTTGAACAAACTGCTATTGAAAATAATTGTACTGTAGATAAAAAAGAGTGGAAAAGTAAATATAACAGTTATGTTATATATGATTACGAGCCTTTTTGTTCGGACGGATTTGAAATAAATTTAACGGTATCTTCACACGATATTAATTATTTGTACTTTTTAAAATTTCTGTACGATAATAAACTTGATACAATAGAATATTTAAATAACTGTATAAACGATTAAAGAAAGGACAGCAATATGGAAGAAAATAACAATATGAATGAAGAAAAAACAATGCAGGAACATAATGAATGCCATTGTAAAAGAACAGGTATAGCAATGATAATAGCAGCATTTTTAGGCGGATTTCTGGCTATATATTTTGTTGCCGATCAAATAATGGAACGAAAACTTAATTCAATAAGTTTTGCTCCCGATAGATTTGAACAAAAAATGTTAAATGATATGGATAGGATGTACAAGCAGGATATGAGAGCATTTGATGATATGTTCGATAAAATGCCTCATCCTAAAATGCATAAACCAAAACATAAAGATTTAATGTTTCCCCCTATGTTTATGACAGATGACGTTAAAATTAAATCTGATTTTGAAGATAATCATTTTAATATAACAATAGGATTAAAACCTTTCCAAGATGATGAAAACAAGGTTAACTACAACGTTAGCGGAAGGAAATTAACCGTTTTTGGAAACTCCCACGTAAAAGATAAGGGTTATGAAGAAGATATTGCGTTTTCTCAAGATTTTATACTTCCCGAGAACTCCGATATTGCAAATATTTCAAGAATGAAAGACGGAAATAAACTTATAATCTCCGTTCCGATGAAATAAAATAAAATAAAATTAAAAAAAAAGAGAATTAAAAATTCTCTTTTTTTTATGCGCAAATTTTTTTATGTTTGATTTTATAACATGCAAATCTGCCAGTCTATTAGGAAGGAAAACAAAATGGAAATAAAATCTGTTAAACCATACAATATTGACAAGGTATTTGACCCAAAAGAAAAGTTATTTAACACAAAAGAAAAGCAAAATATTAAAACAGAAATGCAAGAACCCTCCGAATATGCCTCCTCGCTTGAAGCAATGAGTTTATCTGCACAAGGAAGCATAAAATCAAGATTTCATAATCTGCAGGTAATAAGAGCGCCTCAAATATTAGCAAATTCAGAAAAATATCTGGCCGATGCAAAAAATAAACAAAAAGAAGCCGAAGAAATGCTGCAATATGCACAAGGTCGATTAAAACAGTTTAAAATTATGCCCGGTAATGAGCCTGAACTGTTAACGGAAAGAAGATCAAACGGCAATACAATATCTATTTTATATAAAAGGGGCAAACAGAATATTATAATTAACAGTATTAAAGTAACAAAAAAAGACTCCGGAACAGAATATGTTTTTAATCCTTCTGATAATAAAGTATCACAAGTATCCATATGGACGAAAAAACAAGATGATGAAACAGAAAAACTATATCAATACCTTAATGAGCCGACAATATTATATATAAAGAAAAGTGCTAAAGGTATGGAGCAGGAGCATACATATTATTTTAATAAAGATTCATTATCTGCTTTTGAAAATCAAATTAAAACAAAAAAATCAATTTTTAATGAAAATTTTAAACTTAATGACGGAAATATCCTTGACTACAGTGTAAGTTCAAAAAAACTAAATTAATAAATCACTATACAATTCACCAATCATATAAAGACTGCCCGTTATAACTTTCAGGCAGTCTTTTTGTAAGAATGCCTTTAAGTCATTTCTGTCAAAAACTTTAACATTTTTAAGCCAAGGATTTTTTAAAATAAATTCTTTATAAGAAAGTGCATTTTTGTGATGAAATTCGTAAAAATATATTTCATCCTCCTCTTTAAACAGATTTTTAGCATACGTTAAATAATCTTTTGTGTTGAGTGATGAATATAAAAATATTTTCTTTACATCTTTAAAATAGAAATCAAGGTTTTTTTTAAGTTCTAAAGCCCCGTCAGGGTTATGAGCTCCGTCAATTATTAATTTCTTTTCTTTTATAAACTCAAATCTTGCTTCCCATTTGACATTTTTTAATGCATGAAAAATGGCATCTTCGGGAATATTTAATAATTGCGCTCCTTTAACGGCAAGCGGAAGATTTTTTTGCTGATATAATCCCAAAAGAGAAAACGTATAACTTTTACCGTTAATTATTGCATTATTACAGCCGTTTTCGTATTTTATAGGGATATCTTTAACAATTACAAGTTTTGAATGCTTTTCTTCCGTAATTTTTTTTATAACTTCAAACCCCAAGTTATTTTCATTAATAATAACAACTGAATTATCCTTAATTATTCCCGCTTTTTCAAATGATATTTCTTTGATTGTTGCGCCAAGCCTGTCTGTATGGTCTAAAGATATTGATGTAATTATAGATAATTCATTTTTCTTAATTACATTAACTGCATCAAACCTTCCGCCAAGCCCTGTTTCCATTATTGCATAGTCAATTTTCTTATCATAAAAATATTTAAAGCAGACAGCGGTTAAAATTTCAAATTCCGTTAAATCAATATTATTTTTTTCCGCTAAGGTGCATATTTCGCTCGTATAGAACGCAAAATCTTCTTGAGAAATATCACTATTATTAATTTTTATTCGTTCCGTATATTCAACCAAATGCGGGCTTGTGTATAAACCTGTTTTATAGCCTGCAGATTTTAATATTTCGGCAAAAATTGCGGATACAGAGCCTTTTCCGTTAGTACCCGCAATATGAATAACCTTTATTTTATCCTGCGGATTACCGATTAAATTAAGCAAAGCCCTCATTCTGTCAAGCCCGAGATTAATATAAAACTTGCCCTGCGAGGTTAAAAGTTCTTTTGATTTTGTATAATTTAAATTCATTGTATTATGCTTTTTAATTGGTTAACTATTGTATCTGCGGGATTTGTTTTTGCTAAAGCAACAGTGCATTCTCTCATTTTGTTTAATTTATCATTATCCGATAATACCTGAGAAATTGTATTTAAAAGATTTTCACCCGTGCAATCAGCATCTTCCAAGTATAAAGAAACACCTTTTTCGCACATTTCTTTAGCATTTTTTCTCTGATGATCCTGCGCAGCATAAGGATATGGTATTAATATGGAAACAAGGTTGCATTGAATAATTTCGGTTAAACTCAAAGACCCTGCTCTTGCAATTACTATATCAGAAGCCTTTAAAGGATATACCATTTCATCAAAATACGGACATACAAAGATATCGGGATTATTTTTATATTCGGGGTAAATTTTATCAAGTTCCGATATTGTTTCATCATATTTTTTCTTGCCTGTTTGAAGGATTATATAAGCATTATAAGTTTCATTTAATGTCTTAAGTATATTAATCATGGCATTATTGATGGTTTTAGCTCCCTGAGAACCGCCCATTGCAAATATAACTAATTTATCCTCCACAATATTTAATTTTTTTCGGGCTTCAGATTTTGTAACCGTAAAAAATGCTTCTCTTACGGGGTTTCCGTTAAACTGAATATTTTCAGATTTTAATACTTTTTTAGCACATTCAAAGGCGACAGAAACAACCTTAGCTTTAGGCGCAGCCAGCTTTGATACAAGCCCCGGCACGGAGTCGCAATCATGAATCATATAAGGCTTTTTCTTTACTATTGAAGCAAGGACAATAGGAGCAGATACATACCCTCCGGTCGTAAAAACGGCATCTGGGTTATATTCTTTTAAATATGAAAGAGCTTTTATAAAAGCTTTACAAAGAGTAATTGCCCATTTAATCAAAGAAAAATTAAGTTTTCTCGGCATGCCTGTAACATCTACGGGAAGAAATTCAATCTCAGGGTAATTTTTGCAAATATCAAACTCTAAATTATTCGGGTTACCGATAAAATAAATTTTTTTGGTATCTTCATCCTTTAAAAGCTTATCTGCGATAGTAAAAGCGGGGTAAATATGACCGCCTGTTCCGCCGCCTGATATAAAATACACTCTGTTACCTGACATTTGGGAACCTTCTTATTCTTTTTTTTGAAATATTTAATAAAACACCAATCATGCACATAGTAATGAATAAAGATGTACCGCCATAGCTTATAAAAGGAAGCGGAACACCCGTTGCGGGGAACATAGAGCTTGCAACCGCAATATTAATAAATGCTTGAAGTGTAATAGAAACGGTAATACCTGCCGATAAAAGTTTGCCGAAAACATCTTCGCATTTTGCGGAAATTAATAAACCTCTTTGAAGAAAGGCAAGGAATAAGCCGATAATTAAAAGACATCCGAGAAACCCGAATTCTTCCGCAAAAACGGCGAAAATAAAATCCGTATGACCTTCAGGAAGCCACCCGAGTTTTTGAACGGAATTACCGTAGCCTTCTCCAAAGAAACCGCCTGCGACAAATGCCACCATTGATTGAATAATATTATACCCTGCGCCATACGGGTCAGCCTCGGGATGAAGCCAAGTTTGAATTCTTTGTTTTTGAAATGACTGTATTGCAACACTTATTCCCAATGCACCTATACAAACACCGGTTATTATTAATTTAATGCTTCCGCCTGCCGCAAAATACATAAATAATGATGAAAGCATTAAAATTATTACCATACTTAAATTAGGCTGTTTAAAAATCAGCCCGAGCATAATAATTATGGGAATAAAATACTTAAATTGACGGGAATCAAAAATATTGACATTTCTGGAAAACGCACTTGCAAGTAACATAATAACGGATAACTTAGCAGCCTCTGACGGTTGGAATTGAACAGGCCCTAATGTAAGCCACCTTGTAGCACCGTTAACGGTAGTACCAAAAAAATGAACACATACAAGAAGGAAAATTATAGCCCACGCAAAGGGCAAAGCTAATCTATCCAATGCTTTATAGTTTATTCTGCTTATAATCATCATTGCAATAAACCCAAGAATAAACCATATGAACTGCCTTAAAACAAAGAAAGCGGAATGCGTTCCCTGCATAATGCATTTTGGAGCACCTGCCGAAAATATAGCCAAAAATCCGACTATTATTAAAAATAAAACAATAAATGTAAGGGTAGAATCGTACCCCGAAAGCATTACAGTACTGTTTTGATTTACATTAACATTATCATAATTTGGATTTGACATATTCTTTAAACACTTCTCCTCTGTGTTCATAGCTGTTAAACATATCATAACTTGCGCAAGCAGGCGATAATAAAACAACTTCATCATTTAAAGTCAAAGAAATATCCACTGCCTGCTGAAGCGAGGCGGCATCAATTATATTATTAAAGCCGTTTTTCCGCATATTTTCTTTAAACCTTTGAGCCGCCTCGCCTATTAAAATTACGGTTGAGACGTATTTATTAACATAATCCGTACAAAATTCGGTTAAATCGGTATTTTTATCCCTGCCGCCTGCAATAAGAGTAAGTTTTTTACCGTCGAAAGCTTTTAATGCCACAAAAGAAGCCTCGGGATTTGTAGCTTTTGAATCATTATAAAAAGCTTTACCTTGAACGTCTGCAACATATTCAATTCTATGTTCTACAGGCTTAAACGACATAATTTGCTGTTTTATATGTTCATTTGATATTCCGATTAATTTTGCTACAACTATTGCACACATTGTATTTTGATAATTATGTTCGCCGACAAGCGGAATATCAGAGAGTTTAATAATTTCTTCTTCCGTATTTCTTTTAAAATAAATCGAATTATTTTTAATATAACAGCAGTTTTTATCCGTTTCACGGGCATAGATATATTTTTCGCCCGAATAAGTCTTTGAAAACTCGAATATTTTTTCATCAACCCCGCTAAATACCGCATACATAGGCTGTTTATAATCTTTAAAAAGACTTATTTTTGCTTCAAAATATTTATCCAGTCCGCCGTGCCAATCTATATGATCGGGAGTAAATGTAAGAAAACAAGCTATCTGCGGACGAAATGTCGGCGATGTGGCAAGCTGAAAAGAACTTGCTTCGCAAACAAAATAATCGGGTTTTTTATCCAACAGGGAAGTAGGCGGAACACCAATATTTCCGCAAACGGGAGCATTATATTCACTTGAGAGGATGTGAGATGTTAAATATGTTGTGGTGGTTTTTCCGTTTGTTCCCGTAATTGCAATAAAAGGTGAATCTGCTTCAAGATAAGCCAGTTCAACTTCTCCTATTACATTAATATTTTTTTCTTTTAATCTTGCAAAAATCTCGCTTTTAGGCGGAATTCCGGGGCTTGTAATCGCTATATAAGAATCATTAATAAATTCATCACTGTGTCCGCCGGTTTCTATTTTTATACCTTCTTCTTCGAGCTCTCTTACAAGTTCTTTGTCTTTATTTTCAAGCGGTTTAAACTCTGTTATAAAGCATTGAGCGCCTTTTGAATTTAAATATTTTGCGGCTGAAACTCCGCTTTTACTAAGACCTAATATTAAAACTTTTTTATCATTCCATTTTCTTTTCATAATTCCCTACCATAAGTAATTAAATAATATAACAGCGATTAAACAGAAGATCAAACTAACTAGCGAAAATACAATAACGATTTTATTCTCACTCCACCCCGAAAGTTCAAAATGATGATGAATAGGGCTCATTTTAAATACCCTTTTTCCTGTCAGTTTAAAGCTTGTCACTTGAATTATAACAGACATTGTTTCGCAAAAGAAAAGAAAACCTATTAACAAAATCCAAAGTTCAAATTTCCCCATAACAGCAAGGACTGCCAATAGACCGCCAAGTGCCAAAGAGCCTGTATCGCCCATAAATACTTTAGCAGGGTATCTGTTAAAGTACAAAAAACCTATAACGGCACCTACGGTAGAAGCAGAAATTATAGCCAAATCTGTCTGCCCCGTAATCGCACAAATTATTGCGCAAGCGGCAAATGCAACAGCGCAGTTTGCGGAGGCAAGCCCGTCTAATCCATCTGTTAAATTAACCGCATTTGATACACCCGTTATAAAAAACAGTGCGAAAAACGGGTAAAAATAATGCAAATCAAAACTGAACTGACCTAAACTTAAATAAGTCTGTCCCGTAACAGTCATATATGCCGCAGGCAAAAGCCCTATTGCTATTTGAAAAAATAACTTATTTCTAGGAGTTAAACCCGCCTTATTTTCTTTATGTTTAATTTTTCCCAAATCATCCTTTAAACCCGCAAGCATAAAGAATAAAAAAGTCATTAATATTATCATGGCAGATGGGGTAAGACTTTGATTCATGGTCAATACCGCAAGTGATGCCATAATAATTGATACAACTATAAAAACTCCGCCCGTTGTGGGTGTTCCTGCTTTTTTTGCGTGATTTTCTGGTGCATCCTCCAGAATATACTGTGTATACATTTTCTTTTTAAGAAAATCAATATAAACGACCCCGAATAACAATGTTAAAACAAATGCCACAAGCAAAGCAACTATTATTAATATATTAAATCCCATTACTTATTTAACTCCTCAATAATATCTTCAAATTTCATAAATCTTGATGCTTTTAAAAGTATATTTGAATTTTTAGGAAGATTATTTTTAATAAACTCTGCAATTTCCTTTTTTGTATTAAAATGAAGTGTTTTAATTTTAGAGGGGTTTATAAATTTAGCAAGTTCCCCCGTTGTTAAAACATAATCACATTCGTAATTATCAATAAATTTACCTGTTTCGGTATGATATTCTTCTTCATTTAATCCAAGTTCACCCATATCTCCCAAAACTAATGACTTTGGCGAAGGGGTATAAGATAAAAATGTATTTATGGCAGCTTTTACGGATTCAGGGTTTGAATTATAGCTGTCATTAATAATTTTAAACCCTTTTATTTCTTGAACGTCCCATCTTTTCTCTATCGGAGAGAATTCTTCAAGCCCTTTAGCAATAATATCTTGACTGAGCCCAGCAAATAAACCTGCCTCAATAACGGCAAGCGCATTTTGAATATTATGCTCGCCCGCTGCATTTAATTTATATTCATATCCTTTATAATTAAATTTGCAAGAAAATGCAGTCATTTCAAGTATTTTTAAATTTTTATCATTAAGGCTGAAATAAATTGTATTATGTTTATTATCATTAACCTGTCTGATTAAAGGGTTATCATGCGCAATTAAAACTCCGTTTTGTTTAATATAGTGAGCGATTTCAAACTTAGCTTTTGCTATATTTAAAAGAGAGCCTAATCTTCCTATATGTGCGCTGCCCGCATTAACAATAATACCGATATCAGGCTCAGAATACTTTGAAAGTAAATCAATTTCTCCAAAACCTCTCATCCCCATTTCAACAATTAAATATTTAGTAGAGGGTTCAAGAGAAGAAAGTGTCTGGCACAAGCCTATTTCATTATTATGATTTAATATTGATTTAATCGTTTTCCCCGCATTTTTAAAAACACTAAAAAGCATTTCTTTAACGGTTGTCTTTCCGCTGCTCCCCGTAACCGCTATTGTATAAGGATTAATTTTATTTTTATAAAAATGAGCCAGTTTTAAATAAGCTTCTTTTGTGTCTTTAACATAAAGAATTATTTTTGCATTATCAAAAATTTTTGTTTTATCCGAAGTAAAATACCCTTCGGCACTTGCATTTAGCGCATTTTGAATAAAATTTTCACCGTCAAAACTCTCACCCTTAAGCGGAATATAGATTTCGCCCGCTTTTATCGTTCTTGTATCGGTTGAAAAAGCAAATAAATCCGCAGTCTCATCCCCTTTTAAAAGTTGCGCCCCGCTTGCTTCAATTATCTCACCTAAACTAAGTTTCATATTTATCCCCTGAATAAAATTATTTTAGCATAAATATTACAAGGGAGTATGAGAAGTTTTAATGCAAAAAATTATTTTAAATAACCTGAAGGATACTTAATATAAGGATTATTTTTATCAACGTAATAATAATCAGCTGCTTCTCTGGATAATCTGTCAGATGCTCTGAAATTTAAGTTTTGAATTTGTTGCGAAGGTAGATTATTGTTATTATTGTTATAACTGTTATTAACTAAGACCCATTTTTTTCCTGCAAGTTCAGTTCTGAATTCTTTACTTAATAAGGTTGTCTGATAAATATTTAATTCCTGATTTCTTTTCTGATTATAAGATTTTAAATAAGAATCATAGACAGTTTCATCTATTCTTTCATCAAATCCGGTAGAACGAGAATATACAACCCTGTCATTATTGTCATTAACAATAACTTTAGTTGCAAAAGACGGCATAGCGGATACAACCAGCACAAACACTAATAATAAACTAAACTTTTTCATAATACCTCTCAAAATATTAAACTTTAAATATAATACCACTTTATCAAATATTTCACACCATATATAAAGATGAAAAATAATTTTAACATAAATCTTAATAAAAATTAACTTAAGGTAAATTTTAACCTGAAAAAAAACTTTATATATATGTGTAGAAAAGGAAAGAAGTATAATGATTAATTCAATAGATGCAAATTATGCAATAAATCAGGCATCGGGGCAAATGCGTAAAACTGCTGCAAAAGCAGCTGCAAATGCAGGAACTAAAGTTTCAGAACAAATTCCTGATTCATTTTCAAGTACATTAAAAAGCGGATTAAGCGGAACTGCAATGTTTCAAGGGTTACCGTTATTTAATTTTATAAAAAAAGCAATACAAATTCCTGAAGTTGTAACTGCAGACGGTATTAACATTAATACAAAAGCTGTATTGCAAAACATGGATAAAAATATACTTGAATCATTTAAAAATATATTTAAAGGCAAAGACGGTACATTTGTTCAAAGAGTTTTAAATTTTCTTACTCAAACAGAAAAAAATCAACAAAATTATTCTAATTTCAAAGGAGTATTAAATGCCGCTAAAAAAGTATCAAAAAATGCGGCAAGCGCAGATCCCGCAAAAAAAGCTAAAGTACTGAATAAAAAATTATCAAGTGCGGTACAAAATTTCGTAGATCCTGAAAAATATACAATTTCAGAGGCTAAAAAACAAATTGCAGAATTGAAAAATGCTTTAAAAGATAATCCGGCATCAGGGAAACTAAAAAAAGCATTGTTAAAAGCAACAAAAAATTTAGACAAAATTGAAAACGGAGCAAAAAGCACAAGTAAACTCGGCAAGCTTATGAAAAACAGCGGTGCAAAAGGCATGCTGATAATAAGCGGTGTAATTGAATTTTTCACCGAAGTAAGACCTACATTTAAAGAACTTGGTGTAAAAAAAGGATTAAAACAATTAGCCAAATCCGCAGTTAAAGTAGTTGGTGATACATTCGGATATGTTGCAGGCAGTCAATTAGGCACTGCAGCAGGAAGCTTGGCAGGTGCATTTGCAGCCGCAAAAATAGCAGCAATTACAGGAACCGCAGTAGCACCCGGGGTC
>CANQAL010000018.1 GCA_947589255.1 Candidatus Gastranaerophilales bacterium | reverse complement strand
AAATTTACTCCTCGTGAAGAAGAATTGTATGCAAAAATCGAATCCCAATTAACTCATATGAGAAAATATGCAAAACGAAATTATAAATTAATGAACAGCATATTAAAAGATGAAATTGAAGAGCAATACTCATATATAGGTAAATTAAACGGACAATACTGGGTAAGAGAAGAAGGTTCGACAGGGCTTTTAAGCAACGAACAGCTAAGAATAATAGAACAAATGACAGGCAAATCCTACCACATAGAAACAGATTTGGATAAAGCCGTAAAACAAATAAAAGAAGGAAAAGGCAGCGGAATATTAAGTTCAAGCATGGATGATACTGATTATGCCTTTCATGCTCAATATATAACAGATGTCAGCCCCATAAAAATAAAAAATCCAAAAACCGGAGAAACCA
Organism: Candidatus Gastranaerophilales bacterium; assembly: GCA_947589255.1. GTDB lineage: Bacteria > Cyanobacteriota > Vampirovibrionia > Gastranaerophilales > Gastranaerophilaceae > Avigastranaerophilus. The sequence goes on along the minus strand of CANQAL010000018.1, from coordinate 21,662 downwards.
AAGAAAAAGATATTTTATGGACAGATAACAGCTGGGGAGAAGCTGAAAAAGAATACCGGTGGAACAATGAAGCTACGGGCATGGAGTATACCGACTACGGAAGCGGTTACGGCTGGAAAGACGGGTTTATTGTTGATGACAGTTTTAAAATAGGATTAAATGCTGCGGATTTAAAATATGCAACAGGTTATGCAAAAAAATATAAGGAACCCTTCGGACTTGTAAATGATATTATTTTACCCGGTGTGCCGATTAACTCTAATGTTAAACTTATAGAAATGCTTAATGATATATTTGCAATTGAAAGGCATACCCATGCCGGATATTTGGAAGCTTTGGATAAAGCCATCAGCGAGAATAACGAAAACGTTTCCCCTGACTTTCTTGAACAGATAGATAAACTCGTATATCAAAAATCTGAAATGATATTAAAACGAATAAAGAATGAAATTAAATCACAAGAAGATTATGATAAACTGCCCGAAAACGACCCGATAAAACTTATCTTAAAAAAATTATCCGTTTCAATAGGGGTATCAAATAATAAAGCCTGGGAACAGGAAGTTTATAATGCACAAACTAATGAAGATTTAGAAAATATAAAGAAAGATGCATTTAAAGGATACTCAAACCTTTTAAAACTTATAATAAATAAATCAGATATAATTATTGACCAAATTTTCAGGGTAATATCTGATGATATAGATAAAATTTGTGAAGATATTGAAAAAAATTATAAACTTAAATTATCGGATGAAGAAACAGATAAATTAAACGAAATAATTTTTGAACAAGAGGATGTAGAATCCAAATGGGACGGAACATATGAAGGTTTAAAGAAATATTTATTCAATATGGTTGATGAAGCCTCTAAAGATGAAATATTTAAAAATAATCCCCATGCGGCAAAATACTATAATGAAGAAATGAAAAAGCTTATAAATCAAACTCTTGAAGATGAAGTTAAAATAAATACATTCTCAAGCCCCGGCTTTTCCGATTCCGAATTCAAATTTATATTAGTTAATTTAATAGACAAATTTTACAATACGGAAAGTGATGATGAAGTACTTGAAAAAATCAAAGAACTTCAAAATTCTGACGGTAATACCGTTAAAGAGTTTTTAAATTCAATAACGGAAGAAGATTTAGGGCTTAAATATCCTTCTCCATATGATTGCATAAGATTGTTAAAAACTGAAAATAATTTTGTAGAAAGAAGATTGGATAAAATTATAACAAGCGATATTATTCTGAAAACTATTAATGTATCAAATGAAGATGAGCCATCCACGGCAGATGAACTGTATAGATCCTTATATATAGCACTGGCTGATATGGATATTCAAAGGCACGTAAGGAACTTTAAAGCTGAAGCACTTCAAAAATATAAACTGCGCCAGGCATTCCCGAAACCTGCAGTTTTACAAGATGAAAAAATAAAAGCCAATATCGAAACCTTCTTAAATTTAGTAGATATGGATATAGAAAGTATTAAAATCAATAAAGACTTAAATAAACTGTTTTCCGCATATAAAAAGCATAAAGACTCTCTAGCCGATAACAGCATATTTAATGCTTGGCTGGAAGGTAAAGTTATTGCCTATGACGAAAACAGCGAAGATGAAATTAATGAAATACTTGATTTTATGGAAGAAATCAATACAATAATTAAAAATAACGAAACACAGCTTAAAAGATATATTAACCCCGATACTATAAAAGAATTTATGGAAGTAATATACAGCCAAGGAGAAGAACCCGACACAAAAGCGATACAGGAAGCTATGTTAAAAGTAATTGTTCCGTTTGAAAACTACATGGGAACAGACAGTATAGCATCAACCGCAAAAAGTGCAGAAGAAATTCTGGCATCATTAAAAGAGAATATGGCATCATTTATAAACGGTTCCGTTGAACTCAAATACAGAAACGGGGCTTATCAGAGGTTAAAAAATTATATAAGAGAATATATGAAAGATTCTGAAAGTGAAAAAACAAAACAAGCTGAAGAAATCTTTACGGATTTTGCAATCTATAGGCACATCACAAAAAATCCCGTATGCCTGCTTAACGAAGTGGTGAAAGATATTAAATCGGGAGAAAATACTAAAAAGAAGAATGCCTTTAATTTAAAGAAAGAATATCTTTTAATGGCTTTAAATACTGCGGAGCAAACAAAAATACAATACGATTTGGTTGAAAATCAGCATGACGGAATAAGCTCTAAATTTAAAGTTGTAATGCCTTACCATAATCTTTTAATGAAAGACGGAACCCAAAAAAATCTTTTAAGCTCCGAGGGATTATCTTATTTGATTTATCAGCTTGCAAATGAAGCCGATAACTATGAAACCTTAAAATTATTCCTTGACCAAACAGGATTGTCAGATGAGGCAATTAAATCACTGACGGAAGGTTTTGACCTGAATAAATCCATAAAATATTTTGATAAAGCTTTAAATCAAATAGTTAAAGACTATAACGATATCGATTACCTTGATAATTTAATTAATAAATTTATACACCAAGATAATCCTAATTTCAGTTCAATTAATTCGGCACTTAAAGCATTTATTGAATATATGACAAAGGAAACAGAGCCAAAGAAAAATTCTAAAATTATAAAAAAATACTTAAAGGTTATGAAAGATATAAAAATAGTAAAAGAAACAAATATTATGGATAATGATTTTATATTAAATCACGCACTATTCCCATTAACTTCTCAAGCATTAAACAGCCTGCAAAATGAAATTAATCAAAGTTTTTATCAATTAAGGGCAAATATGGAAGTTATTGATAATCAGGCAAATTTAGCCTCAATAATTACAATACCCGAGCAAAGTCAAGCATTTAAAGATAAAGAAGAATATTTCAAAAAATATTTCCAATTTAAACAATATACAACTGAAAAATTTAATCAGTACTCAGCTGAAAAAATTAATTCAAACGAAGATGAAAACTAATTTTACTTATTTACAAAAAATATAGTAAAATGTTCAGTAGTAGGAGGAAATTATGAAAAAGAAATTATCAATATTTTTCATATTAATTTTTTTATTAGGTGCAATACCGCCATGCTTTGCACTTAACGTAGGGACTTACAAAACAGAAACGGAATACGGACTATTAGACGGATTTAAAATTAATTGGAAACGAAAAGATAAATCCCAGCCGTTTATAGAACCCAGAGAAGCAACCCCGCAGAAATATCAGGAAATTGAAATGCGCCAGTATAAAGAAGATGAATACGAACGCACAAAATATATGTATGAAGGTAAAGCAATAATTTAGGTATTAATAAGGAAGGTGCAGCCAATGCTGCACCTTCTATATATTTAAAAGAAGAGGAAACAATTTGTTTCCTCTTCTTTTGTATATTTGTATTTACCACTATTACAGAATGTTTGAAGTAAGTGTAAAGTGGAATCTTGCAGTATCTCTATCCCAATTATTTGCATAATCAGCATATCTTCTGCCGATAGGGAAGCCCCAATACATGTTAGCAGAAATATATTTAGTAAGTTTAACAATAATACCGGGACCAAAACTCATTAAGTATTGAGAGTGGCTTGAGTCAACATCTGACCATTGGAATCTGTTACCAATCCAGCCGATATCATAGAAGCCTGCAAGTTGAATACTGTCACTGATAAACTTATATTTTTCAGGTAATATAGCTCTGAAGCCCGGGATTGGAAATCTGTATTCAAAGCTTGCGTTCATACCGTAGTCACCAATGAAGAAGCCTTCATCATAACCTCTAACAGATGCGATACCACCGATTTGCATAGCTTCTGAAGCCCAGAGGTGTCTGTTTGCATATTGTCCGTTAACTTGTAATAACATTAACTGATTTTTAGGTAATACCTGTAATCTTGCGGCACTTGCATTAACTTTAACAAAGTTATTGCTGGACATATTTCTTGCTTTATTATAATCGGAAGCATCAATAGGAATACCGCCTGATACCATACCGTTAAATAACCATCTTCCGTAAAAATCATCTTTAACATCCGTTAAACTTGCTCTTAAAACTCTTGATCTGTAATCACTTAAATAAGGATCTAAGACAGAATATTCAGAACTTTTTGTAAATGTTTCGGTATTACGTAAATCTAAGGTAATATCACCGTATAATCTGTAATCCTCACCTTTTGCCAATCTTCTTGATACACCTACAAATACATCATGTGATTCACCACGGATCCCAAAAGGTTTCATATTTTTTCCGAGTCTTACATAAGAATAAGAATAACCGAGGTTCAATCTTGTATCATTTTTAGCAATCGGAACGGAATAAATACCGCCTGCACCAAAAGAACGAGAAGATAGAGCAACTGAACCCATTAAAGTATCGCCGTGTCCTGTTACATCATGTAAACCTGCATATAAAACACCTCTTTGAGTACCGATTAACTCTCTGCCCTGATTATCATATCTTAAGTCGAAGTTAAGAGGAAATCTGTCTTTTACATCCAAAGTAACATCTGAAAATTCTTCTGATTCTTCGTTATCAGCGAAAGCGACAGAACCTTTCATATATTCTTCGGTTGTCATTTCGGTTAAAGCATTACGAACATCTTTAACATTTAGAACTTTATTAGGTTGAATATTATTGTCATCTAAATAATGTTTGTTAAGGTAAGAAGATTTTTCCCATTTACCGGGGTTAATTTGAACGTTACCGTATTTACCTTCCAAGATTTTAATTTCAATTTCACCGTTTTCTACTTTTTGAGGAGGAAGGTAAGCTATTGTAGAAACATAACCTTTACCCTGATAGTAGTCGGTAATTTCGTTAGCTGACATAATAAGGTCATTAATAGTAACTTCCTGACCGATTTTAAAGTCAACTAATCTCATTAATACATAAGTCGGGAAAACGGTATTTCCCGTAATATTAATTTTCTTTAATTTAAAAGCAACTTGTTCCGTGTTAAGCAAATCCATTTTCTTTTGGATATCAGCTTCAATAACAGCGGGATCAGTTTCTTTTATAGCTTTTTCTTTAGCTTCATATTCTCTTTGTTGAATAAAGTTAGTATTATCAATCAAACCCGGGTCATAACCACCGATAGTAGATTGGTTTACATTTACCGGAATTTCTGCAAAAGCACTGATTCCCAACATTAACGTTGCACATAACAGTGATGTTTTAAATAATGTTTTTTTCATTGTTCCACTCTCTATATACATTGTACTTATAATTATATTTTATATGATACTATAGAAAAAATAAAGTAATATATAACTTATTTAATATTATAATATGTTTCCCACGTAAAACATAATTCAAACATATGAAAAATAAACAAAATATAATTTGCGGGTATATTAATTAATTTATAACATATCTTTACAATTATATATTTATTAAAAAAAATAATTAAAATTGATATAAACCGATATAAATTAAGTATATATTAAATTGTAAAGAAATCTTTACAATAGGCAATAAAAAAGTAAATTTTCAACATTTAAAATTTTTATATAGTATATATAGAATGTATTTATTTTTAACGAGGCAATAAAATTTAAAACAATTCGTAACAAAGGATATTAAAAGTAGCAATTTTTTTTTTCAGCATACTTAAAATTAATACAAACTATAAAAAAGATTATTATTTAACATAAAGGAAGAAAACATGAAAAAACTATTAAGTTCAACAATTGCAATCGGTATTTTAGCTGTAGCATCAACAGCTCCCGCTTTTGCTAATCCTGCATTTACTTCAGGTGATTCTACTTTCAATGCTAACGGTGTAAGCCACAGTGCAAATGCAGTTGATAATAACTATTATTCAAGCTTCAATGTAGGCAAAGGCGAATCATTTAACTACGAATTTACAGGTTATAATCAAACATTTATCGAACATGTTGATCAAGCCGGCGGCATTTCAAATATCTACGGTAAAATAACAAATTCTTCAAGCTGTCCTGAATGTAACTACGCAGGAACAGGTAAAGTATTTTTACTTAACCCGAACGGTGTTATCTTCGGTGACGGAGCTAATGTTAACGTAAATTCATTCACTGCAGCAGCTTCAACTGGCAAATGGGATTCAGCTAAAAATGAATTAGCTCTTACAAATCCTACAGGCGATATTAAAGTTTTAGGCGGTGCTGAAGTATACGGTGATAAAGCAGTTAACTTCTTTGCTAAAAATGTTGATTTATATAAAGGTTCAAAACTTTCTACAAACGTAGGTAAGAACTTTAACAAACCAAACGAAGAAAATGCAGATTCTATAGGTAAAGTTAAAATTGTTACCGGTGACGGTGTAACATTCAGTTTCTATAATCAAGGTGCCGTAAAAGATATTTCATCTCATAAAACATCTTCAGATCAAATGAATATCGGTATTAACGGAGAAATCACTTCAGGGAACATCGATATAAGAAACTATTCAAATAATGATAAAAGTGCATTATCTGTTAACGGAGCTACTTTAAAAGCAGTAAAAGCTAAACAGGGTAATGATGGTAACATCTGGTTAATATCCAGTAATAAAACGGTTGTTGATAACTCAAAATTAACAACAGTAAGAGAAGATGGCGCAGCTGCCGAAAAAGCAAACATTGTAATTACAACAGGTAAAAAAGTTTCCGTAGGAAGTTCTGATCTTAATGCAGCAGGTGATATAAAAATCACTTCTCAACAAGATGATATAGTTGTTGACGGTTCTAAACTTACTGCAGGTAAAGATGTTACAATAGATGCAGCTAAGAGAGCTCAAGTTCAACAAGCTTCAAGAGGTAATTCAACAGTTACAGCAAACAATGTTAACATAAAAGGCGGAGATGTTTTATTCTCAGGTGCTACAGTTAACGCAAAAGGTGACATCAATGCAGAAGCAAGAACAGGTAATGTAGTTGCTCAAAACAATTCATCAATGGAAACTAACGGTAAAATTACCTTAAAAGCAGCAAAAAATGTTACAGGTACTCTTGATGTTAAAAACAGCCAAACTAACATATATGCAGGCGACAGCATCAATACTAAATTAGCTAATGTAGGTGTTAAAGAAAAGGGATTAGTTGCTGAAGCTGGAAACAATGTAACTATCACTACAGACGGAACATTATCAGTATCAAGATTAGTTGCTAAAAACGGTGATATGACAATTAACGCAGACAAAGTTATCGCAGGTCTTCCTTATACAAATGAAGCTAAAATCCCCGGTGATAACAGCGAAAGATCTTACATCTATGTAGCTAACGGTACATTTACTTCAAATACAAAATCTGACAACTATGAAGTTACAGCATCTGATACTCCTATCAACGACGGTAAAGATAACTTAAGACATCACATTCAATACGGCAACGGTCAAGAAAAAATCTTATTAATCAACCCAAGACCTGCTCAAACAATACCTTCTGTTGATCCAACTCAAGTACCAAATGTAAATGATGACCAAGCTGCAATGTTAAACAAAATGCCTCGTCAACCTGAATCAATCAAAGTTAATAACAACATTACAAATAACAAAACAGCTTTAGTAGATGTATTCGCAGCAGCTAGTCAAATCGAAATCGTTGAAGATGACGAAGAAGAATAAATAATCTAAACAATATAAAAAGAGGAACTTTAAAAAAGTTCCTCTTTTTTTGTTTGACTTAATTCCTATTTAATTTTAACATGTTTTTGGGATTATAAATATTTTATGAAAACAAAATTATTACTTTTAATTCTTATTTATTCTTGCGGGTGTACAAGTTTTGCCGACTCTATTATTACACCTTCAACCACATCAGGAAAATCTGCAATACAATCTACTAATATAATTTTTTCAAATACAAAAGAAGATGAAAATATAAATTCATACTCGTCCGCAATAACAGAACTTCAAAATAAAATTTCACAATCACCTTCCGATTATGAATTATATGTTCCTTTAATTGACTTGTATCTGAAATCTAAACAATACGACAATGCCTATGAAGAATTAACCTTTTTGAATAACTTAGCTAAAAGAAATAAGTTAAACGAAAGTACATTAAATGATTTGCTGATGCTTGAAAAATCTGCGGAAAAACTGTCAAAATATAATAAAAACGTTGATTTAAACATTAACTTGGCATTAATAAATTTAATTTTAAAAAACAATAAAAAAGCACAAAATTATCTGTTATCATCTTCTTCAAGCAATAAATTTATTGAAACCTATAAAGAAGTTTTTGATACAACCGAAAATTATAATGATGCAATAATCCTCGCTGACAGGATATTAAATTTAGATCCTGACAATATTCAATTAAGGAAATTAAAGGCTGTATATTTACTGCAATTAAATCAAAAAGAGGGTGCAAAAAAAGAACTTTCTGTTGTAACTAAAGCTAATCCAAGCGATGAAGAAGTAAAATACATGCTATACAACCTTCTTAACGAAGAAAATGCAAAAGAAAAAGATATTTTGAAAACTTTATATCCTGAAAATAATGGCAAAGAAGATTTATCATACAAAAATTTAGCAGAACTTCTTTTAAAAAATAATAATCCTCAAGAAGCAAAAATATTGGCGCAAAAATTAGTAAAAGAATACCCTGAAAATGCCGACGGATATATACTTTTATCTGAAATATATATGAAAGAAGGTAATCTTAAAGATTGCTACGATATTTTAAAAACAGTCAGAGATAAAGCCGATGATAATGAAAGTATTGCAAAATACAATGTAATGCTGGCAAAACTTTCGGATGAGCCTGTTAAAGAAGCAGATGCTTTAATGAATAATAATCTTTATTCGCAGGCACTTACCGTACTGGAATCCGCAAATCAGGAAAATTTATATGTAATTCTCGGAATGGCACGGGCAAATTACTTCTTAAACAATAAACAAAAGGCATTTGAACTTTTAAATAAAGCTATGTCTTTATATCCTGATAATCCTGATGTATTTTACTATTTTGCATTTATTTTTTACAAAGAAAATGATATGGAAAGTGCAAGAAAATATATTTCAAAATCCCTAAAAATCAATCCCGAACATAATTTTTCTTTAAAATTATTAGATGCAGTAAATAAATTAGAAGCTGACAAATATATTAATCAAATTACATCGGCTATTGAACTTCAAAATTTTGATGAAGCAATGAGACTTGTAAATAAAGCTATTTCAATCGACGGAAAAAATTCAACTTTGTTTTTTCATAAAGGATTAATTTATATTGCAATGAACAACTATGCAGCAGCAACGGCACCGTTATACAAGGCAATAGAACTTGATAAGAATAACATTTTAGCATATTACTACCTTGGTGTAGCATTTGATAATCTGTCCGAAGGACAAAATGCACTTGAAAATTATAAAAAATTTGTAGATTACCTGCCTCAAGACGACTACGGACAAAGTGAAATACTCAACAATGCAAAACTAAGAATTGAAAAACTATCCCGTCAAATTAATTAACAAACTATACAAAATTAACAGGTATTTTGTTATCATATAAAAATGGATATTTTAAAGACATTTGAATTATTTTTATCAGCCCCAATGAGCATTATTCATAAAAGAAACATTAAAATAATGCATATTGAAACAAATATATTTGCACCTAATCTGCCTGTTCAAATATCTTTTGATGATGATATTCAATTAACGGTTTATAATAATAAAAAAGTATATAACTTATTATCAAGTGTAATTTACAGAAGAAAACAAAGAGATGAAAATAATAAAAGCAAAATTTCTGACAAGCGCACCGACTCTAAATGAATGTTCGGATATAAATCTGCCTGAATTTGCATTAATAGGTCGTTCAAATGTAGGGAAATCGTCTTTTATTAATTCTATTGTCAATATAAAAGGACTTGCAAAAACCAGTAATACCCCGGGTAAAACAAAATTAATAAACCTTTTTAGCATTAATGACAGTTTTATATTTGCGGATTTACCGGGATATGGATTTGCAAAAGTTTCGGGAAAAACTCAAAATCAATGGCAGAAAAATATTGAAAATTATCTTTTAAACAGAAAAAATCTTGCAAGCTTAATCCATTTTATAGACTCAAGACATCCTATTCAAAATAATGACAAACAAATGGCAGAATGGATTAAATTTAATAGACTTCCTTGTTTTGTTATAGCTACAAAAGCGGACCAAATTTCAAAATCACAAGTATTTAATACCTGTAAAAATATAGAAAAAGAGCTTATGCTTGAAGTTTATCCTTTCTCAAAAGAAAATAAATTTTATAATGATAAAATTATTGATAAACTTGAAAATTTAATATCATCTTATTCGGGTATTCTCAAGAAATAACTTAATACATTTTTTTATGTTTGTCGGAGTTGCATAACTTTTATTCGGACTTTTTATATTAGAATCCACAACTTCAGAAACAACATTTTTTTTACTTTTTTGTTTTATAGGTTTTTTGTTATTTTTATTAGGATTGCCCAGAATTTTTACAACTAAAACTACAAAAATCAGTACAATTATAATAAGTATCGCAATAAAAGGTATATTAACAGAGCCGGTAGCTTCGGAAGGATTTTTATTAGAAACTGTTATTTCAGGAGATATCTGAGGTAATGCAGGAAGAGTTTCCTCGTTGCCGTTCGAAGGATTTTGATTTAATAAAGCCTGTTGATTTCCTTGTATTTCAGGGCTTTGAACATTTTGTTCAAAGCCCGTATTATTCAAATCATTATTAACTAAATAAATACTAAACATTAGCCGTTTCTACACCTTTTTTTGGTTGAGTTTTTTTAGTTTTAGCCGGTTTTCTTCCCGCTTTTTTCTTTGGTTCTTTTTTAACCTCTTTATCAGCATTAGCTTCTGCGTCAGAATTTACGGAAGCATCCTGTTTCTTGGAGGTTTTGCGAGCAGGAGCTTTTCTTGTCTTTTTCTCTTTTACTTCAGTTTTTTCCGTCATTTGAACTTCTGCAGGAGCATTCTCCGTCTGAACAGAAACTTCAGCAGGTTTTTCTTCCAAGATATTAGATATTTCATCTAAAAGTTGTTCTTTGGTTTCAATACCATCTAACTTATTGTTATTATTTTTAAACCCGTGTTTTTTATTAAACTTATTATTAAAATTTTGTTTTTGATTATTTTGTTCATTTTCATTTAACGGATTGTTATTCGGGTTATTGAAAACTTTATTTTGTTTAAAGTTTGGAGTTTTATTTTTAAGCTGCTGTACGGGTATTTTTAATTTAGCGGCCTTCGCTTTTATTTCGCCTTCCGCGACGGGAGATGAAAATGTAAGGTCATCTGCAATATAGCCCGTGCCTTGGCAATGAGGACATTTTTTGCTGAATATTTCAGCTAAGCTTTGACCTTGTCTGTGTCTTGTTAATTCCACCAAGCCTAAATCCGATAATTGACCGACTTGAGGTTTAGCTTTATCTTTTTCAAGCGCTATTTCAAGTTCTTCCATTACGGCAAGTTTATCTCTTCTGTTTGTCATATCAATGAAGTCAACAATAACCATACCGCCGATATTTCTTAATCTTAACTGTCTTGCTATTTCATGAACGGCTTCAAGATTGGTTTTTACTATTGTTTCATCCTGCGTATTAGAACTTACAAACTTTCCGCTGTTAACATCAACAACCGTTAAGGCTTCTGTTGTTTGGATAAACAGATATCCTCCGCTTGGCAGATTAACTTTAGTTTGAAGAGCTTCTTTTATTTCTTTAACAATTCCTGATGCAACAAGCAGAGTTTCAGAACCTTTATAAACATTTACGTCTATATTCTTATTCATATTCCAGTTTTGAAGAATTTGCTGAGTTCTGTGCATACCGTATGAAGTATCAAGAATAATTTCATCAACATCTTCACTGCAAGCCTCACGCATAACTCTGTATAATAAATCCTGATCACGGTATAAAAGGCTTGGAGCAGGCCTTGTTTCCGCTGCGGTAACAATAGTATTCCATTTTTCAAGAAGAATTTCCATATCCTCCTGAATATCAGCATCCGACTGACCTTCTGCTTCTGTTCTTACTATTACACCGACTCCCACCGGTTTTAAAAGACTTATTATAGATTTTAATCTTGCTCTTTCTTTTTGGGAAACAATTTTTCTTGAAACATTAATACCTGTTTCCTGCGGCATTAAAACAAGAAAACGACCCGGAAGACTTAACAGAGTTGATACTCTCGGTCCTTTATGTCCTACGGGTTCTTTTACAACCTGTACAATAATTTTTTGTTTCGGGGAGAGTTTTTCCTTTAATGTACCTTTCCCTATTGCATCATCGGCATGTAAAAATCCCATTTTATCCGAACCTACATTGACAAATGCCGCATCAATACTTGGCAATATATTATCAACGGTTGCAAGGTAAACATCATTTAAAAGGACATCCCCTCTTTGTACATAAAATTCGCAAATCTTTCCGTCCTCTATAACTGCCGCTATATTATCTCTTTCAGCTACTACTATTGCTTTTGACATGCTTTTTTCCTTCTATAAAATTTTATAACATTTCATTTAAAACAGATTTACTCTGTCTGAAATTTACTTTTAATAATGGTTTTAAACTTGTTTTATAATCTTTTTTATGAATATTTCATAATTTAAGATATTACATATTTAATATACAACAAATTTTTTAAATTTAAAATACCTCTTTCACTCGTATTATGCCAAATCTTCAGGCACATATCTTTCTATATCTATTATTTTTCCGTATGAGTTATTATTTTTAAACTCATTTAAGAAATCCAATAAGACCTCAAACGGAACTTTATACTTATAAAGTGCAGGTGTAATTCCGTTATTTTTTACTACAGTAACTATATAAAAACACCTTTTAGCATATTCAATAAGTGCTTCTTCTTTAAAGGAATTGCCGTTTTCATCTTTTGTTATTTTTATATATTCAATATCTTTGAATATACTATTTTGCAGATTTTCTTCAATTTTAACCGACTTTTTTGAAAAATCGATAACTTTATCATTTAAATCTTTACTCATAATATTATTAAATTAAATTTATAAAAATTAGGCAAATTGTAAATTATAAGATATAATTCAGTAATGAAAAAATTTATTTGTTTATTTTTAATTATATTTTTTTGTATATTTATATTTAAAATTTCAGCATACGCAGAAGAATACAGGTATGAAGAGTATAAAAAACAATTTAATGAAGCCGGTTTTAATGTATATAAAGATAATAAAAATATAATTCACATTGAAAGAAAAGATATCAAAATAGAAGGAATTGCAGATAATACTTATTGGACGGCACTTTCCGTTTTTTATAATGATGAATACAATTTTTATCCCGATAAAAACTATGTAATGTTTGATATAGGTTTTAATTTGGGAATGACCTCTTTATGGTTTGCAAGAAATGAAAAGATTACAAAAATCTATGCTTTTGAACCTTTCTTGCCGACTTGTAAATTAGGAGAAAGAAATCTTTCATTAAATCCTAAATTAAGCAAAAAAATAAAACTTTTTAAATTCGGCTTAAGCAATAAAAATGAAAAAATAACAATGCACTATAACCCTGATTTACCGGGATCTATGAGCAGTGTTTTTGATAGATTTAATACAGGTAATCCGGAAAAGATAACACTTAAACCTGCAAGTGAGGTTTTAAAACCTTTATTTGACAAACATCCGAATGAAGGAATTTTCCTGAAGATTGACTGTGAAGGAGCAGAGAGAGAAATAATTCCTGATTTAAATAATAACGGATTATTAAAAAGGGTTGATGTTATTATTATGGAATGGCATGACGGTCCGCCCGACAGTCTTGTAAAAATACTTAAAGATAATAACTTTAACATACACTGTACACATATGTTTTATAACAGACAAGGAATGATTGTCGCTTTTAAAAAATAATTAGTTATTATTTTTTAAAAGCCAAGTCGGGTTTCCTTGCGGCAAGTGTTTCATCAACCTTCTTAACAGGTGTATTTTTAGGATGATTAAGCACTGCTTCAGGGTTTGTTTCAACTTCCCGAGCTATTTCTATCATAACATTAATGAATTCATCAAGCCTTTCTTTTGTTTCTGATTCCGTGGGTTCTATCATTATTGCTTCATGAACAATTAACGGAAAATACACGGTTGGCGGATGGAAGTTTGAATCCATAAGCCGTTTTGCAATAGCCAGTGTATTAACACCTTTTTCCTTTTGCCATTCGCCTGAAAGTACAAATTCATGCATACATTTTCTGTCATAAGGAAGTAAATAGTGTTCTTTTAATTTATTCATCATATAGTTAGCATTTAAAACTGCATTTTCGCTAACATTTTTTAATGAACTGCCCGTTAAAAGAATATAAGCATATGCCCTTATAAGCACCGAAAAATTACCGTAAAATGCTTTCATTTTACCTATGGAGTGCTTTAAATTATAATTTCTGAAATATTTTTCTCCGTCGTAATCGATTATCGGGACGGGAAGAAAATCTTTTAATTTTTCAACGACTCCGACAGGACCTGCCCCCGGGCCTCCTCCGCCGTGCGGGGTTGAAAATGTTTTATGCAGATTTATATGCATAATATCAAATCCCATTAATTTAGGATTTGTATGCCCCATTATTGCATTCATATTAGCGCCGTCATAATATAATAACCCGCCTGCATTATGAACAAGCTCGGATATTTTAAGAATATTTTCTTCAAACAATCCTAAAGTATTAGGATTTGTAAGCATTATTGCGGCAGTATTTTCATCCAATACTGATTTTAAAGCTTCAATATCGACAAGTCCTTTATCATCAGATTTAAGCTCTATAATATTAAAACCGCACATAGCAGCACTTGCAGGGTTTGTTCCGTGAGCAGAATCGGGGATTATAACATTTTTTCTTTTTTGCCCGATTGTTTCAAAATATTTTTTAACAATCATCATCCCGCACAATTCACCGTGAGCGCCGGCTGCAGGCTGGAGAGTAAAAGAATCCATGCCCGTAATTTCTTTTAGTGCATTTTGAAGGTTATACATTAATTTCAAAGCGCCTTGAGAATCTTCATCATCCTGCTTAGGATGAAGTTCTATAAATCCCTCAAGGGCAGAAAGAAGTTCATTTACTTTAGGGTTATATTTCATTGTACAAGAGCCTAAAGGATAAAATCCCTTTTCAATACAGAAATTTTTATCGGAAAGCTCCTTATAATGCCTCATAACTTCAAGTTCCGTTATTTCGGGCAATATAGTTGAGTTATCGGAATTTAAATATTTTCCGTTAATAAAATCAAAATTAACTTTTTCGTCGGTAAGTTTAATACCTTCCGTACCTTTTTTTGATTTTTCAAATATTAATTTAGTCATCATATCCCTGCTTTTTAGTTATATTATTTGTTCTTTTGCTTTTATTGTTCTTTTTGTAATTTCTTTATAATCCGCATTTTTATATAAGGCTCTGCCAAGTCCCACTGCCTTTGCGCCTGCTTTTAAATATGAAGAAATATCTTCTATTTTAATACTTCCCGCTGCAATAATATTTAAGAATTTCATAGGTCTAAGTAAATCCTCGATATATTCAGCACCGCCCATCGGATTTGCGGGAGAAATTTTAATTAATTCCGTATTGGCCTTCCAAGCCGAATATGCTTCATTCGGAGTTGTTGCGGTCATAATTAACGGTGTTTTTTCGCTCTTGCAAAGACGTACCAAATTCATCTGAAATACAGGCGAAACTATAACATCGGCGCCCGCATCAATTACAATTTGTGCTTGTCTTTGAGTAATAATTCCCCCTGCCATTATAAGCGGACGATTATTTTGTTTGGTTATTTTTTCAAGAACTTTAACCATTTCAGGAGTTTCAATTACGATTTCTATTATATTAATTCCGCCGTCCGTTATAGCTTTTATTATATTTTCCGTTTCACTCGGGTTTTGATTTCTTAATACCGCAAATACTTTTTCATCGGCAATTTTTTCAATAGGTGTCATTACTGTTTCTTTCTTAACTTCAACAATCCTGCGATAAACGCATTATCCATTTTCTCTGCCGTTTCAACGGAGAGAATTTTTTCCAAATCTTCCTTAAATTTTGTTATATCATCATATTTTCTTAATATCCCGTCAATAGCAATAGATATATCGCCTGTTTCTTCAGATACTATAATGCAGGCGGAGTCTGATATTTCACTTGCACCTATTGCTGCTCTGTGTCTTGTTCCGTATCGCCAGCTGAGTTTAGGGTCTTCCGTCAACGGAAGTAAAACCCCTGCCGCTAATATTTTATCATCGCATATTACCATAGCCCCGTCATGCAAAGGGGTATTTGGGAAAAAGATTGTTAATATTAACTCTGCAGATATATTAGCATTAATTATTGTTCCGACTTCATTATAAAATGACTGATCCTGAGTTTTTTGAATTACGATCAATGCACCTCTTTTAACTCTGCTGCAATATTTTACGGCTTCAGTTAATTCTTTTACGACATTGGTTTTTTGTTCTTTTGGATTTTGTTTAAACCAAAAGAAATTTTTAGCCATAAAATTAGTCTGTCCCAAATGAACAAGCAGTCTTCTAAGTTCAGGCTGGAACACAATTACAAGTGAGAGCATAATACCTGTTAAAAGGTACTGGGCAATTTGTCCTAATATTTCAAAATGAAACCAAATCAGAACGGCACTGAATATCCAAGCTGCCATTATGAATAATAAAATTCCTCTGACAAGTTTTTCCGCCTGTGTATTTTTTATAAATCTCACATAAAAAAATACAAGGATAAAAATAACTATTAATACCTGCATAATGTCTTTTAAAGTGAACGAAACGGGGCTGTTTATAAGCTCAGGATTATTAAAAATATTACTGTAAAATTTTAATATATTATCCAAATTTACTACCCGTTCAACCTGTCAGGAATAACATCAGACTCACATAATTGTTCATAAGTCTGCCTATTTATTATAATATCAGATTTTCCATTATTTACAAGTACTGCGGCAGGTTTTAACACTCTGTTATAATTAGTTGACATAGAATAGCCGTATGCCCCTGTATCATAGAAACAAATAACATCTCCTTCTTCAATTACGGGAAGCAATACATCTTTAGCGAGTATATCTCCTGATTCACAGTGTTTGCCTGAAATTGTAACAAGCTCGGTTTCCGTTTCATTCGGTTTATTGGCGATTTCAACGGTATATTCCGCCTGATAAAGACTTGGCCTTGGGTTATCGGACATTCCACCGTCTACAGCCTGATATCTTCTGCCGTTTGGAACTTGTTTTGAACTGCCTGCCGTATATAATGTCACTCCTGCTGTACCAATGATACTTCTTCCGGGTTCTATATACACAATGGGTTTTTCTATTCCGTATTTTTCGGTATTAATTTTTATTGAGTTTATAATTGTTTCAGCTATTTCATATACGGAAATAGGTTTATCTTTTTCGGTATATTTAATGCCTAAGCCTCCTCCTAAATTAACCGTATTAAGATTAATTCCGAATTTATCTTTTATTCTTTTTATTTCTTTAAAAATAACTTCAACTTCGTCAAAATAAACTTGTTTTTCAAAAATTTGAGAACCGATATGAGCATGAAGTCCTATTAATTTTAAATTTTTATATTCATCTTTTATAATTTCGATTGCTTCATCAATTTGAGTTAAATCGAACCCGAATTTTGAATCCAAATGTCCTGTTTGAATGTATTCATGCGTATGACATTCAATTCCCGGGGTTATTCTTAAAAGAATATTGACTTGTTTATCATTTGCCATTGCAACATTATTTAAAAGAGCAAGTTCAAAGAAATTATCGCAGGATATTGTTTCTATACCCAATTTAACAGCCAGCTCCAATTCTTCATAAGATTTATTATTCCCGTTAAATAATGTTTTAGACATATCAAACCCCGCACTGTATGCGGTATAGATTTCGCCTCCCGAGCATAAATCCAGCCCAAAACCTTCTTGCGCCATTATTTTACAAATTGATTTTGTCATAAATGCTTTAGAAGCAAACATCATTCTCATATTAGGATAAGATTTAAATGCATCCTTATAACTTTTTGTCATGGAACGAATTGTTTCTTCATCAAATACATATAGGGGAGTAGCATATTTATTAGCAAGCTCAATTAAATCACATCCGCCTATTTCTATATTTCCGTTATCATTTATCCTTGTTGTTATTGGTTTTATATCTTGATTAGCTGTTTTCATACTATCTCCTCTCAATATTCAATATTAACATAAAGATGATTTATCTTGATTAATCGGAAAAATGTATTAATATAAAATTATGAAAAAGTTGATATTACCTATTTTAATTTGTCTTATATGTTTTGGCTTAAGCGGGTTTGCCGATTCTGATTATGACTCTTTATATGACAATGCGGAAACTTTTAAATCCAAACTGTATAATAATATCGACCCATATCAGGATGAAGATATAATAAGATACGCATGGTCGCCGTACCCGCTCTTTAGGACTTCTGCTGATTTATTTTTTAAAGATATAACTATTCCCCCGGGATATTACCTTTTAACCCCCAGAAATTTAGGCGGAAAAGATTACATCTTATTTAAACAGAACGGAAAAGTTGCATATATTATTCCTGCCGTAAAAAAGGAAGCGACCCCCCTAAACTTTTATGAGCCTAATACTCCTCAAATTAAAAAAACAGCATGGCAGAAATTTGCCTCGGGAGTAAGAAAAAAGTTTTATGATACAGCTAAAGATTCAGGAAGATCAACACCTCCGAAGTCACTCGTTAATGTTGAAGTTGAAATAAAATATATCATCTTAACTCTTTATTACGGGGATGATAAATATACGGCGCTTTTTAAAAGAAGTCCTTATTGATTTTTCTTCTTCAGACGTTTTTTCCTGACAAGATAACCGCATTTACTGCATGCCAATATCTCGCCAGTTGAATCAACGGGAAGAAAATTATGCTGACAGGTAACAACATCTTCAAGCTCTGATTTATCAAGCCCGTCGGGCAATATGGGAGTATTATCCTTATTTGTAAGCTTTAAATATATTTTTACCAATTTTTCTATAATATACATCAGAATATATTATCCAAAACTATTGAAACACATAATACTATAGTAAATGAAACCAGAAGATTTTGCGCCGTTAAAAATTTAAAAAGGAAATTCCTTTGAATTTCAGGCATTTTTTCAGCTCTTTTTGCACTTCCCATAAATATATTATACTTAATCGGTTCATCGGGATTTTTAATATGTGTATTCATAACATTTAAAAGCATAATTGCATTACATATAGTAATTAAAGGAAGTAAATACCATACCCCGAGTTTACCTGAAATTACCCAGAATAAAAGGTTAATATAGGGAATAAAAGAAAAAACACCGAGCAGGATTAAAGCATTTTTTTCGCTCCCCGACACTCTGCACAGAGTTATCTTTCTGTTTGTTGTGTCATACTTATAATCAAGTAACATGTGATTATGTAAAATTCCCACAACTAATGACCCTGTAGATATGGAAAGAATTAATATATCAAAAGAAAATTTGCCCGTCATTGCAAAAAACACACCTGAATACAATAAAGGAGAAAAGATGACGGCGACAATTATTTCTCCAAGCCCCAAACATCCTAAAATCGGATATAAAAGACATAAAATAACCGCAGGAATAATAACCAAGAGTATTTTAATACCCCATAAAAAATAAAAATAAAATCCTATAATAATTCCTATTAAAAATAATGTAAAACATATAAGAATACATTGTTTCAAAGATAAATCACCATTAATAAGAAAAGCACATTTTCCCTTTTGGAAATTAAAATCAGTTTTAAATCCCTTATCAATTTTTGATTTTTCTCTTATATAATCCGTAATATCGTCAAATAAGTTAGTCCCGAGATGAACAATAACAATCCCGATAAGAGCAAGAATTCCTAAAAACACATTACCGCCCGATAAAAATGCAAAAATAAACGGGACTATCCACGACATAACAGATATCGGCACCGAATAACACCGAAGTGCCGCAGGTAAAACTGCAATAAATTTAGAAACATGCCCCATAAATGCACAAACTCCACCAATATATTACAAGCATAACTCAAAAATATTAAATTTATATTAATTTTTGTTACAATTTATTTTAATGTATAATTAAATTAGAGATAATATTAAAAAAACAATCATAAAACATGATAAAAAAATTTTAAGAAAAAGTGTAAAAAGTACAAAAAACATGATATAATACTGAAACAAGGGATGAAAAAGTGTCCCAAGTACATTTAAAACCGAAACGGTTCCCCCCCCCCACACACACAGAAGGCACACAACGCACACAAAAAAATGACAGACCATAGTACTATATACTTGGAAGGAAGTCAGAAAAAAAAACAAAATGTTAATATTTTGTAAAAAACCAGCAAAAAAAGTAAATTATTCGAAAAAAAAATTTTTTATATATTAGTGATAGTAAAGTAAGTAAATTTTTGTCGGAGGAAGAATGACAATAAGTGTGAACTCTAGAAAAAAACAAGCAAAGAAAACTTTTGACGAATTATTAAATGACCTAAGAACAAGCAATTCCGAAAAAGTAAGATATAATGCTGCAAGAGTACTCGGAGAAATGGGCGATGCAAACGCAGTAGAACCATTAATCGACGTACTTAAAAATGACAGAAACGGATCGGTTCGTTTATATGCAGCAAGAGCTTTAGGTGAATTGGGCGAAGTCAGCGCAACTATTCCGTTAATTGAATCATTGCGTGAAGACAGAAACGTTGATGTTCGTGTTCGTGCGGCAAGAGCTTTAGGCCGTTTAGGCGGAAGAGAAGTTGTCGAACCGCTTGTTGAAGCTTTAAATGATGAAAATCCTCAAGTTTGTATTACAGCAACAGACGCATTAATTGAAATCGGTGATGTTGCAACAGATGCGTTAATTGAATCATTAGACAGTGAAAAAGTAAATGTAAGATGCGATGCAACAAGAGCACTGGGCGAAATCGGAAATCCGAAAGCAGTTGATAACATTATTAAAATGCTTAAAGACGAATGGGTAAATGTTAGAATTTATGCAGTAACTTCTTTAGGTAAACTTAATGACACAAAAGCAGTTCCTTCATTAATTGAAGTAATGCGTAACGAAAAAGAAAACGATTTAGTTAGAGCAGGTGCAGCAGCTGCACTTGGTGTACTTCGTGACCAAAGAGCATTACTCCCGTTAAGAGAATTGATTGTTAAAGCTGAAGAACTCGGTGAACTTGAAGATACCGCTCTTAAATCTTTCAAAAAGATTATGGCTGCTAACTGGAAACCGGTTAATGAAGTGCAATCCAAAAAAGTTTGTGTATAACAAGTAAAAAAAACAGAAAAGAACCTCTTTTGAGGTTCTTTTTTTATGTTAATAAATGTCCTTTTTTTGACATTAACCTTTGTTTTATTTAAAGTTATATATGGATAAGGGTTAGTGTTATGAAAATAAGAACCGAAAATTTAGTAAAAATATACAACGATAGAACCGTCGTTAATAATATTTCTTTAGATGTAAATAAAGGTGAAGTTGTAGGTCTGTTAGGTCCGAATGGCGCAGGTAAAACAACTACTTTTTATATGGTTGTCGGGTTAATCAGACCTAATTCGGGTAAAATTTTTATAGATGATACAGATTTAACTTCAATGACAATGGATAAAAGAGCAAAACAAGGAATAGGCTACCTTCCGCAGGAGGCTTCTATTTTCAGAAAACTATCGGTTGAAGATAATATA
>CANQAL010000017.1 GCA_947589255.1 Candidatus Gastranaerophilales bacterium | reverse complement strand
GAAGAACTTATCAAATTTAAAGGTGTAGGAAGAAAAACCGCAAATTTAGTTCAATCAAAAGGTTACGGCATTCCGAGTATTTGTGTGGATGTTCATGTCCATAGAATTTCCAACAGACTGGGGCTTGTTAATACTATTACTCCGGAAGAAACAGAATTTGCACTTAAAAACAACCTTCCGAAAGAATGTTGGAGCGAGATAAATACACTGTTTGTTACTTTAGGACAGAATATTTGCAAACCGACTAAACCTGACTGCTCGATATGTAAACTCAAAAATTACTGTAAAATGTATATTAATTCAATACAAAAAAACAGCAAAACTTAATGGAGGTATAGTCATATTTTTATTGCTGCTTAAGCATACAGCAATTTTTATATTTTTTACCACTTCCGCAAGGACATTTATCATTTCTGCCGACGTGAGAAAAATCTATTCCGTCTTTTTCTTTATTTTCTTCTTGTTCTGTTACGAATTTCATCATATTTTCAAAAACTTTTGAAGCATATAAAACATTAGATGAAGAATATATTTTTTTATCGATTGAATCTGCTTTATAGTAATTTAATAAATCATTTAAATTATAAGAAGTTTGCAAAATTTCATTTGTTCTTGAAAGAAAATTATCAAATTTTGCCGCTACTTTTTTTATAATTTCAGCAGGAATTTTATCATTTTCAAGAAAGCTTTTAACACAGTCTTTATAACCTTGTACGGATTTATAATCATCAACTTCGTATATTTTACAAAATGTTTGATAAAAAGGAAGTACAAATAAGCCAAGTTCTTTATCATATACTATACCGATATCATAATTAGAAGAGTGCGAAGAAAATCCTTCCAATGATTTTTCCATAAATGTTGAATAAGAATTTTTAAAATCCGAAACCGTAAAATATCTATTATTTTCTACCTGCTTTATATTAGCATCAATGTCTTCTTTGGAAGGTTTTTCACCGCTGTCACAATATATATTAAACATATTTATTAAATTATCTGCATACTGGTTTGTAGTTATAATTTCATCCGTTCCAAAGCATTCCAAAAAGTTTTTACCAAAGTTAACAACGAGTTGCTTAATTTGCTCCTGTTTTTTCGGATTATCCTCGTATGCATCTTCAGGTTTTTCAATAATTTTTGCGATTGCAAACTTGTAAACTTCATCTCTTTTATAACTCGGAATTACATTTGACACTTCTAAAAGATAATATTCTTCTTTCATAGGGAATATTCTGCATATTGCAAATTGTCCGGGAGTTATACCTCTAAAATTATTCATTTTAACTAAGGATAAAACTTTATACATTTTTTCATTAAGAAGATTATAAAGTTCAAATCCGTTGCTTAGTACCCTTCTAACTTCAAAAACAGAAGACACAGACTTTTCAAGGTTTGTTAAGATTTCATTTTCCTCCTTTGATATATCAGAATTTGAATTTTTATACAATTCAATTATTGTTTTTCTTTCTTTTGTTAATCTTCTTTCAAAAATGTATGGAATTATCAATGCTTGAATTTTTACATTTCCTTGATTATTTGAGGAAACAGTCTTTATATATTCTTCAAAATCAGGTTTTACTACATCATTTGTCGAAACAAAATTCATTAATTTTGTAATTGTATCTGAAATAACCGCTAATTTTTCTATTACTGACATAACTATCCCCTTTATATTTTTAAAACTGCAGAATGTCTTGCAGTATACCCGTTTTCTTTTCTATATGAAAAAAATATATCAGACATACAGCATGTGCAATAGCTGCAAATGTCTATATTTTTTATTCCGCACTCGGACAACTGTTTAGCATTTAATAATTTTAAATCTGTAAAAAATTTATTTTCTTTTTGTTCATAGATTTTTCTATCCGATTTATTTTTAACCAATTTTTCAAAAACATCATAATCTGTTTCAAAACAGCACTTTCCTATCCCGGGGCCTATAACGGCTATAATATTTTCCGGATTAATATTTAATTCTTCATTCATTTTTATTACTGTTTTTCGTGCGATTTCGCCTGCCGTTCCTCTCCAGCCTGCATGAACTATTGCTCCTGTTTTATCCTTTTTTGAATAAAGGATTATTGGAATACAATCGGCGAAATTCATTAATAATACAGTATTTTGTATATTAGAAATTAAGGCATCAGTATTATCGTAAAAGTTAATTCCGTTTTTTACTATTTCAATATCAGTGCTATGAACTTGTTTTGCTGTTATAAGATTATCCGTATTTAATTTATTAAGTAAAAATTCTCTGTTTTCTTCTGATTCGGTCTTTAAATCTTCTCTTGATGAATAAGTCAGGACAAATTCTCTTGTTGTAAAAAAACAGTCAATGCCATCTAACAGCGAGGATTTTAATACTTTTTTCCCGTAAAAATTATCAAAATAAAACATTAATTTATAACCGTATTAAATATTCTGTCACCCGCATCACCAAGCCCCGGTCTTATATAACCTGATGAATTTAAGCAGTTATCAATACTTGCCGTAATAATTCTTACATCAGGAAACATATTTTGAACTTTTTCTAAGCCTTCAGGCGCACTTATTAAACTTACAAAACGAATATTTTTTTGAGGAACTTTTTTATTTGCAAAAAGCTTTATTGCATCAATGGCAGAATTTCCCGTTGCAAGCATCGGATCTAAAATTAATATTATTTTATCTTCGGGATTTTCAAATTCTACTGGAATTTTATTGTAATACCATATAGGTGTCAGAGTATCTTCATCTCGATACATTCCTATATGTCTGACGGTTGCAAACGGCATAATTTCATTTGCGATATCGGAAAATATTAAACCTGCTCTTAAAATAGGAGCAATTATAATTTCTTTTTTACTGTTTAATCGTTGACATATACAGCTTTCAAGCGGTGTTTCAACGGAGCAATTTTCAAGTTCTAAATCTTCCGTTGCTTTATAAAATAATAAGTATGTAATACGTTTTACAGCATTTCTAAACACTTCAGCAGTAGTATTTTTATCTCTTATTATGCTGAGATTATGGCAGCATATAGGGTGATTAACAACAAAAACATTTTTATAATTATTCATTATTCTCCGCCTCTTCAACTGTTTCTTTAATTTCATCAGGAAATTTAAATGTATTATCTTTTAAACTTTTCATTTCTTCTTCCGTTAATTTATATATAATAACGGATTGTGCCGTATTAATTTTATCTGTTTGATTTATAACATTTTCCAAAAGGGCATTTTGTTTAAGCCAATCTTTATGATTAAGTAAATCAGTTTTTTTAATCATTCTGCCAAAGCTGCCGTATATATTAATCAAAACATCAGATACTTGAGCACTACCATTCCAAAAGTCTTGAACCCTGTATGATTTACCTATTAATAAAGCTTCTTTATCATCCGTATCCGTTGACGTAGAAGGATTAAGTTCAAGTGATGTAGAACCGCCAAGTCCGTAAAACTCAATTTGCGCTGTAGCCCGATGCGGAATTTTTACATTATCTTCAGTAACAAGAAATGAAACAAATACTTTATTATCAAAAATTTTTACTAATCTTATATATCCTACGTTTATTCCCATAATTCTGACGGGAGAACCTTTTACAAGTCCGGCTGCGTCATCAACAAACATATAATATATATTTTTAGTGCTTTCTTTTACCGCCGTATGATATATAAAAAAGTAAAATCCCAGTACAAGAACAACAAGCCATACTATTATCTCTGTAAGCAATATATATTTTCTCTTCATAAAAAATATTATAAAACAAATCCGATTTATTACAAAAATTATGAAGATTTTTGATTTAAAATTTTCTTTACCCCGATAACTCCAACAATCAAAAATATCAAAGATGCAATATGAGCTATATGGAATACTGAAATGTTTAAAACACTGTCAATTCTTATTGTTTCAACTATCAACCTTACAATAGAATAAAGTATTAAATATGAAAAGAAAATTATTCCGTTTTTTCTATCATCACCTGATTTTTTAAGAATATAAAAAAGTATACAAAAAACAACAATATTAAGAAGTGACTCATATAAAAACGCAGGATGGAAAAATTCATATCCTCTATACTCAATCGGTCTGAATTTAAAAGGGATATACAGTTTCCAAGGAAGCAATGTCGGAAGTCCGAAGGCTTCAGAATTAAAAAAGTTCCCCCATCTCCCTATGATTTGTCCCGAAACAAGTCCAAAAGTAAATAAATCGGCAAGTCTTAAGAAATTTAAATTATTATCCCTGGCATATGCATAACCTATTAGTATTCCCCCAATTACCGCTCCTTGGATTGAAATACCTCCATTCCACACTGCAGGTATTTCAAAAGGATACTTCATAAAATAATCATAATCCATTATTACATAGTAAAGCCGAGCAAAAATAATTCCAAATACAATTAATAAAAAGGAAATATCACATATTATATCGGATGAGACGTCTTTAAAATATTTTTTTGCAACAGAA
Source organism: Candidatus Gastranaerophilales bacterium (assembly GCA_947589255.1). Lineage (GTDB taxonomy): Bacteria > Cyanobacteriota > Vampirovibrionia > Gastranaerophilales > Gastranaerophilaceae > Avigastranaerophilus. The sequence goes on along the minus strand of CANQAL010000017.1, from coordinate 17,856 downwards.
AAAATAACAATTATGCCGAATAAAATTGACAAAGACATAATTATTCCGTACCAATGAACTTCAACAAGACCAAAACTAAATGCAATATTACCCGGAGATGTAAACATTATTGTTCCGTAGTCTGTTCATCTGATTGGGATTGCTGCTCAACATCTGTTTGCGGTTGATTGGAAGAAGAATTTTCAAGTTTCTGAGTAAACTCTTTAATTTTATCATTAAGTTCTGTTATTTTATTATTAACTTGTTCTGTTTCTTCGGCATCAATTTTTTTAACAATATATTCATTATAATTGTCAACAGCTTCCTGAGCCGTTGTATTAAATGATGAAATTTCTTCAGATGTCAGTTCCGGTATATTTCCGTTTTCATCGGGCTGCTTATCTATAATTTGATAAGCAAGCGCTTCTTTTGCAACAGCAATTGTATAATATGCATCATAAAATTCGGGATTAATTTCCAAGGTACGTTTTGATTCACTGACAGCACCTTCAAAATTACCTATATTATTATATGCAACAGCAAGATTATAATGAGTTTGATATATCTCTTCATCTAAGTCAAGGCTTGATTTTAACCTGCAAATTGCAGTTTCTGTATCACCTTTATCCATATAGTCTGCAGCTTTATTATTTAATTCTTGTACGGCCAGATTATTTATACATGCTGTTGTTATTACCGATACAAATAATATTGTAAAGAATAACAATACTTTTTTCATTAAATTCTCCCCAAATATTTACTATAATATAAACTTAATTTGAAAATTTTGCAATATTTTTAAAATATTATACAATATTTAGAGTATTAGTAAAAAGAGATAAGAAATGAGTGATTCGGAAAAAATAGTTTCATTAAAAAGTGCAAGGAATAAAACAAAAGAAGTAAAAAAAGAAGTAAAGAATGAAGAAAAAGCACATTCTCAGGAGCTTGTTTATTGCAGTTTCTGCGGACGACCTAACACTCAGGTTGTAAAAATGGTTCAAGGCCCCGGGGTTAATATTTGCTCTGAATGCACTATGATTGCTGTTCAGTACTTAATACTTGAAGATAAAATTCCATCGGCTGAAGCTCAAAAAATACTCGATATTTTCTGGAGCAAAATTAAATAATGGCGGAATTGTCGAAACTTCAAATCAGAGCTAAAGTTCTTTGGGCTGTTTCAGAAATTAAATCTGCAAAAATATTAAATGAGGATTTATTTTTTAAAATAGTTCAAGAATTAAAAGATGTAAAAGATACAAAAACATTATTTGATATTTTTATAAAAGAGTTTGTAAAAATGGAGGAAGAAGATTATATGTATTCTTCTTATATTTTAAACTCTTTAGTCCCAAAAGAATACATACAGGAAAAAGCATTTGAAGAAATTAAATCCAACGGATATTCAGACGATGCAAAATATAAATTAGTTCAGCTCTTAAGAACAATAGGTTCAACTAATGCCGTTGATGCAATTCCTAAATATTTTGATAATCCTGAAGAAGTCATTGATTTAGAAACCCAAAAATTAATGGAAAATGCCGTATATAATCCCGAAGCAATGCTGGATTTTTTAGATTTCATTTATACAGTTTCCGATAAAGACAAAAAAATGCTTTTATCATCAATAAAAAATGATTATCAAGGTGATTTTTTATCAAATATAGTATATCCGATATTATATTCCGATTTTGATGAAGAATTTAAGCTTCAGGCAGTAGAGCTTTTAAGCGATTCAAAATCCTCGGTTGCAATTCCCGCAATAAAATATCTTATAAGTATTACAGATAATGAAAAAGTAAAACAAGCTTGCAATCTCGCACTTAAAAAATTACATTTAGCGGGAGCAAGTGAACAAAAGGCTCAAATATATTTTAAAAATATAATAAAAGACTCAAAACCTGCGGAATTTTACACTACAATTCCCGATGGAAACGGCAATCAGGCATTATTAAGTTCCAGAGTAAATAAAGCTGACAAATATACATTTTCTGCGGTTGTAATTAATGATACATCAGGTATTGTAGACTGTTTCGGGTTTTATAATATTCCGAAATCGGAATTTGATAAAATAACAGAAAAATTTTTCAACTCGGAGGGGCAATATAAAGTAAGTCCCGAATATATTAAATATCAAACCAATAAAGCGCTAGATCGTTCAAAATTATTAAAACGTACAATTCCGTATGAATTTATTTCTTGGAATACTTTACTTGCTGATATAGATCCGTTAAAAAATTTTGATTCCTCCAATAAAAAAACATATACAAAAGATGAAATCACTGATATCTTAACTTTAAATTATACATACAGATGGTACATTACAATTGCTGAAAATAAAAGGCTGAAATCACTTATTGACGAAATATATAATCTTGAGAATATTGATATTTTAAGAATTAATAATCTGTTCAAATCAGCATTAAACGAAATTTTTACACATGAAACAAAAGAAGTTTGGAAAAATCGAATAATAGAACTTGCATATATTTTAACTGTTAATAATAAAGCAAAAGATGCCGATAAATTTTTAAATATTGCCTGTGACGAAGAATTATTTAACTTGTTTATATCAATAATTTTACAGAGAAGTGTAGTAAACAATTTTGTAATAATCAAAAATAAACAAAATGAAACAAATAAAACAATAAATATATTTAAAAGGAATGCACAAAAAAATGAAATATATAAACAAGAAAAGATTGAATATATATTAGATGTAATAAAAAAAGGCTGGATAAGTGAATAAAATAATAGGTTTAGATATCGGAAAAAAGAGAATAGGAATTGCAATAAGCGACATAATGGGCTTAATAGCACATCCTGTTGAAACAATATCCAGAGAGCCTGAAAGTGTAGCTATTGAAAAAATCAAACAAATTTGTAAAGATAATGATGTAAAAAAAATAGTAGCAGGTTTACCTAAAAATATGAATAATACAATAGGTGAACAAGCACAAGACTGTATTCAATTTGCAAAAAATTTTGAAGATGAATTTGAAATTATTTTTGAAGATGAACGATTAACAAGCCGTCAAGCAGAATACATTCTTGCTCAGACAGGCAGAAAATATACAAAAAATAAACAGTTAGTTGATTTAAAAAGTGCTTGCATTATATTACAACAATTTCTTGATAGAAAGTGAGTTTTTATGGCAGAAAAAAATGAACAGTTAATTGAAACCATTGATGAAGAAGGGAACAAAGTTTCCTTTGAACTTTTAGACATTGTAACGGTAGAAAATATTGAATATGCTCTTTTGCTTCCCGTTAAAACGAACAAAGATGATAAGGATGAAGGCGAAATCCTTGTAATGAGGCTTAAAAAAGACGGCGAAGAATTTTCTTTTGAAGCTATTGAAGATGACGAAGAATTTAATCGTATAGCTGAATATATAGAAGAACTTGAAGACGAAATTGAAGAATAAAAAAGCCCCATACGGGGCTTTTTTTATATTAAATTACACCTTGTTCGATCATTGCGCCTGCTACTTTGTTAAATGAAGCAATATTAGCACCTGCAAGATAATTTATTCCGCAGTTATATTCGGAAGCTGCCTCCCGGCATAACTTAAATATATTAATCATAATTTTTTCTAACTTATTATCAACTTCTTCAAATGTCCAGAAGTATCTCATTGAATTTTGGCTCATTTCAAGTGCAGATGTAGCAACTCCGCCTGCATTTGCAGCTTTCCCCGGTGCAAGCAAAACATTATTTTCAATTAAATATGTAGCAGCTTCATAAGTGCATGGCATATTTGCACCTTCTCCTACTGCAATAACTCCGTTTTGAAGAAGTAATTTTGCACACTCTAAATTAATATCATTTTGAGTTGCACAAGGCAGGACTATATCCGCTTTAATATTATATATAGCAGGGACAGCGGATGTATTTTCAAAATATTTAGCACCTTGAACTGAATTTAAATATTCCTTAATTCTGCCTCTTTTAACTTCTTTAATTTCTTTAACAATATTAAGATTAATACCGTTTTCATCATAAATGCAGCCTGATGAATCACTCATTGCAACAACATTAGCGCCCATTTGCCGAGCTTTTTCGCAGGCATATATAGCAACATTCCCCGAGCCTGAAATTATTACTTTTTTGCCTTTTATGTCAATACCGTTAGCATTAAGCATTTCACGCATAAAATACATCAATCCGTATCCGGTCGCTTCTTTTCTGACTAAAGAACCGCCGTATTCAAGCGCCTTACCTGTTAATACACCTGCTTCATAAATATTTCTGATTTTTCTGTACTGCCCGAAAAGATAACCGATTTCTCTTGCCCCTACTCCGATATCACCTGCCGGAACATCAACATCCGCACCGATATGCTTTTGAAGTTCATTCATAAAGCTTTGACAAAACTTCATTATTTCCATATCAGATTTACCTTTAGGATCAAAATCGCTTCCGCCTTTACCTCCGCCTATCGGTAGGCACGTCAGTGCATTTTTAAATACCTGTTCAAATGCCAAAAACTTCATTATGCTTTGATTGACCGTAGGATGAAATCTTAATCCGCCTTTATATGGGCCTAAAGTTCCGTTAAATTGTATTCTGAAACCTCTGTTTACAATTATTTCACCTTTGTCATTTACCCAAGGAACTCTGAAGGATATTATCCTTTCAGGTTCTACAAGTCGTTCCAAAAGTGCATTTTTTCTGTAATATTCTTCATTTTTCGATATAACAGGCTCTAATGACAATAATACTTCCGTTACAGCCTGTACAAATTCGGGTTCATTATTATACTTCTCTTTGATAAAATCCAATACTTCGTTTAAATATTTCGACATATGTAATTCACACTTCCTTTAACTGCTTTCGGTTAATAATTATATCATGACTTATTCTGTCTTAAAAATAATATATATTCTTCTATGGATTTTTTTACAGATTTCGCAATATTATGTCTGAAATATCCATTTTTTAATAAAATATATTCGTTAGGATTAATCATATATGCTGTTTCGATTAATACTGAAACAGGGTTCGTTGACCGTGTAAGTACAAAGCTTGATTTATGTGTGCCGTTTAATTTTATATTTAAATCATTTGCTATATTTTTATTAATAATATCAGCAAGTATTTTAGCATTATCATTATAATAATGGACTTCCGTCCCATGCTTTTCATATGGATTTTTGCCGTAAGGAAGCGAATTACAATGAATACTGATTGAAATTAAAGCATTATTTTTTTTAGCGGAATGAACTCTTTCATAAAGTCCTACTTTTGTATCGTGTGAGCGGGAATATGAAACATTTGCCCCCGAAGCCTTAAGCAAATCTATTAAATCTAATGCTATATCAAGATTTATATTTTTTTCATAAATTCTCTCAGGGCTGATAGTTCCTTTTTCATGTCCGCCATGCCCGGCATCAACAAATATATTTATTCCTTTTAACGGAGCGTTATCATCAATAATTTCGGGAAGTTTTGCTTTTTTAAATATTAAAGTATTTCCTTCATAATAACAATCATACCCAAGCTGCGGAGAATTATAATCAACAATATATTCAAAATTTTTAGTATTTTTAGTTTCTTCGTCGTAAATTCCGTATAGAGTAAGTTTTAATTTATTATCCGATTGTTTTAGAGTAAACATTACGGGATAAGACAAGTTGAATCTTATATAATCATAATGTTTATCAGAACGGTTGTTAATATTTTTAACTATAGCTTTTATTTTAGTCTTAATTTCTACGGGATTATTAATATTAGACTTGTGAATCCATAATGAAGTTTCAGATTGTGCATTTATTTTATAGTAGTTTCCCTGTTTTGCATCAAAATATAAATTAACCCCTTTGGGCAAATCAACAATTCTATTCCCTGCTAAAGAGGGATTATCACGAACTGTTGAATCATTTTTTACGGTTTTAGAAAATAAAATACTGCCGGAAAAAGATTTATAAAGATTTTTAGAGGGATTTGCCTTGTTTAGAGGCAGTTTATTTCTAGTTATAATATAAACTTTTTCTTCTGTTTTCCCGTTTTTTTCAGCAGTGATTTTAATAACATTTTTTCCGTACTTAAGAGGAACAGTATGAACAAAAAACTTATTTTCCCACAATTTTACGGGGTTAGAGTTAATTTTAACATTACTGTCCGTATTACCGGAAAAAAACATAATATCTGAATTTATTGTTAAATTTTGACTTGAAGGATACACAATATCAACATAAGCAAATGAATATAGTCCTAAAAATAGTAACAAAGAGAATGTTATTAAAATGTTTCTGATCATAAAATAAGTTTAAAATATAAAAATAATATAATCAAATTGCTTAACAAACTTAACCGCCTTTGCTATAAGTAAGTAAAGCATAGTATAATACATAAAAGAGGAAAAATGGACGAGAATAAAACAGAAGTAATAATTATAGGAGCAGGCCCATCCGGAGTAAGCTGTGCAATTACCCTGGCGAGAGCGGGCAAAAAAGTACTGCTTGTTGAAAAAGGCGATAATGCAGGGGATAAAAATATGTTTGGCGGGTGTATATACGCAAAACAGACAGCAGATATATTCCCGAAATTTTGGGAAACAGCCCCCATTGAACGACCCGTAAATAATCAAAAAATATTCATGCTAACAGACTTTAATTCTACGGTAATTGAAAACAATATTTCATCAAAAGCTGCATATAAAGCATTTACCGTTAACCGATCAAAATGGGACAGATGGTGCGTTGAACAAGCGGAAAAAGAGGGAGTATACTATGCCCCAAAAACTTGTGTAAAAGAAATATTAATTGAAAACGGAAAAGTAGCCGGCATTAAAACCGAATACGAAAATTTCTATTCCGATTTAGTTATTATTGCAGACGGAGTTAATTCTATACTCGCAAAACAACTGGGCTTAAGAAATGAACTTAAAGATAAGGATGTAACGGTTAATGTAAAAGAAGTTATAAAACTTCCTCAAAAAGTTATTGAAGACAGATTTAACATCTCGGATGATGAAGGATGCGCTTGTAAAATTATAGGCGGACCTTTAAAAAATTCACTTGCCCTTGGGTTTATGTTCACAAATAAAGATACAATAACTCTCGGGTTTGGTATTGGTTTAGATGAACTTAAAGAAAAGAAAATAAAACCTTATGAACTCTTAGAAGAATTAAAATCTCATCCTTCAATACATAGGTACATAAAAGATGGTGAATCAATAGAATATTCCGCACATTTAATTCCGGAAGGCGGGCTTAACTCAATGCCTAAAGTATATGATAACAGGGTAATGGTAATTGGTGATGCTGCCATGATGGTAAATAACATCCATATGGAAGGCACAAATCTTGCAATGCTAAGCGGAAAACTTGCCGCAGAAACCGCAATATTTGCACTCGAAAAAGGCGATTGCTCCGCTTCAATCTTATCTTTATATTATAAAAAGCTGCAAAACAGCATAATTTTAAAAGATATGAGAACTCATAAAGATACAATTCCTTTTATAAAAAAGCACATAAATGTTATTACGGAATTATATCCCGAATTAGCTGAACAATTTTTTGAAGTTTTGACAACCGCTGATGAAATCCCTAAAAGAGCAAGATACAGAAGATTTGTATCAACGGTTTTAAAAAGCGGGGTCATTCAAAAAAGTATTCCGTTAGGATTATTTGCTATAGAAAGATGCATAAAAAAATGAATATAGATGAAAAATTAGCACTTGTAAAAAATAATAAAGCACCTGAGAGCCATCTTTCGGTTGATAATGATGTATGTATGAGATGCACCGATAAATTTTGTACTTATATTTGTCCCGCAAACGTATATGAATGGAACGATAAAAAATGTATAATGACAATAAGATATGAAAATTGTCTTGAATGCGGAGCATGTAAAATTGCCTGCGAAAAGAAAAACATAAAATGGGATTACCCAAAAACCGAATACGGTGTTAAATTTAAAAACGGTTAAAAGAGAGGTGGGAGTTTATGAAAGAAGAATACAATAATAAACACAGAAGATGGTACGATAAAGATCCTATCTTATCAAAATCAATGAAAACTCTTGAAGCATCCGACGATGAAACACAAATAAAAGTAGCATTAAATTTAATAAAAATAATAGCTGAGCATAATATCGCCTTCAGCGAATATACAGACGTTAACGAAATAATTGAAGCTGTTGAAGAAGGTATGGATGAAAGAGCGAATTCAAGGTGGTACGATATTGATAGAACAGTCAGAACTGCTATTAATATGCTCCAAAATTCACCGCCTGAAACTCAAAAACTTTTAGCTAAAGAAATGGCTAAAATTGTTATAGATAAAATTAAAGAAGATAAAGACGTTGAAGAGTTAAAAAAAGAACTTGAACAAGAAAACTTTTTTGACGATTCAAATAAAGAAATATAGTTAAAGGTAATATAATAAAATAATATGCGAGTGCGCAAGATTTGGGATATACAAACATCCGCTCCGGATGAAAATATTTTAAAATTGTGCGGTTCTAACCGCATTCTTGCCGTACTGCTTCAAAATAGAGGAATTAATACTGAAGAAAAGATTAAAAACTTTCTTAACCCGTTAAAGGCCCCTCTAAGTCCGGCGGATGTTTTTAACGATATGGAAAAATCAGTTTTGAGGATAAAGCAAGCCGTTGATAATAATGAAAATATAACAATATACGGTGACTTTGACGCAGATGGAATTACATCAACTTCAATTTTATATTTAACACTAAAAAAAATAGGTGCTAATGTTGATTTTTACCTGCCTGACAGAATGACGGAAAGCCACGGATTAAACACAAAAGCGCTCGTTAACATAATTGCTAAACGCAAATCGAAACTAATAATTACCGTAGATTGCGGAATATCAAATAAAGACGAGGTAAACTTTGCAAAAGGATTTAAAGCTGACGTAATAATAACCGACCACCATGAAGCACCCGAAATCCTGCCCGAAGCTTTTGCAATTATTAATCCTAAAGCACAGAATTCTTTAAAATCAGATTTATCTTTAGAAGAACTTGAAAGCTTAAATTACCTCTCAGGTGCGGGAGTAGCCTTTAAACTGGCATGCGCACTTCTTAACTTCTATAAGCAAGAAGATTTTGTATATGAAATTCTTCCGCTCGCAGCAATCGGGACTATTGGTGATGTAGTTGAATTACTCGGAGAAAACAGAACTATTGTTTCAATGGGGCTTGAACTAATAAAAAAAGGTATTCATAAAGGAATTACTAAACTTTTAAGCTGTGCAGGAATAAGTGACCTTAACTCAGTCACATCAGAAACAATAGCTTTTACTGTTGTACCGAGATTAAATGCCGCAGGCAGGCTTGATAATCCGATTTCCGCAATAAATCTATTGATATCAGAGGATGAAGAAGAAATTAATAAATCTGTTAAGTTACTAAACGATTTAAACATTAAAAGACAAAATTTATGCAATGAAATATATAATGAAGCTAAATCAATGTATTTAACTAAAATAAACGAAAATAAAAAAAGTATAATATTATATTCTCCCTCCTGGCACATAGGAATAATCGGAATTGCAGCCTCAAAACTGGTTGAAGAATTTAATAAACCCGTATTTTTAATGACTTCTGATGAAAAAAACCCCGATATAATAAGATGCTCATCAAGAAGCATTCAAGGGGTTAATATTCATTCAATATTATCAGAGCATAAAAATCTGTTTGAAGGTTTTGGCGGGCATAAAATGGCGGCAGGATTTTCTTTTGATAAAACAAAAATTTCTTTTGATAAATTTAAACAGCTTCTATCCGAAACAATAGAAGAATATACTCAAGATATTGACTATACAACGGTAAAACTTGAAGCAGATATGGAGCTTAATATAGAAGACTTAACTTTTGACACAATCGAAACAATAAATAAACTTCAACCGTTTGGGCAGGCAAACCCTTCTCCGTTATTCGTAATAAACGATTTAAATCTTGAAAACTTCAGATTTATGGGACTAAACAATAACCATCTTAAATTATTTTTATCAAAAAATAATTCAAAACAATTTGAAGCCGTAAAATGGAATACTACTGATTTTAATCTGCCTTTAAATTCTAAACTTGATATATTATTCTCGCCTTCGGTTAACGAATTTAACGGTGAAGTAAATATACAACTTATAATTTCAGACCTTAAATCAGAATTATTAAATAAAAAAGAACAGCAAACAGAAATAAAAATATTAGACCACCGCAATAAAAAAAATATAATAATGCAGGTCTTAGATTTTATCAATACAACAAAAAAGACAACCGGAATATTTATAGAAAATTCATCACTTAAAACTCAGTTAAATATACCAAAAGACATAGAAAATAAACTGTTTACAGCAGAAAACATTCCTTCTAATACAGAGCAGATAATGTTTTTTGATTGTCCTAACTGCGAAAGCGAATTTTATAAAATAATAAAAGACACTGATGCAAAAATTGTACATTTAATGAATTTTAATATTCCTTCAATAAATACAGATACTGTAATATCAAAACTTTCGGGAATGCTTAAATATGCCCTGTCTAATTTAAAAGGAGAATTAAAGCTATCAAGATTAGCTAATGCTCTATATATAGATACAGAAACACTTGAAGGAATTTTAAATTTGTTTGAAAATTGCAATATGACAGACTTCAATAAAACAAGCCCCGACACAGCCCTAATAACGTACTTGCACCCCATTGAACTATCTAAAATAAAACAAGATGATTTATATTATACGATAGACGAGAAAATAAAAGAAATTAACGATTTCAGAAAATTTTACTTAAATTCAACAACGGATGAAATAAAAGAACTCATACAAGGATGAATTAATGTTTTTTTTCAATAAAAATAAAAAATATATAAGTTGCAATTTAATTGAACACGGAATAGATTTTAATTCAGAAAGCATCAATTTATGCTGTCGAATGGTTCCTGAAAAGTACATAAAACTTATAGATAATTATTCGGGAGAACCGGTAAATTGGAAGAAATATTTCTCAATAAAAAATAAATACAGACATCAAATGCAAAAAGGAAAAATCATTCCTGAATGTCAAAATTGTATATATTTAGAAGAAAAAGAATGGGATAATGATAATTATATTTCTTATATAAACTTTAATAATTGGGTAACATGTAATGAACATTGCGTATATTGTAATTTAAACGATTGGGGCGGTCCAAAAGCTAAACAATACAATATATATAAAGTTATAGCAGATATGGCGGAACAAGGATATTTAAGAAAAGGCGGACACATTACAATAGCAGGAGGTGAGCCTTGCAGCGCTCCGGAATTTAATAATCTGTTAAAATTGTTCATAGAACATGATTTATCAAATATAAGAATACTTACAAATGCAACAATATACTCTCCCGTAGTTGAACAAGGAATAAAAGAAGGAAGAGTAAACATAGTAGTTTCAGTTGATTCAGGAACAAAAGAAACTTTTATAAAAGTAAAAAGAAGAGATTTTTATGACAGAGTATGGCAAAATCTGAATAAATATGCAGCGGTTCAACCTGAACCAAACAGAGTAAAAACTAAATACATTATAATCCCTGAAATTAATGATAACAAAGAAGAAATTGATGCCTGGATTAATAAATCAGCAGAAACGGGCATAAAACATCTTACTCTTGATTTGGAAATGATGTATTACGATGCAAATAAAGATAAAATCCCCGAATATTTATATGATTTATTTGAATATGCCATTAAACAAATAAAATCAAAAGGACTTGCATTGGAATTAATTGATAGAGGAATTATAATTTCAAAAAAATTGGAACAGTTAAATAGAATTTAACATTGGATAATTTTTTTCTCTTAAAAAAGAGTTAATTTGAATAAAAAGGAGAAAAAATATGATGAATATGTTAGTAAAATGGGTACTTTTAGCATTGTTAATAATGCTAATAGCATGGGTTATCCCTGGGATTACAATATCCGGATTTTTAAGTGCAATGGTAGTAGTTTTAGTACTAAGTATTGTAAATTTACTTATAAGACCGCTGGTACAATTAATTTCCCTGCCTCTAAATGTATTAACACTTGGGATATTCAGTTTAATTATTAATGCATTATTATTTTTACTTGTTGCAAAATTCTCACCCGGATTTCAAATAGATGGATTTTGGAGCGGATTTTTCGGAGCATTAATGCTATCAGTAATATATCCGTTTATAGATAAGATTACATTATTTAAAAAAGCATAAATTTACATAAACAAGGAAAAATGTTAAACTAAATATGGTCTTTTCAAAAGGAGGATATTAAATGAAAGAAAATTTGAAAAAGTACTTAGTTGAACTTATAGGAGCATTTTTCCTTGTTATTACTGTAGCTTGTACGGGATTATTAGGAGTTGATGGAGTAATAGCACCGCTTGCGATTGCTTCAGCGCTTATGATTATGGTATATGCCGGAGGACATATTTCAGGCGGACACTATAATCCTTCAGTTTCAATAGCTGCAGCAATAAGAGGCGCATTATCTTGGAAACAGGTTATTCCTTACATTATCGCTCAAGTTTTAGGCGGAATTTTAGCCGTATGTATATTTACACTAATGGCAAAAGATTCAATTATGATTGTAGACGGAACAAACTTCAACTTAAAAGGTTTATTAATAGCTGAATTTTTATTTACATTTGCACTTTGTTATGTTGTACTTCAAACAGCAACAACAAAAAATACTCAAGGAAATTCATACTACGGATTAGCTATCGGATTTACCGTTTTAACAGGTGCTTTTGCAGTTGGCGGAAGCTTATGTGCAGGTGCATTTAACCCGGCAGTTGCTGTTTCTGTCGGTATGCTCGGAATTATTCCATTCTCTTTAGTATGGTATACAATAGGTGCAAACCTTATAGGTGCAGTTTGCGCGGCTATTGCTTTTAAATTAACTTATACTGAAGAATAATTAATTCTTATGCAAAAAAATACCGCATTTTATGCGGTATTTTTTGTATTTATTTTGTCTATTTAACTACTATATTAACAAGTTTACCCGGTACAACAATTACTTTTACTATTTCTTTATCTTTCGTAAGTTCTTTAATTCTTGTACTGTTAAGTGCTATTTTTTCAAGTTCTTCTTTAGAAGATTCTGCATCAACTTCAATTTTTTCTTTTACTTTACCGTTTATTTGAACTACTAAAGTTATAGAACTTGTTTTAGCAAGATTTTCATCAAATTCAGGCCACTTGAGTTTATGAACGGAATCATTTCCGCCCAAACCTTCATAGATTTCTTCAGTCATATGCGGTAAAACGGGCGCAAGCATTTTTAAGTAACTAATTAATGCAAAGCTTAAAACGTTCTTATCTTCATCATTAAGTTCATTTTTATTATTAAGATAATCACTTATATAGTTTGAAAACTCTCTATACTTAGATATTACCGTATTAAATTGAAATTCATTTGCAATATCCTGTGAAACTTTTTTAATTGTCATATGAACTTCTCTTATTAAGTTGTTATTTTCTTTTGATAAAGAACTTATATCAGGAAGATTATAATTTAACTTGATATCATTTTGATGTTCAGAATATAATCGCCATAAACGATTTAAGAATTTATAACAGCCTTCAACACCAGCATCTGACCAATCAAAATCCCTATTCGGAGGGGAATCTGACAGAATAAACAGTCTTGCCGTATCAGCCCCGTAGTTTGCAAATATTTCATCAGGATCTACTGTATTTCCCTTTGATTTTGACATTTTTGACCCGTCTTTTAAAACCATACCTTGTGTTAAAAGATTTTTGAACGGCTCATCAATATTAATTATTCCTAAATCTCTTAAAGCTTTAGTAAAAAATCTTGAATATAATAAGTGTAAAATAGCATGTTCAATACCGCCTACATACTGGTCAATGGGAGCCCAATAATGTAGTATGTCTTTATCAAACGGAGCCTCCTGGTTTCTTGCATCGGTATATCTGTAAAAATACCAGTTTGAACACATAAATGTATCCATTGTATCGGTTTCTCTTTCGGCTCTGCCTCCGCATATCGGGCATGTTGTGTATTTAAAGCTTTCGGAAGTTTTAACAGGGGACATTCCTTTTACACTAAAATCAACATCCTCGGGCAAAAGTACCGGTAAATCCTTTTCATCAACGGGAACAGTTCCGCATTTAGGGCAATATACGATAGGAATAGGAGTTCCCCAATATCTTTGCCTTGAAATTAACCAGTCACGGAGCCTATATTGCACTTTTGCCTCACCAAATCCGCCTTTAACTGCTTTATCTATAATTACCTGTTTGGCTTTTTCATTATCCAAACCATTGCAATCAAGAGAATTTACAAGCACACCTTTATCAGTATATGCTTCTTTTAACTCACTTAAAGGATTTTCAGGATTTTGAATAACAATTTTTATAGGCAGATTATATTTTTTTGCAAAAGCGAAATCTCTTTCATCATGAGCAGGAACTGCCATAACAGCGCCTGTTCCGTATTCTGCCAGTGCATAATCAGCCGTCCAAATCGGGAATTCCTCGCCATTTAACGGATTTATTAAGTGAGTACCTAATGGCACACCTGTTTTTATTCTTTCTGTTGAAAGTCTTTCTATCTCAGACATTTTTCTTGCATTTTGTCTGTATGCTTCAACCGCATCTTTATTTTCAGGGGTTGTTAATTTCTCAATGTCTTTATATTCGGGTGCGACAACAAGATATGTAATACCATAAGCCGTATCAGGTCTTGTTGTGTAGACGGGAACTTCTAAACCTTCTATTTCTTTAACTTTAAATCTTAAAATAGCACCTGTTGAGCGGTCAATCCAATTTTTTTGCATTATTTTAACACTATCAGGCCAGCCTTTAAGTTTTTCTATATCATCTAAAAGTTCTTGTGCATAATCAGTTATCTTTAAAAACCACTGAGATAGATATTTTTTCTCTACTTCACCGTCGCATCTCCAGCATTTGCCGTCAATGACCTGCTCGTTTGCAAGTACGGTTGCACAATTATTACACCAATTAACAGCGGCTTCTTTTTTATATGCCAAACCTTTTTTAAACATTTGTATAAAGAAATATTGGGTCCACTTATAGTATTCGGGCAGACAAGTAGTTACTTCTCTATCCCAATCTATCATTAATCCCAGTTTTTTGAGCTGCTTTTTCATATATAGAATGTTATCAAGAGTCCATTTTTTAGGATTTGCACCATGCTGTATTGCCGCATTCTCGGCAGGCAAACCAAAACTGTCCCAGCCCATGGGATGAAGTACATTATATCCCTTCATTCTTTTATAACGGGCTATTACATCCGATATCGTATAATTTCTGACATGTCCCATATGTAATTTCCCTGACGGATATGGAAGCATTGATAAAACATAATATTTTTCTTTATTTTTATCGTTATATACTTTATTTAACTTTGTTTCATCCCAATGTTTTTGCCATTTTTTCTCTATCTCTTGAGGAAAATATCTGTCTTTAAGCACAATAATTTACTCCACTATCTGTTCTTTTGAAATTATAATCTAAACAAAAAAAAGATAACAGAATATTATGTTTAAGTATTAATTACTTAGTTTGAGCAGAGGTAACAACTCCTCCCAATTATAATTATTATCGTTAAGATCTACATCCGAAAAATCTATTACATTATACCCCTTGGAATATAATTCTCTAATTAATTCCTCCTTAGCAGGGATATAACCATACATAATTATATTAAAATTGATTTCATTATTATAATGTCTTAAAAAATTATCTTTTGAAATATCAAAATACATTACCAGCAAATCTGCGACATCAATATAATTAAGATAGTTATTAATATATTTTTCAACATATATTCGATTAATAAGTTTTACCAGATATATTGATCTTATAAAATTCAGAAAACGATTTCTGTAATTCGACATATTCAAATTTCCGTTTTTCCAATAATAATGCAATTTAAAATCGGTGTCCGAAATTTCGTTAGTCGTGGAAATAAAAGCCTCTTCTACATCATTATACGACATTACATATATTATATCTTTTGTTTTAGGAACAATTTGATAAAAATAATCATTACAACTTTGGAAATACAAATATTGTATCCCCCCCCAGTTATAAGTTCTATCTATAACATTACGATTTGTATGTTTTGCAAGTGCAGCGGGAAAACCCTTTTCTATACTATCCCACCCCTGTGCAAAAGAAGAACCAAATACGATTATAGGATTTTCGGGATTTTTAATATCCGTTTTATATCGACCGTAATTATTTAAATTCATTCCTTTTATAATAAACTTATTATCAGTCACATACCTCATCGGGCATAAACCGGTATGAACACAATAATATGATTTTTTATAATTTGTTTTGTATATAATCCAATCTGCAAAAAATAATACCAAAATAAGAAGAGGAATACTTAAAATTATAACAAGTATTTTTTTCAATTTATTCATTTATATATTCTCCATAATTTTTTCAATATTTATATTTAAACAATCGAGATTTTCACAGGAAGTATTTCTTTTTTCCCACAGACAAGGACGACAATCACAATTATTGGTTATCGGAATAAAGTTATTTGATTTTGGTAAAAGTTTTTTTTCATCTGTAGGTCCGAATATTGCAATTGTTTTTGTATTTACGGCAACTCCGATATGCATGGGGGCAGAATCGGAGCAAATAAAAATTTCGGCACTTTTTATCAATTTCGCCAGATCTAAGATATTTTTAGTTTTTCCAAACATATCATAAAAATTATCAAAATTAGTATTTGATAAATTTTTTCTTATTTCATCAATAACCGCAGAATCGTCGGGACCACCTGCCAGATATACATTTTTTCCTTTTAAAAGAAGCTTTTTTATAAGTTCTGACCATTTTTCCGCATTAATAGTTTTTATTATTCCCTTGTCCAAACTTATTTTACTTACCCCGGGGTGTACTAAAACAGAATCGGGCAGTTTAACACATTCTCCCGTATTAATACAAGGAAGTTCAAACGGAATATCAAAAATAGGTTTTACTAAGTCATAATACATATTTGAAGCATATTGATTTTTATTTAAATCAACGGCAAATGTTAATAATTTTTCACTCAATCCTGAAGTTTTATAACCGATTTTTGTTTCAATTCCCGTAAAAAACAATAAAATCGAAATTAAAGGATTTGCTCCCGCTGATATAACCAAATCATACCTGCCTGTAAGTGCTTTAAAATACAATTTTAGCATTTGAATATATTTATTTTTTGTTTTTATATCAACACAAAAGTAATCATTTAATAAATCTGTCAGATTTACAAAACTTTTACTTCTTCCTTCAAGACATAGTGTTATTTTAGAGTTTGGATATGCCTTACGTAAACTTTGAATAACCGGCATAAATAGGATTTCATCACCAATTCCGCCAAAATTTATTAACAAAATATTTTTAAATTGCTTCATACTAAAAAGGTTTCGTTTGATTTAATTTTTTGCGCAATTCCCTAAAACGGGCAATATCCTCTTGCGCTTTACCCGTATCTCTAAATACAACCTGACTTGACGGATGAACCATCATTATACAATCAATATGTATTTCCAAAAAATTATATCTTCTTGGCGGAACATTTGAATTTCTTTCAAGAATTTCTGCATTTGTGACGGCAATAAACCGTTTATCTTTGTCATTCAATAAATCAGTAAGTTCTCTGTTTGTTTTAGTATATTTTGAAACATGAACGGTACCTTTTATTTCATGGTCTGCCGTAAGTATTATTACCTCTATAGGAACAGTATCAATTTCTTTAGCCATTATTTACCTTTTCAAAATCTATATAGAAATTATATTATATATTTTAAATAATTACCAGTTATTAAGAAGTAAACTTGTGCCCGATGGGAGTTGAACCCACATCTAAAGACTTCGGAGATCTTTGCTCTAT
>CANQAL010000016.1 GCA_947589255.1 Candidatus Gastranaerophilales bacterium | reverse complement strand
AACAATGACAAGTGGTTAACTGTTGAAGATATGAGAAAACTCATACAAGAGATAAGCTGCAGCCCACGGGGGGGGGAATAAATAATGAAACTTTGTTTAGGGACAGTTCAATTTGGAATGGATTATGGAATTAGAAATCAAAAAAGGCCGTCAATTGAAGATGCAATTAAAATACTGGATTATGCCGTCCATAACGGGATTAATACAATAGATACCGCAGCATCATACGGCACAGCGGAAGATGTTGTCGGGGAATTTTTAAAAAGGGATTTAATAAAAAGAGATAAATTATTTATAATTTCAAAATTTACCCCTAATGCTCTTGATGATGTTGATGAAAAAGACTATAAAAAAGTTATAAATGAACATTTAACAAAATCTTTGGAAAGATTGCATACAGATTATCTTGATGCATACATGTTCCATTCCTCAAGATATGCGTATAATCCCGAAATGCTTAACGCACTATATGAAGTCAGACAAGAAGGCAGAATAAGACACTCGGGAGTATCCGTATATTATCCTGATGAAGCAAAAATATGCATAAACAGCGATAAAGTTGATTTTATGCAGCTTCCATCCAGTATTTTTGATCAAAGAATGAGGAATGAAGGAGTTTTTGAGCTTGCGCAAGAAAAAAAGAATACGCAAATCCACTCCAGAAGTGCATTTATCCAAGGTTTAATTTTAATGAATGAGGATGAAGTTCCACCGTATTTAAACGGAGCAAAGCCGATATTGAGAAAAATAGATGTGATTTGTAAAAAACATAATATATCCCGAATATCATTGGCAATCAACTGGGTAAAGCAGTTTAAAGCAATATCACACCTTGTTTTTGGTGTAGATAATATTGAACAATTAAAAGAGAATATAGGGATATTTAACGAGGAATTTCCATCCGAAATTTTAAATGAAATATCAAATGAATTTACAAATATAGAAGCAAACATATTTATGCCAAGTTTATGGGTAAAAAAATAAAAAGGGAATAAAAATGAACAATAAAAAGTCGCTTGAACTGCAAGAAAAAGCAGTGAAATTAATACCGGGAATGACACAATTATTATCAAAAAGGCCTGACAGATATTCAAGAGGAGTATGGCCCACATATTTTAAAGAGGCAAAAGGAGTCGAGGTTGTTGATTTAGATGATAATCATTATCTTGATTTCAGCATAGGCGGAATTGGGGCAACCGTACTTGGTTATGCCGATGAAGATGTAAACAAAGCAGTAATTGATGTAATAAATAAAGGCTCAGCGACAACATTAAATCCCCCTGAAGAAGTTGCACTTGCGGAGAAATTAATAGAACTTCATCCGTGGGCTGATATGGCTCGATTTGCAAGAGGCGGCGGAGAAGCAATGTCAATAGCCGTAAGAATAGCGAGAGTAGCAACGAAAAAAGATGTTATAATTTTCTGCGGTTATCACGGCTGGTGTGATTGGTATTTGGCTGCAAATTTGGGGAAGAAAGAAGCATTGGATTCTCAATGGATTGCAGGTTTAAATCCGAATGGAGTACCGAAAGGTTTAACGGGGACTGTAATACCATTTTTCTATAACGATATTAATGATTTACATAAAGCGGTTAAAGAAGCGGGCGAAAATCTTGCAGGAATTGTAATGGAGCCAATAAGAAACTATGAGCCGACTAAAGAATTTATAGACGCAGTGCATGAAGCAGCAAAAACCAAAAATGTTCCGCTTATTATTGATGAAGTTTCTGCGGGATTTAGAATATGTAACGGAGGTGCACATCTAAAACTTGGATTTAAACCTGATATTGCAGTATTTTCAAAAGCACTAGGGAACGGTTTCCCGATAAGTGCAATAATCGGAAAAGAATGGGTAATGCGATATGCTCAGGATGCATTTATCAC
Organism: Candidatus Gastranaerophilales bacterium; assembly: GCA_947589255.1. GTDB lineage: Bacteria > Cyanobacteriota > Vampirovibrionia > Gastranaerophilales > Gastranaerophilaceae > Avigastranaerophilus. The sequence goes on along the minus strand of CANQAL010000016.1, from coordinate 20,667 downwards.
TTCAACAAATTGGACAGAAAGGGTAGGCAATGCAGCAGCATTGGCAATGATAAATAAATATGTTAAAAATGATGTATCTAAGCATCTTATTCATATTTCTGATTTAGTATGGAACGGCTGGGAAAGACTGGCGAAAAAACACAATCTTGATATCCATGTAGGCGGATTTAAGCCAATGATACATTTCAGCTTTACAAATAATCATTTTGTAAATATTGCATATTTTACTCAAGAGATGCTAAAAAAAGGCTTTTTGGCAAGCGGCGGCTTTTATGCAATGTATGCACATACAGAAGCACAAGTTGAACAATACTTAAATGCCGCGGATGAAGTATTTGAAAAATTGTCAACGTTAATAAAAGAAAATAAAGTTGAAGAAAATTTAGAAGGGCAGCCCGCACAGGCAGGATTTTCAAGAATCAATTAAATCTTATTAATAAAATACGAAGGAAATATAATTAATGGAAATTGAATATTTAACAAATGAAAATGCTCAGATGTGGGATGATTTTGCACAAAATTCTGATTATGCCTGGTTCAGACATACAACTGACTGGTTTAAATACAGTAAAAATTGCAGATTTGATTCGGATTCAAAAAATCATTCGTTTATGATTAAACAAAACAAAGAAATTATTGCAATAGTTCCTTTAATGAGTGAATATAGCTACCCTGACAAAGAAAATCAATGTTTTGCAATGTATAGCGATTATACTCCGCTCCCTGCCATAAAAAACAATTGCGATATAAATATCTCAAGCATTTTTGATGCTATTTGGAATGAAATATCTAAAATATCAAAAGAAAATAACATAAAATACGGAAAATTCCAAATTGATCCGCTTATAAAATTCAATTACTTTCGTGATTTTACTCCGTTCAATATATTCTCAAAAAATATAAAATTAGAATTTACAACCACAAATATTATAGACTTAAGAAAAACAGAAGAAGAAATATTGCGTTCTATGAGAAAAGGGCATAAAGCAGCAATAAAACAAGTAATCAAAGAAAAAAATTACAGAGTTGATATATTTGATAAAAATAATATAACAAAAGATAAATTATTTAAGTTTAAAGAAATTCATAAAATAGATGCCGGTAGGCAAACCAGAACGGATAAATCCTGGGAATGTATGCTTGAGTGGATAGAGAAGGGGAAAGCTGTTCTTGTTATGCTTTGGCTTGAAGAAATAAAAGATTATGCTGCAGCTGCACTTATTATGATGTATAAAAATGCGGCATACTATGCTTCATATGCAACAATAGATTCAAAAATTTTAAACGGACACCACGGATATATTATTCAGTGGGAGGCTATAAAATATTTAAAATCGGCAGGAATTGAATTTTATGAAGCAGGCGCAAATGTATATTCATCACTGCTTACAAATGCTGGGGGGGGGGGATTGATATATTAAAACTTTGCGCAATAGCAAAATATAAAAGGGGATTTTCTTCTTTGGAGTTTCCTTCATTTAAATTTAAAGTTGATTTACGGCAAGAATAAAAAATTGGAGAACAAATGTCAATAATATGTATTATAACGGCGAGAGGCGGCAGCAAAAGAATACCGAAAAAAAATATAAAAGATTTTATGGGTAAGCCAATGTTATCTTATGCAATTAATGCAGCAAAAGGCTCAAAAATCTTTGATGAAATTATGGTGTCAACAGATGATAATGAGATTGCTCAAATAGCAAAAGAATACGGTGCAAGTGTTCCGTTTATGCGTTCGGAAAAAACATCAAGCGATTATGCCACTACTTTTGATGTTATAGATGAAGTAATAAATGAATATAAAAAACTGGGGAAAAATTTTGACATAATATGCTGTATATATCCGTGTGTGCCCTTTTTAAAATCAGAAACATTAATTAATGCATATAAAAAAATGGGAGACCATGACGGACTTGCACCTGTCTGCAAATTCCCCGTTCCTATTGAATGGGCTCTTGAGATAACCGATAACGGTATTCTTAAAATATTGGATAGGGAAAAATGTAATACAAGAAGCCAAGATTTAATACCTAAATATTATGATGTCGGAATGTTTTATTTTTGTAAAACCGAAAAACTGTATGAACATAATTCTCTTGCTCCTGATGACACGATGGCTTACGTTATAGATGAACTTGAATGTCAGGATATAGATAATGAAGAGGATTGGCAAACGGCGGAAATGAAATATAAAATATTACACAACAGAGGCTGAAATGGAAATAAAAAAGACATATTTAGGTATTTTTACAATAGAGCATAAAGAAAGACGCAAAGTATACAGGTTATTTGGACATACAATATTTCGCTCGGGAGTTAAAAGGCGCGGACTTTATGATATGAAATCCATACTTGAAAGGTATACAGGAATAAAAACAAAAATAAAAAATTACGAAATTCAGCACGGTTGGAACCCTACAGATGGAATATCAAAACATGATTTAGAAAAAAAAATTGATTTCTATTTTGTATGGAACAACAGATTGAAAAAGTATTGGGAAGAAAACAGCAATATTCCTTGCTATACAATAACAGCTCCGTTTGTTATTTACAGAAGAATGAATAATATAGTTAAAAGTGCTGAAGCTAAAGGAACAATCGCATATCCTTCGCATTCCACACATTTAATAAAATCAGAATACAATATTGATGAATATTGTAATCTTTTAAGAAATCTGCCTGAAGAATTTCAACCGGTTACAATCTGCTTGCATCATAGCGATATTGAAGAATATCAAACCGACAAGGAATATGAAAAAAGAGGGTTTAAGACTGTATGTGCATCATATAATCAAGGTGATAAGCAATTTTATGAGGCATTTTATGATATCCTTAAAAATTATAAATATGCTACATCTAATGAACCCGGATCATACTCATTTTATGCCATTGAAATGGGAATACCGTTTTTTATACTCGGAACTCCTTCTATTACCGATAACACATCCGGCAGAGAAACAGATGCGCCTAAGATAATAAGTTCAATACTAGATGTGAATTACGGACGAATTGCATATGATTTATTTTCTCATAAACCTTTCGGTGAAATAACCCAAGAACAAAAAGATTTTGTAAACAGTGAAATTGGTATAACTGATGGGATTTCGCTTGATGAATTAAAAAAACTTTTCAAAAAGGTTGAATTATGAAATTAGGTTTAAAACTTTGGTCAATAAATACGGATTACTATTATGAGGAGGCAAAAAGGCTTTATAAAGAAGGTTTTTTTGACTATATAGAATTATATGTTGTTCCTGATACACTGGATGTTTTAAGTAAATGGGCAAAATTAAATATTCCGTTTGCAATACATGCCCCGCATTTTGCACACAATTTAAATTTCTCGGATAATCGCTGCCGTGAATATAATTATAAATTGGTAAAACAAGTTAATGAATATTCAGAAAGTTTAAATGCTTTATATACAGTTTTTCATCCGGGAATCGGCGGACAAACAGATGAATCAATCACACAAATGAAAGATATTTCAGGATTAACTTTTCTTGTTGAAAATAAACCTTACATTGTTAATCTTTCAAAAACCGGGAAAGACGGATTTTGTATAGGTGCAACAATCGAGGATATTAAAAAAATATTAAGTGAAGTAAAATGCGGTTTTTGTTTGGATATAGGGCATTGTATATGCACGGCAAACTATTTAAAAAAAGATATTTATAATTATGTAAATAAAATGAATGAACTAAACCCCGCGGTTTATCATATAAGCGATAACTTTGCTGACAATATGTATGATAAACATTTGCATTTTGGTGAAGGTTCAATTAATATAAACAAAATTATAAATTTACTTAATAAAAATGCCTATCTTGCAATAGAAACAATAAAAGATAGTAAAACAAATTTAAATGATTTTGAAAAAGATGTTAAATATATAAAGGAAAAATTTAATGAACAATAAAAAAATAGCGCTTGTTATTGGGGCCGGAAAAGAATCTGTATTTGGAATAAAAGAAGCACAAAAAGCAGGTTATTATGTTATTGCATTTGACGGAAATGAAAATGCGGAAGGATTAAAATATGCTGATGAAAAGTATGTGGAAGATATAAAACAACCTAAATCAATAATAAACAAGCTGTCAGATAGAAAACCCGAGGTTGTTATTCCTGTTCCCATTGGACGATATTTAACAACTACGGGAATAATAAATAACTATTATCATTTAAAAGGTTGCAGTAAATTATCATGTAATTTATGTACAGACAAATATCTTTTTCATATTGAAACTTCTAAGAATAAGCTAAGAGATGCAATATGCAATTTAATCCCTGCCGGAATAAGCCCTCGGGGGGGGGGAATTTAAAAATTCAACATTAAAAAATTTACACTTTCCGATAATTGTAAAACCAAGATTTGGCTCCGGAAACAGAGGTGTTATTGCAATTTTCTCAGAAAAAGAGCTTGAAGAAAAAATTATTTCTCAAATGCCTTTTAATGAAGATTATATTTTTGAAACTCTTAAAAGAGGAACTGAATACGGCATTGACGGGGCAGTTATAGAGGGAAAATTTTATTTGGTCTTGCTTCGTGAAAAAATTATAACTTCGTTTCCGTTCAGTCAAAGTATCGGTGTGTATTCGACAAATTTTAAAGACATAAAACAAAATGTTTATAACAAAATTACAGACTATATACAAAAATGCGTAACAATATTAAAGATTGAAAATTCTTTAATAAATTGTGATTTAATTTTAGATGAAAACGAAAACCCGTTTGCTATAGAATTTGCACCAAGACCTTCGGGGCATAATATGCATAATAATTTTACAATTCACGCAACGGGAATTAATATGGTAAAAGAATATTTAAACTTTATCCGGGGAAAGAGTTATAATTTTAGTCCCAAATACATAAAAAATATGATGATTAGATTTTTTGATTTTGAAAATTGCAGAATAAGAAAAATCCCTAATTTTGAACAACTAAAAAGCAAATTAAATATTATTGAATATAAATGTAATATAGGCAGTGAAGTTTTAGGAAAAGTAAAAGACGGAAATTCAATAATAAACAGAGGATATTTTATTATTGAAGGCGGAAGTAAAAAAACTTTAAAAATGAATGCTGATTATATATTAAATTTATTTGAGAAAGAAAAGATTTAAAGGAGTTTATAATATGGATTTAAATAAATTGCTTAAACAGGCAGAGAAAAAATGGTGTGAAACATCAATAAACAGATATCTTTTATACCCGAATGAAAATGTTATCAGATATTTATATAAAGTTAGAAAAAAATTCAATTCCATATGCGATTTTGGATGCGGTAACGGCAGACACACAGAAGCAATGGCAATAGCAGGATTTAAAAATATAGTTGCCGTTGATTGTAATTCTGAGCTTTTAGATATTGTAAAAAAACGTTTAGAAAATTTTGACATTAATCTAATGACATATGAAAACGATATAACAAATTCTTTTTCGTTTAAAGATATTAAAAAAGTTGACTGCATTCTTGCATGGGGAAGTCTGTTTTATAACACTGAATCTGAAATAATAAAATTAATAAGTAATTTATCTGAAAGTATAAACATAAGTGACGGGGGTGAATTGTTTGCGAACTGGCGCACTCAAGATGATTGGCTGTATAAACATGGCGAGGAAATAAATAAAAATACATTTTTAATTAAAAATACACAAGTTCACGACAATTTTGTATACTATTTTCCAACAATAAAGGATTTAAAAGAGATATATAAAAAGGCAGGCATGAAAATACTAAGCATAGAAAAAGAAGAATTTACCGAAGACAACATGCACAAAATTAATTCATGGTATAATGTGCTTGCAAAAAAGATTTAAAGGAATTTATATGCTTAAATACAGATTTGCATCTATTGAAGATATTAAAAAAGTTTACGATTTATCTAATGACCCTACAGTCAGAAAAAAATCAGAAAACACTAATTATATTTCTTGGGATGAACATGTAAATTGGTTTAATAAAAGAATTTTAAATAAAAATTTACCTTTTTACATTGTAGAAGATGAAAATGAAAATTTTATCGGACAAGTTAGATTTGAACGAAAAGGAGAAGAAACAATCATTTCAATAAGTATTGTTAAAGAATTTCGTTCTTTAGGACTTGGCTCTCAAATTATAAAGAAAAGCTTAAAACTTTCAGGTTTTACAAATGTAAGTGCATATATATTAACTGATAATATACCGTCAATTAATGCCTTTTCAAAAGCAGGGTTCAAAAATTCAAATTTATTAAAATTTAAGTATACACAAAATATCCTTAATAATGCGCGGGGGGGGGTAATAACAATAAGTAACCGCTTCTTGAATCAATTAGTTGCATAATTATGGGGATAAAATCACTTAAAAAACATCTAAGGAGAAGTAATATGAATTTAAATGTATTGGTAAAGCAAGCGCAAAAGAAGATGGGCGAAGCATACGCAAAAGGATATTTATTATATCCGAATGAAAATGTAATCAGATATTTATACAGCATAAGGAAAAATTATAATTCAATATGCGATTTTGGCTGCGGGGACGGCAGACATACAGAAGCAATGGCAATAGCAGGATTTAAAAATATAGTTGCAGTTGATTGTAATGCCGAGCTTTTAGATATTGTAAAAAAACGTTTAGAAAATTTTGATATTAATTTAAAAACTTATAAAAACGATATAACAAATACATTCAGTTTTGAGGATATTAAAAAAGTTGACTGCATTCTTGCATGGGGCAGCATATTTTTAAACTCAAAGGCTGAAATAATTAAATTACTTAGCAACCTATGCGGCAGCTTGACAAAAAATGCCGGGGGGGGGGATTTGTTTGCGAACTGGCGCACTCAAGACGATTGGCTGTATAAACATGGCGATAAAATTGATGAAAATACCTATTTAATTAAAAATACACAAGCTTATGAAAATTTTGTATACTACTTTCCATCAACAAAAGATTTAAAAGAAATATATCAAAAGGCAGGATTTGAAATAATAAGCATTGAAAAAGAAGAGTTTACCGAAAATAACATGCAAAAAGTAAATTCATGGTACAATGTACTTGCTAAGAAGATTTAAAGGGAATGATTAATGTTTATTGACGATTTAAAATCAAAATTAATAGAAATTGGTGTGGGGGGGGGTATTACACTATTTGTAACCTCTGATGTTCTTTCTGTATTTTATGATGCGTATCGACTAAATGAAGAAATCACATGCAATGATATTATCAATTTGTTGCAAGAGCTAATAACACCAAACGGCAATTTAATCTTTCCCACATATAATTGGAAGTTTTGTAAAGGAATAACATTTGACTACAATAACACCCGTTCGGAAACAGGTTCATTAACACAAACAGCACTTGAAAGAGATGATTTTATAAGAACAAAACATCCGATATATTCTTTCGCTGTTTGGGGTAAAGATGCAAAATATCTGGCAAGTCTAGATTATAAGGATTCTTTCGGCGAAGATTCAATTTTTGCCTGGTTTGAGAAAGTAAATGCAATAAATCTATTTTTAGGAATGGATGGCGGCGGGGAAACATTTATACATTTTTGTCAGGAAAGAGAAAATGTTCCTTACCGATTTATAAAAGATTTTACTGCAGAATATATCGATAAAGACGGAAATAAAGGAATAAGAACATACTCAATGTTCGTAAGATATCTGGATAAACTTTCAGAAAACTATGAAGCTGAAGCACTAACGGAGCTTTTAAAGAAATATCATATAAATAAAGATACAATGTTACATAATACAATTTTACGAACTATTGATATGAAATCCGCATATAAGGCAGTTAAAAATGATATCTTATATAATAATTCATTAAGAACCTGTATATATTGGGATAACGAACATATTGTTAATGCCGGAAAAGATATGTATGAATTATTGAAAAAACTTTTCCCCATATGCCGTTCACTAACCGGTAACGGAGTAAGACAAACTTTAGGTGAAATAAAAAAGATTCTGCCCTCACTTGAAATTCATGAAGTTCCGACCGGAACAAAAGTCCAGGATTGGACAATTCCAAAAGAATGGAACATTAATGACGGCTGGATTAAAAACTCTAATGGCGAAAAAATTATTGATTTTAAAGAAAATAACCTTCATATTATGGGTTATTCAATACCCGTTCATAAAAAAGTTTCACTAGAAGAACTAAAGGAATACATTTATACACTTCCAAATCAGCCGGATTTAATACCTTATATTACTTCATACTACAAAGAAAGATTTGGTTTTTGTATGAGCCATAACCAATTTAAATCGTTAAAAGATGATGAGTATGAAATATTCATTGATTCAACACTTGAAGATGGCTCGTTAACATATGCGGATTTGGTTATTCCGGGGGAAACAGATGAAGAAATTATGCTAACTACCTATGTATGTCACCCGTCTCTTGCAAATAATGAACTTTCCGGCCCTGTTCTTGCAACATATCTCGCAAAATATCTGCAGGGAAGAAAAAATAAATATACATACAGGTTTGTTTTTAACCCTGAGACCATAGGTTCAATTACATATATTACTAAAAATCTTGAGCATTTAAAATCAAAACTTAAAGCCGGTTTTATTCTTACTTGTGTAGGGGATTATGGAGATTTCTCTTATGTAGCAAGCAGGTACGGTAATACACTGGCAGATAAAGCAGCAAAATCTATTCTTTCTTCGGAACAACCTAACTATAATTCATATTCCTTCCTCGACAGAGGGTCTGATGAAAGACAATATTGCGCACCGGGAGTTGATTTACCCGTATGTTCCGTTATGAGAACAAAATACGGCGAATATCCCGAATATCATACATCCGGTGATAATTTAAGTATTGTTTCACCTTATTCGCTTTCAGAAACATTTAATATCTATTTAAAGATAATAGAAGCACTGGAAGAAAACGGCTTATATAAAATAAAATGTTTATGTGAGCCACAGCTTGGCAAAAGAGGTCTATACCCAACAACGAGCACAAAAGAATCCGGATATATCGTTAAAAACATGATGGATATTATTGCCTACCTTGACGGCAAAAACGATTTATTTGATATCTCTCAAATTACGGGAGTTAAAGTATTAGAAATTATTGAAATTTTAAAAAAATTGAAGAAGGCCAATTTAATTGAAAAAGTATTGTGATTTAAATCAAAAAATGCGCGGTTTATTTATGGTTTCAAAACATAATGGGGGGGGGTAAAAAGCTACCTTAACTCGCTGATTTATGACGGCATAATAAGAGGTTTATTATGCCCGATTTAAGATTAACTGACATAAATCATATTATTTTTGATTTGGATGATACACTATATCCTCAGAGTGAATACACCAGACAGTGTATGTATTTTAGCTGCCAAATAATAAAAAAATACTTTGATATTCCAATAGAAAAACTAAAAAACGGAATTGATGAAGTCCTAAACAGAAACGGTATTGAATCAAAACATAACTATGATGATTTATGGAAATTATTAAATATTGACGGAAAAAAATATTTCCCTGAAATATTGCAATCTTTCAGAAGTGCAAAACCAAATATTAAACCGTTTAAAAATACCATAGAAGTACTTAAACACTTAAAAAATAAAGGATATACACTTTCTATAATAACTGACGGGCCGATTAATATACAAAAATATAAAATAGAAAATCTGGGAATTAAAGACTTTTTTACGAAAATTATTTATACGGACAGTTTCGGGCCGGAAGGCAGAAAGCCGAATGATATAGGGTTTAAAACGTTATTAAATGAATTAAAAGCCAAAGGATGTGAATGCGTTTATATAGGTAATGATCCTAATAAGGATTTTATACCTGCCAAAAAGACATGTATGCATTCCATAAGAATATTACAGGGAGAATACAAAGATTTTAGGCTTAATAAAGAAACAGAAGCCGAATTTGAAATCAATGAAATAAGCGAAATTGAAAACATATTAGGAGGCAAAAATGGATAAATACCTTATTATTATCGGGGGCGGAATACTAATGGTTCCCGCAATTAAAACAGCACACGAAATGGGGCTTAAAACCTGTGTCATGGATATGTCTGAAGATGCACCCGCCTTAAAAATTTCCGATGAATACCGTATTGCATCCACAAAAGATATTGAAACCTGCATAAATAAATCTATTGAATTTGCAAAAACACACAATGTTGTTGGTGTTTATACTCAAGGATGCGATGTTGAATACACAGTGGCAAGAGTTGCAGAAGCACTAAATTTGCCTCATATAGATATAGAAAGCGCTAATAATTGCAATAATAAAATTAAAATGAGAGAACAACTTGCGAAATATAACGTAGCGGGGCCAAAATTTGCCTATGCTCAAAATTATGAAGAAGCTGTAAAAAAAGCGGAAGAACTTGGTTACCCTATTGTCGTTAAAAGTACCGATAATTCGGCATCAAGAGGTGTAAAAATTATACAAAGTAAAGATGAACTTGAAGATGCCTGCAAGGAATCCTTAAAATACAGTTTCTTTGATAAAAGAATTTTACTTGAAGAACAGTTAATCGGAGAAGAATACAGTGTTGATACCGTTGTATATGACGGAATAGTTTATCCCGCAGGAATATCAGACAGAGAATTTGATTTTTCAAAAGAATATGCTATTCAAACAGGCTCTGTTACTCCTTCAGGACTACCCGAAGAAATTCAGGATAAAATGTATAAACTAATGCAAAAAGCCTCAAATGCAATGGGTATTAAAGAAGGTGCATTTAAAGGTGACCTGATTTTGTGCGGAACAGAACCAAAAGTTATTGAAATTACAGCAAGGTTATCAGGCGGATTTGATTCCCAATACAGAAAGCCATATTCGTTCGGAATTAACTTAATAAAAGCAACAATTGATATAGCAATAGGTAACAAACCCGATTTCCGTGATTTAATTCCCAGATGGATTAAATATTCAAAAACGGTGTGCCCGTTTCCAAAACCGGGAAGAGTTACGCAAATTAAAGGCATTGAAGAACTTAAATCGCTTAATGGTGTCAGAAATATCATACTTAACATAAAAGAAGGCGACATTATTCAAGACTACAAACATTGTGCAAACAGAGCAGGATATGTAATTATTTGCGAAAACACTTATGAAGAAATGAAAGCACTCGAAAAGAAAGTTCTTAACACACTTCAAATAATAACGGAGGAAAAATAAATGCACAAAATAGCCATTACTATGGGTGATGCTGCCGGGATAGGAACTGAAATTATCGCAAAAGCAATATATAAAAATACTTTTGAAGATATAATACCGATTGTTATAGGTAATAAATCTTCACTACTTGACGGGATAAGAATTGCAGGCGCAAATCTCAAATTAAATGAAATAAATACACCCTCTGAAGCAAAAATCGGAGAAAATATACTTAATTATATTGAAGTATATAAAGAATTTAACATTAAGAATATAGAATACGGAAAAGTACAAAAAGAATCGGGCATACTTGCCGGTAAAGCAATAGAAAAAGCAATTATGCTTGCACTAAATAAAGAAGTTGATGCTGTTGTAACAGCACCGATTAATAAAGAATCTTTTAAACTGGCAAACTACCCGTTTCCGGGGCATACCGAAATGTTTGCGGCGCTTACCGATACAAAAGATTATTCAATGATATTAGCACACGGAAATTTAAGAGTAGCTCACGTGACAACCCACGTTTCAATGAAAAAAGCTTTAGAATTAATTACAAAAGAAAATGTATTGAAAACAATTAAAGTCGCTAATCAGGCATGCAAAGACTTAGGAATAAAGGAACCGAAAATCGGAGTTTGCGGATTTAATGCCCATGCGGGAGAAAACGGATTATTTGGTGACGAAGAAATAAAAAACATAACACCTGCAATAAAAGAAGCGGAAAAAGAAGGAATAAATGTCTTTGGCCCCATAAGTGCGGATACAATTTTTATAAAAGCTCTCGGTAAAATGTATGACTGTGTTGTGGCAATGTATCACGATCAAGGACATATCCCCATAAAGCTGCTTGGATTTTCTATGTCTGAAAACGGAACTTGGGAAAACGTAAAAGGAGTAAATATAACCTTCGGACTTCCGATAATAAGAGTATCCGTAGACCATGGTACAGCCTTTGGTAAAGCAGGAAAAGGCACTGCGAACGAAAACAGCCTTGTTAATGCCATAGAAACAGCAAAACTGCTTATTGAAAATAAAAAATAATATAAATGCAATATGATTTATGTTATTATTTAAATATGATAATTAAGTTTAAAAATTTTACAAAATTAAATTCGGAAGAAAAGAAATTAGTATTAACCTGGCGCAATTCTGACAGAATAAGGCTGAAGATGATTAATAAAGATATAATTTCATTAGAAAATCATCTTAAATTCATAGAAAGCTTAAATTTCCGTAAAGATTGTGAATATTATTTATTTTTTGTTGACGGTATACCTATCGGGGTAATTGATTATACAAATATTAATGAAAATAATTCTTGTGAATTAGGTTCATACCTGGGGAATACGGATTATCAGAAATACAGTATTTTAATATTATATTACCAATTATATTTTTATTTTAAGAAAAATCCAAATAGCAAAGCATATTCTACTATATTAAAAAGCAATAAAGAAGTATATCAAATAAATAAAAGAATATTATTAGCAAAAGATTTATATGATGACGATGAAAAATACGTAATGTATTTTGAAAAAAAGTCATTTGAGAAATTAACCCAAATTATAATGAAACAGAATTTATTTTTATTTGATATAAAACATATTGAAATTGAAACAGACAATAGCTCGCCCGCAAATACACATGAGGGGGGGGGGAATTGCAATAAATTAAGATACTTAAATATTAATCTTTATAAGGTGGCATAGCAGGCTTATGAAGATTAAATTTAAAAATTTTGTTAATTTATCAAAAAAAGAAGCCAAACTGATATTAAAGTGGCGCAATTCCGACAGAATAAGGCTGAAGATGATTAATAAAGATATAATTTCATTAGAAAATCATTTTCAATGGCTTGAATCATTGAAAAACAGGAAAGATTGCAAATATTACCTGTTTTATGTAGATAATACTCCTGTCGGAGTTATTGATTTAACTCATATTGAAGAAAAAAAATCTTGTCATGGCGGAAGTTATATAGGCAATACTGAATATTTAGGCTGGGGAATAATAATGGGATATTTTCTGGCAGAGTACTATTATAAAAATAATCCTGAAGGTAAAATATATATAGAGGTTTTAAAAACAAATAAAAGAGTATATAAATTTAATAAAGAGGTAATGAAATATAAAGACCTCAATGAAGATGATGAATATTACTATTTATATTCAGACTACAATTTATTTATACAATGTAAAAACGAAATAGAAACATTAATGATAAATCCGTTAAATATTGAAAAAATAATATTTGAGGAATAAATTATATAGCCCGTATTACTTTGCTTATGCTATTATTTAATTAATTTAAGGATATAAATTATGGATAAAACATATATCATAGCAGAAATGAGTGCAAATCACTGCGGGGATAAAGAATTAGCAAAAAAAATAATCAAAACCGCAAAAGAAATAGGAGCAGATGCGGTTAAAGTTCAGACGTATACGGCAGATACAATTACAATAGACTGTAAAAATCCTGAATTTTTAATAACGGGAGATGATAATCTTTGGAAAGGCGAATATCTGTACGGATTATACCAAAAAGCATATACTCCATGGGAATGGCAGGGAGAATTAAAAGAATATGCGGACACAATAGGAATAGATTTTTTCTCTACCCCATTTGACTATAGTGCCGTTGATTTTCTTGAAAGTATAAAAGTTTCCAGATATAAAATAGCAAGTTTTGAAGCCATAGATTTTCCGTTAATAAAATATACAGCTTCTAAAGGTAAACCAATGATAATATCCGTCGGAATATCGTCATTTGAAGAAATACAAGAGGCAATAGATACCTGCAAAAGTGCAGGGAATAACGATATTACCCTATTAAAGTGTACATCCTCATACCCCGCTAAATTAGAAGATATGAATTTAATAACAATAAAAGATATGGTTGAAAAATATGCTCCGCAAGGTGTAAAAATAGGACTTTCCGACCATTCAATGAGTATAGAACCCGTTATAACCGCAGTAGCTCTGGGTGCAAAAGTAATTGAAAAACATTTTACTCTTGATAGAGCCCTAGGCGGTGCAGACAGCGGATTTTCCTTAAATACGGAAGAATTTAAACAAATGATTACAGCCGTAAGAAATACTGAAAAAGTCCTCGGGGAAGTTAATTATTCCGTAAACGAAGCAAACAGAAAAGGCGGTCGGTCTTTATATGTTGTAAAAGATATAAAAGCTGGAGAAAAATTCACCCCCGAAAATATCCGTTCCATAAGGCCTGCAAACGGACTTCATCCGAGAGAATACTATAACATATTGGGCAAAACCGCAAAATGCGATTTAAAGTTCGCTACACCATTAAAATATGAATATATAAAATAGTTTCTAAACTGCATTAATAACTTAAACTAATTTACAACGAAATTGAAAAAATAATAAGTTTAGTATAAAATAATAAAGCCGTGCTCCACGGGGACTTAGCGAATCTCTCGACCCGAGCGCTAATCAAGAATGCGGGGTGCAGAGCCTGTTGTGAGGTCTGTAAGGATACGGCGGACAATATTTTTATTGTTGATATAATCTGTAATTATGGCGGAACCCGTCGAACCGTGTCAGGATGGGAACATAGCAGCACTAAGACGTAAGTTTCGGGTGTAGTTATCGATTAAGTAGATAAAGATATTGAATGCTTTATTATTGCAGTTCGATAGACAGTGGCACGGCATTTATTATTTTTGTGCTTCTTCAATCTCTTTTAAAAGAATATCGACATTTCCGCTAAAAGTATCTGACTGATTAGCCGCTAATTTTAAATATTTTAAATAATTAATTTTACTGTTTAATGTTTTATATACTTGTGCAAGTAAATACGATATATCTGCACTCATAGGCAGTATCTTTATTGACTGTTTTAAAAGTTTTTCTGCCGGAATTAACTTTTTATTTTTAAATAATAATTTCGTCAAAAGTTTTATAGCTTCAATATCTGCAGGATTTATTTTTATTGTTTTTTCCAAGAATGATATTGCTTTATTTTCATCTCCAAGCTCTAAGTATATAGAAGCCAAGTTAAAATATGCCCAGCTATAATCGGGATTCATAGTGATTACTTCATTATAAAGATTAATTGATTTTTCTGTTTCACCGATTTGTTTATATTCATATGCCAAATAAAATAAAGCAATAGTATCTTTAGGATTAAGTGTAACAGCTTTTTCCAGAAACTTTACGGCCTTATCATGCATTAAAATTTTAGAATATATCTCGCCTAAGTGGAAATAAGAATTTTCATCATCTTTATCAATTTCAATAACATTTAATAAAAGTTCCTCGGCTTTTTCATAATTTTTAAATTTAATATAACAAACGGCAAGATTAAACATGATATCCGTATTTTTATTATCTAATTCATATGCCTTCTCATATGCCGTTAAAGCCTCATCAAAATATTTCAACTTTTCTAAAATTATTGCAATATTATAAAGAACTTGCGGATTTTCAGGAAACAAATGTCTTAAATTTTTAAAAAGCTTCAAAGCTTCCTCATTTTCTCCGATATCAGAAAGCATAATTGCATAGTCCATCATAAGATTATAATCATTAGGATTTTTATTAAATTTTTCTCTTAATTCATTAATATCAGTCATTTTTATTCTTCCGATAAAATATAGTTATAAGCAAGCGGAATATAATCAATAACATCAGATGCGAGTACTGAATATTGAGTTAAATCCTCTGAGGCTATATCACCTGACAAACCATGTAAATATACTCCTAATTTTGCCGAATCAAATAATGTCATATGTTGAGATAAAAGTCCTGAAATAATTCCTGTTAATACATCTCCGGAACCGGCTTTTGCCAAGGCGCTATTCCCTGTTGTATTAATAAATATTTCATCTCCGTCCGTAACAATTGTATTTTTTCCTTTTAAAACAGTAATACATTCATACTTTTGAGATGCTATTCTTGCATATTTCTCCCGATTTTCAAGTATATCCTCCAAATTTACTTTTAATAACCTTGAAAGTTCTTTAGGATGAGGTGTAATAACAGCATTTTTCAATGATAAATCACCGCTATATCCTGCTATGTTGTTTATTGCATCAGCATCTATCACAAGTTTATGAGTATTATAAACTGATTTTATCAGATTTATGAGAAAGTCCCTTACATTAACATCAGTACCTATTCCACACCCTGCTGAAACTATCCCGTAATCCGAAATATTTTTTATTTCATTATTTACTGAAATAAAACCGTCCGATGTAGAATTTAAAGGAATATATGTAACTTCGGGCATGATTGAAGATATCCTCGGAATAATAATATCAGGACAAGCTAAAGAAACGAAACCGCCGCCTGCTTTTAATACAGAAAGTGATGATAAATATGCGGCACCTGAATAATTAGTGCACCCTGCAATATTTAATACCTTTAAAAAGCTTCCTTTATTTGCATCCTCATTTCTAACAGGAAGTATTGAATTAGCAAGTGTATTATCAATATATTTAACCATTTTGTCTTATTGCCTCATATAAAACTATTGAAACGGAATTTGACAGATTTAAACTTCTTTGACCTTCTGCCATAGGTATTGTTATAGCATTATCCGAATATTTTTTTAATAAACTTTCGGGCAATCCTCTTGTTTCAGGGCCGAAGACAAAAAAATCTCCTTCTTTAAACTCTCTTTTTGTATAAATGTTTCTTGACTTTGTCGTCAGATAAAAAAAAGAAGAATTTGGAAATTGTAATAATAAATCATCTAATGTATCATATTTGTTTATATTTACACTTTCCCAATAATCAAGTCCTGCCCGTTTTAAGTATTTATCAGACAGAGAAAAACCCAATTTGCCGACCAAATGCAAGTTTGAGCCAGTACAAGCACATAATCTTACAATATTTCCCGTATTTTGCGGGATTTCCGGTTCATATAAAACAATATTAAATTTAGTTTTTATCATCGGTTAAAAATCTTTTACTTTCAAATATAACAGGCAGTCCCCTTACAATGCACATAGCAACGGTAATATAAACAAGTATATCTGCCGTAATAATTAAATAAGGTTTCATTGTTAAATACATATTAAATGACTTAACACTAACCGGATTATAATATTCTAAATTTGGAATATAAGCTGCAATTAAAACCAAAAATACCAAAGCTTTCGCCGTTCCGTATACTGCTCTTGAAAATCTTGAAGCAGTCAGAAAATGACAAAATTTATTCTGCATCATTGTTGATGAACCGAAAGCCGTATATCCCTTTGATAGTGCAATACTTCTAAGTCCGTCAGTTATTATACCTCTTGCAACAACTACCATAGGAACCCAAACCCCAACAGTACCTATTACCGCAAATGCAATCCAATAAAGATTTTCTACTACTCTATCACCCAATATATCAAATACGGAACCAAATTTTGATTCTTCTTTTAACATTCTTGCAACGACACCATCCAGTCCGTCTAAAACAATTACAAATAATGTTAATATTAGTGCCGCTATATTTAACCCGGGATTCCCCGTAAACAAAAATTCTATTGCAACTACAGCAAGCAGCATTCTTAATATTGTCAATAAATTAGCCATTATCTACCTCTCAACTATTTTTTACTTCTTGATAATAAGAAATTGACATTATCAAGGCTTTTAACTCTCTCGCCGAGCATAATTTTCTCAGCTTCTTCCAAAACTTTAACAACATTAAACCCGTTATGTCCGTCACTTCTGGCCTTTTTGCCCTGTTCAATACAATTAAGGAAATGCTGGCATTCCAGCTTTAATGGTTCAATTTCAATATAATCAAGTACTTCTGTCTTAGAAACTTTAGGTGAAGTACTTTCAAATATCTGCAATTTATTTTCTGCAAGTGTATCATCAAATATCGCACTTGCTTTTGTTCCTCTAACCAACAGATTTACTCTTTTTTGCGGATGTATCCAGCTGTCTGAAATGTGAGCAATTATGTTTCCTTCGTACTCTATAGTTACATGCGTAACATCCATAATATCATTATTATCAGATGATGCTCCAACAGCACTAATTACACGAACAGGCTCTTTTCCTAAAATATAACTTGTCATGGAAACATCATGCGGAGCCAAATCCCACATAACACTTCTATCATTTTTAAAATGATTAATATTTAATCTGTCGCTTTGAACATATCTTATATCACCCAATGCACCCTCTTCAATAAGCATTTTTAATCTGTTTACCGCAGGATGATACATTAATAAATGCCCGACCATAAGCACCATATTATTTTTTTCAGCCAGTTCGGTTAAATCTTTTGCTTCAGATGATACTGTCGAAAGCGGTTTTTCAACATATGCATGCTTACCTGATTCAATTGCTTTTTTAACTATTTTGTAATGTGTATGACTGGGCGTAACAACAGCGACTGCATTTATATCGGGATTATTAAATATTTCATTTGAATCTGAAATAACATTTACATCGGGATACTGTTCTTTTAATGCCCTTCTGTTTTCCTCATCCAAATCGCATATTGTATGCAAGGCATTTAAATTATAAAAATTTCTTACAACATTTTTACCCCAAATACCGCATCCGATAACGGCTACATTATGTAATCTCATTTTATACTCCAAAATATCTTATTAATTATAATAATATTGTAAAAAATAAGCATTTAAAGGTCAAATTAAATATTTATTAAGATTAACTTACATAAGTATTTGAATTCTGCCGTCTTTTCTTACATCAAACGGCTGAGGGAGCGACTGAATATAATCTATGGTCGGTTTATCTTTATCAAATGGATATCTTTCAATAATTTCATCATCTTTTCGCTTAAGCATATCCATATTATCCCCGCCCTTAAGCATGAATTCATCATATATTGCGCATATATACTTATTGGGATTAGGATTATTTACATCAATAGGTGTTTTCTTTCCCATTTTATCAACAAGACATAAATCAGTAAGATTGCCTTGTGCATCAAGGGTATAAGTTAATCCCGAGACCTGAATTATACCCGGTTTTTTATTTTCGCTGGAAAGAGTCTTACCGCCGAGCTTTATTGCATCAACTAAGTCTTTTTCATTAATTTTAACCTTAAATAATTTATTATTAAATGGGAAAATACTTGAAATATCCAGTTCCGTCACGGTTCCGAGGTCAACACTTCCTCTAAAGTTAGCAGAATTAATTAAAACAATATCAGAATCCAGCTGATGTCTCAGGGCATCTGCAACGAAATCTGCCCAAGGATTTTCCTCCATAATATTATTAGCGGGCAGAGGATCAACATATCTGAGTGTTCCGATTTTTTTCGATTCACCTAATATGCCGTCAACAGCTTTGGAAATAATCATGTTTGGAGCATGCGTATTTGTTTCTATTACATTATTTTGGACATATGTAATTTGACCTTTATCATTAAATTCCAGATTTAAAACACCAAAGTGATTTCCGTCACGGCCTGCCTGAGTTATAACAACAGGCTCACCTTCAGGCGAATAAAATAAGTTTTCTCCTTGAACAACATCATAAATTAAATCGTGAGAATGTCCGCCCAATATAACGTCAATACCTGATACCGTTTGTGCTATTTCCTTTTCAAATTTATTTCCGGTATGAGATAATAAAATAATTTTATTTAAACCTTGAGCTTTTAACTTATTTACTTCTTGTTGTAATTCAATTTTTGTCTGTTCATAGTCATCTATGGTAATACCTTCAAGATGTTTTTTATCTTTAATTCTTGAATTCATATCGGGAGGTTGAAGTCCGATAAGTCCGTATTTTTCGCCGTGTTCCCCTTCTACGATTGTTGACCTTAAAACTTTTTTAGATAAATCAGAAGGAGCTTCCGGGAAATTTAAATTCATACCTAAAACTTTTACATCTGAATCTTTTAAAAGTTTTCCGCAAACAGAAACTGTTATATCAAATTCATGATTACCAAGTGCTTGTGCATCAAATTTAGCTAAATCCAAAAATTTAGCCGCAACTGAATCCCTTTTCTCATCAGAACCTATAAATGTATCACCGGAACACAATCTTAAAGCATCGGCACCATCTTTTTTTGCATTTACGGCATGTTGCAGACTTGCAGCATATATTCTCTGCATTTTAGGGATTTGCCCGTGTATATCATTAGCATAAAAAATTGAAGTTCTTGTAGACGAATTTGAATTTTTACGATTTGATACTCTGCTACTAACGGGATTTCCCGTTTTTAGTCCTGTATTCATTGCGGCGAGTATATTCATATTCTTAAATCCATAAATCTCTACATGTGTTTCAAAATTCAAAAAAATTTTTTTTGCTTAAAATATTTAAAATATTTAATTTTTTTTACAATTAATATCGTTTAATGTCGTAATTTTATAATTTGAGTATTCGCTTTCTACTACATATACCGGCAATCCTTCTTTTTCAAAAAGCAGTGCATCATCTGTATAATTTTGTCCCTGATACTTTTTATGAAGTTCATAAATTAAATCATACTTAAATATTTGCGGGGTTTGAGCATTCCATAAAGTGTTTCTTAAGGGAGTATCCGTAATTTTACCCGCTTCATCCACAACTTTTACCGTATCTAT
>CANQAL010000015.1 GCA_947589255.1 Candidatus Gastranaerophilales bacterium | reverse complement strand
ATGTATTTATTATATATTAGTTTGTTTATTTTGTATATCCTATTATAACATATTTTAAATTAAGAGAAAATCAAAACATAAAATAATAAAAATATATTATATATTTAATTATAACATATTTTAAATTAAGAGAAAATCAAAACTTATGAACAGTTTTGTAATGATTATATTAAATTATAACATATTTTAAATTAAGAGAAAATCAAAACCCATTTCTTCCTGTTCCATTTCTCTAATCTATTATAACATATTTTAAATTAAGAGAAAATCAAAACAAATTACACACGTCAGATTAAGCAGTAACCATTATAACATATTTTAAATTAAGAGAAAATCAAAACGTATTCGTTCATATCAAGAATTGGATAACGATTATAACATATTTTAAATTAAGAGAAAATCAAAACAAACTTTTAAATCGGGAATAATCGAAATATATTATAACATATTTTAAATTAAGAGAAAATCAAAACTTTCTACAAGACAACTAAATCAAACTAGAGATTATAACATATTTTAAATTAAGAGAAAATCAAAACTCAAATACAACGCAATTTTCAGTCTTCTGTATTATAACATATTTTAAATTAAGAGAAAATCAAAACTATAAAACCGTATGTGTGCCAGTATATGTATTATAACATATTTTAAATTAAGAGAAAATCAAAACTAGTTAACACATAAAAACTTTTATTTGATTATTATAACATATTTTAAATTAAGAGAAAATCAAAACGGTGACTCACAATCGGGATCTCTGAAATATATTATAACATATTTTAAATTAAGAGAAAATCAAAACAGAATATTAGTATCACGAATTAATAATGCTATTATAACATATTTTAAATTAAGAGAAAATCAAAACTTCTTATTTGTTCTTCTTTGATTTTTTGTCATTATAACATATTTTAAATTAAGAGAAAATCAAAACTACTTTGTTGAAACTACAATAGTTAAAAGAATTATAACATATTTTAAATTAAGAGAAAATCAAAACTTGAATGAATATCGTTTTTTATATCTTCATATTATAACATATTTTAAATTAAGAGAAAATCAAAACTGCTTTAATAATGTTATCCCTTGCGATTTTTTATAACATATTTTGTCTTGTTTTTTACTTCCTTCGGGCAAGTGGTTCGTTTCGGGCTTCGCCCTGTCACTCACTTTGCCCTCTCATTATTCGGCTTTCAGCCTACTAAAAAATGCTAAATTAAGAGAAAATCAAAACCAGCAGCTTTGGCAGGGTTTATGCTTTTGCATTATAACATATTTTATGCTTTTTCTTTTTGTTTTAATCAAATTTTGTATTATAATCTTTATGATTACAAAATTTCAGGGCAAAAAAGTCTGTAATTTCTTAAAACCTCAACACAACATCTACATCAACTTCGGTTGAGAGTTTTTTGAAAGGAGGGCGAATTATGGAACAATTCAATTTGAGTTTAATTTTAATTCTGTTGATTTTATTCATAATAAAAAGTAGCCCTTACCGTAATAAACGATAAGAGCTACATCAACTTCTTAAATCAGACTTGGTAGCTTGAGCAACTACCGCCCTGATATTCTTATTATAACTCTTGGTAAACTTTATTTCAATCCTTATGTTTCAAATTTAAAATAAAAGTAAATCTTTTTAATATTATTTATAAGATTAAATCAAACACCTTTTTTCAGTATTTTCCTTATGCTGTTATAGTAATAGTTATTTATTTCCATTCGTACATACTTCTTTTATACGATTCTTTCAAATCTGAAAATAAATTTATTCATAATTATGTATGATTTAAAAACCGATTTGTACTGCTAAGATTAACCTATATTCCTTGGAAATAAAAACGATGATACACATATCCCTAATCTACAGCTATGATTAATCATAGCTTTTTTCTTTTTTGTAAAACTTTGTAAGCGGAATTAATACAATACTTGTATCTGATGTATATTTTGATTATTCTTAAATAGATGTAAAAGCCGAAATAAGAGAAATAATATGGGAATAGGAATAGACCAGTATATAGAACAATACTTTGCACCGATATCTGATAAGTTTTCAACGTTTATATTTGCAAATATAAAAATTTTCGGGGCGGAAGTACCTGTTTTAATACTACTAATGATTGCAACAAGCATATTTTGTACTTTTTATTTAAGACTGGTAGGAATATGGGGTTTTAAACACGCATTAAAACAAATATTCGGGCAAAACGACCACTCGGGACATAAAGGTGAAGTTACATCCTTTGGAGCTTTAGCAACAGCACTTTCGGGAACTATCGGAATAGGCAATATAGCGGGTGTAGCTATTGCAATATCAATAGGCGGGCCGGGGGCTATGTTTTGGATGGCAATGGGTGCTATTTTTGCCATGGCGCTTAAATTCTGCGAGGTTACTCTTTCTTTAAAGTACAGAAATATTAATTCCGACGGAACAATTTCAGGCGGACCTATGTTCTATATGGAGAAAGGGTTTGCTTTAAAAAATATGCCTAAAACAGGCAAATTATTAGCATATATCTTTACTATTGCCTGCATTCCCGCAACTTTCGGAGGAGGCTGTATGCTTCAGACAAATCAAGCTGCACAGCAATTTATAGTTATAACGGGCGGTGAAAACAGTTTTTTCGCACAACATACTTGGATTTTAGGCTTATTTATTGCAGTTATGGTGGCTCTTGTTATAGTCGGAGGAATTAAAAGTATAGCTAAAGTTACTTCTAAAATAGTTCCCGTTATGTGTATTATCTATATGCTCGCCTGCCTTACAATAATTGTTTTACATTTTAATCAAATTCCGCACGCAATTTATACGATTGTTCATGAAGCATTCTTCCCTAAAGCAGTTGAAGGCGGTATGATTGGCGCTATAATTATCGGTTTAAGAAGGTCAATACAATCAAATGAAGCAGGGATAGGGTCATCTCCTATCGCTTATGCAGCAGTCAAAACAAATGAACCTGTTTCTCAAGGCTTTGTTTCAATGCTTGAGCCGTTTTTTGATACCGTTATTGTCTGCTCCATGACAGCTTTCGTTATTATTTTAACGGGCGAATACTTAAACTACACTAACGGAATTACGGGTGTTCAATTAACTTCTTCGGCTTTTGAAAGTGTTATATCCTTCTTCCCGTATATTCTTGCCGTTGTTATAATCTTATTTGCTTTTTCAACTATAGTTTCATGGGCTTATTACGGACAAAAAGCTTGGTGTTTCTTATCGGGAGAGGGCTGTAAAAGAGTTATAATCTATCAAATTATTTTTTGCCTGTTTATTGTAATCGGCTCTTGTATGAATATTAAAAGTGTTATCGATTTTACCGACGCAACATACCTTGTTATGGCAGCACCGAACCTTATTACAATTTTTGTTTTATTAAAAGACATCAAATCAGAATTAATATCCTATTGCAAAAGACACGATTTAATTTTTAAATTAAATAAAGTATGGTTTAAAGATGAGCAGTGAACTTAAAAGAACATTAAATTTAAAAGATTCAATATCCGTAGTCGTCGGTTCTATGGTCGGATGCGGAATATTTATAGTGTCCGCAGATATCGCTCGGCAAGTTGGAAATGCGTGGTTTCTGCTTTTGGTTTGGATAATTGCGGGATTATTTTCATTATCAGGTGCAATAGCATACGCAGAACCCGTCTTGAATATTAAAGAAGACGGCGGACAGTATATGTTTTTAAAAAAGATGTTTAACGATTTAACCGCTTTTTTATACGGCTGGTCGCTTTTGCTTGTAATTCAAACCGCAACTATTGCCGCTGTTTGTATTGCGGTTGGAAAGTTTTTGGGGGTTATATTCCCTAAAATAAGTTCTTCAGTTTACTTAATTAACCTGCCGTATTTTCATATTTCCACTCAGCAGATTTGCGCTTTATTAATCTGCATTTTACTCACTTTTATTAACTCAAAAGGTGTTAAATACGGGGTTTTAACTCAAAATATTTTTACCGTAACAAAAGTTTTATCCATAGTCGGAATTATTGTTTTCGGCTTATTTTTAGGCTGTAATTGGGATATAATAAGTTCAAACTTTATAAATACCGTCCATTTTAGCGACTTAAATTTTTCTAATCTGGAAATAATCTCCGCCGCAACAGTAGGTGCTATCTTTGCAATGGTAACTTGGAATAATATAACATTTATATCCGCAGAAGTTAAAAACCCTGAAAAGAACATACCTCAAGCTCTTTTTTGGGGTGTAATAATTGTAATGGCACTTTATTTATTTATTAACGTCTTATATGTTTTCTCAATCCCCATAGAACAAATAAAAACAGCTCCTGAAGATATTGTTCCGGTTGTTTTAATGAAAAATATCACCGGAGCAATAGGCGAGATAATAACCGCAATTATAATATTAATTTCAGCCTGCGGAAGCGCAAACGGGCTTATTATGACAGGAGCAAGAGTATATTATCAAATGGCAAAAGATAATCTGCTTTTTAACAGCTTGGGCAAAATTAACGAAAAAACAAATGTTCCCGTTAATTCATTAATTCTTCAATGTTTTTGGGCGGGAGTTTTTATTCTTTTCTGCGGAAATTACAGTGAACTGCTTGATTATGTAATATATGCCGCACTGATATTTTATGTTTTGACTGCAATCGGAATATTTATTTACCGTCTTAAAAATAAAGAAACAATAAAAAATAAAGTTAACAGCCTATTTGGTATTTTCTTTATAATAACAGGGAGTTTTATAATATATTCATTAACAATACATAAATTTGCAAATTCCATGAAAACATTGTTAATAATTGCAACAGGTATTCCGATATATATAGTCTGGAAAAAGTATAAAATGCAAAAAACTTGTCTAAAATAAGATAAAAATGTTATTATATATTTTATTATTAAAATAAAAAGAGGATATATATGATTATTGATGACTTATTAAAAGAAGTAGTAAGCTATAATGCAAGCGATTTACATTTATCTGCAGGGTTACCGCCCGTTATAAGGGTTGATGGCAACTTATTAAGAACAAAACATGATATTATGAGTCCGCAGGCTGTTGAGGACGTACTTTTCCCGATGCTTACAAATGAGCAGAGAAGGACTTTAGAACAAAATTGGGAACTTGATATGTCTTACGGTATTGAGGGGGTAAGCAGATTCAGGGTAAATATTTATAAAAACAAAGGAACCTATGCGGCCGCCTTCAGAACGATTACAAGTACAATACCTTCATTTGAAACTTTAGGATTATCAGAGGTCGTAAGAAAAATAACCGAAAGACCGAGAGGATTAATACTTGTAACAGGGCCTACAGGTAGCGGTAAATCAACAACTCTTGCTTCAATGATAGATTATATAAATGATACGAGAAGTGAACATATATTAACTATTGAAGACCCTATCGAGTTTGTGCATAAATCTAAAAAAAGTGTAGTACATCAAAGAGAACTCGGACAAGATACAAGGTCTTTTGCAAATGCTTTAAGATCAGCATTAAGAGAAGACCCCGATATTATACTGGTCGGCGAAATGCGTGACGTTGAAACAATAGCACTTGCACTAACCGCAGCAGAAACAGGTCACTTGGTTTTTGGTACTTTGCATACATCATCCGCCAGCCAAACTATAGACCGTATTATAGACGTATTCCCCGAAGGTCAGCAGCAGCAAATTAGAGTTCAGCTAAGTACATGTTTAGAAGGTGTATTTGCTCAAACTTTATTACCACGAGTTCAACCCGACGGAACAAAAAAAGGTCGTGTAATGGCACAGGAAATTTTAATTAAAAATAATGCCGTTTCTAATATGATTAGAGAAGGTAAATCCGCACAATTATATTCTGCTATTCAAACCGGTGCAGGTCAAGGTATGCAGACTTTAGAAACCGCTTTAAGCGAATTATATAAATCCCGCTTAATAACCGAAGAAGATGCTCTTGCTAAATCACAAAGACCTGATGAATTAAAAAGATTATCGGGAATTAACTAATTTAAACAACATAAAATAAAAAAGTAACGATTAAATCAACCAAAAGTAAAAATACGGTTGATTTAATTGCTGCTTTTGTTGTAGAAATACCTACACCTTTAGCTCCGCCCTTTGTTTTATATCCTTGTGTTGCACAAACAAGCGGTATGGTAACCCCAAATAAAAACCCTTTAAATATACTTATATAAATATCTCTTGTATTCAGCCAAAGCCATACCGACGACATATAACGATTAGGATGAAGTCCTATGGTGAAATATGAAATAATCATACCGCCTAACACCCCGAATAATTCTGCAAGTATAACAACCATAGGTACAGTAACAGCACCTGCAAGTATTCTCGGGGTAAAATAATATCCGACAGGTTCAACTTTTAATGTTTTTAGAGCATCTACCTGTGATGTTACTTTCATGTTAGCTATTTCAGCACTTATGGCTGTTCCCGCTCTTGCACTTATAGCTAAAGCTGCAAACCCGGGAGCAAGTTCTCGAACAAGAGCAACAGCTAAAAATCCGCCGACATAACTTTCAGCACCGGACATTAAAAATTGCTTTGATACCTGAAGCGCAATTACGACTGCTGCTATAAATACTATACTCAATGCAATAGGCAGGGAATCATAACTTATCATAGCCGCCCTTGCTATAACAGAACCATATTTAACGTTTCCGCCAAATATGTATTTTAATACTTTTATAAAATTTTCTATGCATAATCCTAAAAAACTTATCATTTGTTATCCTTTACGCATCTGTCAAAATATGATGCCACTTCTTTTAACGGAATGTAATGCGATATTGGTCTGCCGTGCGGACATGTGTAGGGATTTTTTGTAGTCCTTAACTTCTTAACTATATCTTCCATTTGCCACATGGTCAGCTTTTCGCCTGCTTTTACCGAGGCTTTACAAGATGTCGTTATTAATATTCTCTCTTCTATTGTATCTAAATCATTTTCAGGTGAAGCTTTTAAATTTTTTAAAAGTTCAGCTAATATATCCTTGGGTTTTGCTTGTGATAAAACTTGCGGGATTTTCTTAAATATTACTTGTGTATCTGAAATTTTTTCTATCTGATACCCGAATATTTTTAAGTGTTCTCGTGAGTTTTCCAAAATCTCCGCTTCCACAGGTTCTATATCAATAACATCAGATATAATTAAAAGCTGAGATGCAATTTCTTTTTCGCTTTTCAGTTTTTCATATATGTATCTTTCCTGCGCAATATGCTGATCTATTATTTCAAGGTTATCGTCATTTTCTACAAGTATATATGTATTATTATACTGTCCTATAACATTTATCTGCTTTAAACGGGGAGTTGAATCAAAAGTTATTTCCATTTTTTTTTGAGTAACTTCATCTTCATTTTTTGGTTTATCCTCAATTTTTCTTTCAATTTTAACTGGAAAAATAGGAGTTGTATCTTTTTCAACTTCTTCTTTTATAAAGCTTTTTGAATTAAATGACACAACATTTGCCGGCTTTTCAATCGTTTGCAACGGTTTTTGAGTATTTTCAAAATCAGTTTGAATATTTAAAAGAGCTGAACTTACTGCACTTTGTACAAAGTTAAATACTCTGTTGGGGTTCTTATACCTCACCTCTCTTTTTGTAGGATGTGCATTAACATCTACTTCATCGGGACTGATATTTAAATTTATAACAACAAACGGATATCTGCCGTTAGGAAGCATATTTTTATATGCGATATCTATTGCTTTTAATATTACAGGACATTTTACCGTCCTTGAATTAACAAATGTATAAATAGATTTCTTACTTGAACGGGTATAAGAGGGAATTGAAACATAACCTTCTATTGCAAATCCGCTTAATATATCTGTTTTTTTAACTTCTTTAAGTTCATTTATTATACCGGAAGAGTAAATTTCAGTTATTCTGGTTAATAAATCAGAATTTTGAGATGTTGTTAAAATTTGATTTCCTTCGTTTTTGAGAATAAAAGCAATTTTAGGATTAGCTAAAGCAAGCGAGTTTACTAACTCTTGAATATAGGCAAACTCTGTTTTTGCATTTTTTAAGAACTTTAATCTTGCAGGCTGATTAAAGAATAAATCTTTAACCTCCATAATTGTTCCTTGTGCGCATCCTGTTTGTGAAGCATTTACAACGGAATTTTCCGATTCAACCTTTGTTCCGTAGTCAAAATCTTTAGTTCTTGTAGTGCAGGATACTCTCGCAATAGATATTATACTTGCTAAAGCCTCTCCTCTAAACCCTAATGTTTCAATATTGAAAAGACTGTTCTCATCAGTGAGTTTGCTTGTGGCATGCTTAGAAAAAGCAAGCTGAATATCATCAGGATGAATACCTGAGCCGTTATCAGCTATTCTGATATTTCGGCATTCATTGGAAACAGAAATTTCTATTTTTGTAGCATTCGCATCTATTGAATTTTCAACAAGCTCCTTTACAACACTTGAGGGACGTTCAATCACTTCGCCCGCTGCTATCTGATTTATTAAATTAACCGGTAATTGTTTTATTCGTCCCATAATTATATTTTAATACACAAAATTCTTTAATTAGAGTTTTAAAACAAAATGTTACATTGAATCTTTTAGATTATCTATTGCTTCATAAACTTTATGTATTTTAACATCAGTTTCAGCATCTATAGTCTTTTTAGTCCGTGTAACATAAGCATATAAATCATCAAAAATTTTATACAACATTTGTAAATTTTTATCCGTTGCATATAATAACATTTTTGTAATTTTACCGCCGATATTATTTTCCAAAAACTTTCCTTTTCCTTTTAATTTGTATTCAAGGATTTTATTTTTCATCGGAGTTAATGATAAATAGTGATAATAACAATCATAAACAGGATGTTCAAACGGGATTACAAAAGGCTTAAATCTGCCGCAAAGATGTAAAATTGTACTATTTGTAAGTTCCTCCAAATTCGGATTTTCATATGCAAAATATTGATAATTCCAATTATTAGAAAGTTTCTCAATACTGTTATTTAAAACGCAGTTAATAATATCCTGATCCTGCCAAAGAATAATATCTTTAAAATCAACTGCAAACTTAAATAATTTTGCACTTATATCATTTTTCCGCCAATAATCCAAATTAATAAGCATAATTCCGGCATTATAATATTCCTTCAAGCTTAATCTTTCAGCCTGTTCTTTGCTATCTGCATCAGTTACAAGAGCGGCTGCTTTATTCTCAAGATTTGTTTCATATAGTTCTTTTAACGATCCTCTTACTATTACATCGCAATCCAAATATAAGATTTTATCCGTTTCATAAAGTAACTCGGGAAGTTTAAATCTGTAATAAGTAGGTATCGTAACATGATATGCCTTAAATTGTTCATTACTGTCTTTGAGCAAAGGGCAACACGAAAAATCTTCATCATTTACAGGGATATAATTAACGTTTTCCGTTAAAGATTCAATATATGCCTTATTAATATCAGACAAGCCACCGTCTAATATATGAAATAAAAACTTTTCATCCCTGTTCGCATTATTTAAAACAGATGCAATTGAAACCAATAAAGGTTCTATATAACCGTTATCACAAGCATAGCAGATATTATATATTCCCATCACAAAGCCGTTTCTTTTTTAATGAATATATTTTATTATATTATTAATTATCTTGCAATAATAAAGTAACGGTATAAATCAAATATATATACAAAAAATTTTTTTTAAAATATAATAATTATATATTTTATGCGGGCGTAATTCAGTGGTAGAATGCAACCTTCCCAAGGTTGACGCCGAGGGTTCGAGTCCCTTCGCCCGCTTGTTCTTTTATATACGGGATTTTTTAAATATATAAGAGGGAACCAAATATGTCTTTCGAAGATAAATATAATAAATTAAAGGTATATTTAAAAGATTTAGGTTCTGTTGCAGTGGCTTTTTCATCAGGAGTTGACTCAAGTTTTCTTTTAAAAACCGCCCATGATGTATTAGGTGATAATGTTATTGCAGTTACCGCAAAGTCACCATTATTTCCTAAAAGAGAACTTAAAGAAGCAAAAGCTTTTTGCCTCAAAAACAAGATAAAACATATAATTGTTGATATTGATATTGAAAATATTAAACACAATCCCGTAAATCGCTGTTATATCTGTAAAAAAAATATTTTCAGCAAATTCCTTGAAATTGCGAAATTACATAATATTAAATATGTTATAGAAGGCTCTAACATTGATGATGATAAGGATTATCGCCCCGGGGCATTGGCTGTAAAAGAACTTAATATAATAAGTCCCTTAAAAGAAGCAGGACTAACTAAAGAAGAAATTAGAACATTATCGGGGAATAAAAAACCTTCTTTTGCCTGCTTGGCTTCAAGGTTTGTTTACGGCGAAGAAATTACGGAAGAAAAACTTAAAATGGTTGAACAAGCCGAACAACTCCTTTTTGAAGCGGGGTTTAAACAATTTAGAGTAAGACTTCACGGTAAGCTTGCACGGATTGAAGTTTTAAAAACGGAATTTAATAAATTTCTTAACTCTGATATTTATTCCAAAATTAAAAACCTTGGATTTGACTATGTCACAATGGATTTACAAGGATATAGAACAGGCAGTATGAATGAAACCATTAATACAAAATAAAAACCTTGCAGGCATTATAAGTGCATTATTATCAGCAATTTTATTTGCTTTATGTGTTCCTTTTGCCAAACTTTTAAGTAATTATGTTCCGCCTGTAATAACAGGAGGTTTACTGTACTCAGGCGCAGGTCTGGGGTTGTTTTTAACATTATTGTTCAAGCCCTGTGGCAGCGAATTATCTTTAACAAAGAAGGAAATCCCTTATTCAATATGCATGATAATTCTTGATATATGTGCAATTATTTTTTTAATGCTTGGGATATCTAAGACAACAGGAGCCAATGCTTCACTCTTAGGCAATTTTGAACTTGCGGGAACAGTGGTTTTTGCTTTTTTAATCTTTAAAGAAAAAGTATCAAAAAATCTTTTTATTGCAATTTTGTTAATAACTTTAGCAAGTATAATCCTAACTTTTGAAGGTTACGGAAGTTTTATCTTTAATGTTGGGTCAGTTTTTGTTTTATTATCCTGCATTTGCTGGGGATTAGAAAATAATTTTACAAGATTGCTCAGCATAAAAGATACAAGACAAATAACCATAATAAAAGGGATTTTTTCGGGGCTGGGCGGATTAATTATTGCATTAATAATCGGAGAAGTTTTTCCGTCAATAAAATGGGTGTTATTAACAATGTGTTTGGGAGTTTTCTCATACGGAGTAAGTGTATGTCTTTATATATATGCTCAAAGATTTTTAGGAGCTTCAAAAACAGGTGCTATATATTCATTAGCTCCTTATTTTGGTGTGGTTTTCTCGCTTATAATATTAAAAGAAAAACCGCTGTTACAGTTTTATACGGCACTTATTATTATGATTATTGCAACTTTTTTAGTTATAAGAGATACTAAAAACTCTTAAAACGGGATTTTTATACGGTCTTTTGCCTGCCCCGTATCCTGTTTTATTAATTATAAATTCTTGAGGCAGTTTTTCACCGCTATAGAGTGATGCAACTATGGCAGCCCCTGTCGGAGTTACCATTTCTCCGTTATTATCAGATATTCTGAAGGGTAATTTATAATTTGAAACTATTTCGCATACAGCCGGAACAGGTACGGGGATTGTTCCATGCTGACATTCTACAGAGCCTTGCCCATCAGTTAACGTTGAAAAATAAACTTTATCGGGAGATAAATCATCCAAAAGTACCGAAAAACTAACTATATCAACAATGGAATCAATAGCCCCTATTTCGTGGAAATGTACTTCATTTATATCTTTACCATGGACTTTACTTTCCGCTTCTGCTACTATTTTAAAAATTCTTTTTGCAAGCTTTTTAGCATTATCCGAAATATCCGCTTTATCAATAATAAGGTTTATATCATTAAGATTTCTGTGTTCATGGTGGTGTTCCTCATGGTGCATTTCATGTTTTTTTAAAATAACATCAAAATCAGATACCGTAATTGCATTAACTGATTTTTTGGAAATTAC
The DNA here is from genome assembly GCA_947589255.1 of Candidatus Gastranaerophilales bacterium. Taxonomy (GTDB): domain Bacteria; phylum Cyanobacteriota; class Vampirovibrionia; order Gastranaerophilales; family Gastranaerophilaceae; genus Avigastranaerophilus. Next base: position 10,724 of record CANQAL010000015.1, on the reverse strand, counting down.
ATAACTAAATTCATCATTAAGCCCCATTGATATAAGCGCTTTTTCAAGCTTTTCCCTGCTTGCCCCTAAATCAATAAGAGCTGCTACCGCCATATCGCCTGAAATTCCGTTATAACATTCAAAATATAAATCCATTAATTACTCCTTTTTAGCAAGACTGATTTTTCTGTTAATTTGATTTGCACTGTAGCCGGCATTAAATCCGTTATCAATATTAACTACAGTCATTCCCTCCGCGCAGGAATTTAACATTGTCAAAAGTGCCGATAACCCTTTAAATGAAGCCCCGTAACCTATTGAGGTCGGTACTGCTATAACGGGGATATCAACAAGTCCCGCTATAATTCCGCCCAAAGCACCTTCCATGCCCGCAACCGCAATAATAACATTAGCTTTTCTGATATTATCTATCTTATCAAATAACCTGTGTATGCCTGCAACTCCTATATCATAGTATTTTGTTACGTTACTGCCGTAAAATTCCGCTGTTTCGGATGCTTCTTCGGCTATGGGGATATCACCCGTTCCGCCCGTACAGACAGCGACCTCACCGACTTTTGTTATTTTATTTTGAATAAGTGTTAATACTCTGCCCTGTGCATTATATTGTATATCGGGAAATTCTTTTTTCAGCGCCTCATACTGCTCGGCTGAAGCACGAGTTCCTAAAATATTCTGCCCTTTAGATTTAAAGGTTTTAAAGATTTCAATAAGCTGAACATTCGTTTTGCATTCGCAGAAAACGGCTTCTGAACATCCTCTTCTTTTTTGCCGTTCTATATCAAGTTTTGCGAAATCTATATCTATATATTTATCACTCATTTTTGAGCTTCTCCATTTTCTCTCTCAAATTTTCGTTTTGTGGCAATTCTGTTTAATAATGCTACAGCTCCTGCGATTGCCATTGTATTTATAAAGAAAGTCAAACCGTATGCACAATTTTTAGATTTTAACATTTGTTTTTGTTTTTCAATCGGCATTTGTAAAATTTCTTTATAAGTTTTAATATTCCCATTTTCAATGACATTAGTTTTAAATATTTTATCAAACTTTTTATAAATCGGATTTTGAATTAATTTTTCACCAAAAAACATTAAGGGAACAGTAATAGAAAATCTGCGTGCATTTTCTTGTTTTTCATATTTATCACGGCTTGCATAAAAATAACTTGCTATACTTACAGGATAAATTAAAGCGCCATAGTGAATGAGTTCCAAATCACCTTTTTGCGAAAAAGCAAACTTTTTAACAAATTTATCAATAAACGGTTCTATTTTTTTATATATATTCGGATTTTTTCCCAGTTCCATAACGGCTAAAGCTAATCCAACCGTTCCCAGAGTTATACCTGAAAGTATTTTAATCAGTTTTTTTGCTTTTTTTTCAGCTTCTTCAGTATGTTGTTCCTGTTTCTGTTTTTCTAAGCAGATAACACCGGTAAATTTTTCCTTCCCCGTTTTTGAGTATGTCATTAAATTCCTTAACGGGGCAATAGCAAATACAGCGGGAAGTATTACACCAAATGTAGTAACAATTTGACCAAATTTACCGAGTTGCTTATTCGGATGTTTCATAAATACATCTGAAGTAGCTTTTGCAAGTATAGGCGCACCGAAGTAAAATATAGCGGATTCTGAAAGTTCAGCAAAACTTATCTCTTTTGATTCATCCTTTGACCTTGATAATCCCAGCCTTGAAATTAAACATCCGCCTGTATCACGGGCAAACATCCCGATTGAAGAACTTGTTTCCAATGTTTTTAAGGCTTTTGTTGCTAAAGATAATCCGCTCATTTTTCTTCCTTACTTTTTTTTGAGAATATTAATCCAAGTTCAAATAATCCGTATGAAGGGACAAACAGCATTATCTGGCTGATAATATCAGGCGGAGTTAAAATTGCCGCCACTGTTAACAATATTACAACAATATACGGTCTTTTATCCGCAATCGTTTTATAATCTATAAATCCTGATTTTATAAGCGAATGAGTTATTAACGGCATTTGAAACATTAATCCGAAAACAACCATTAGCCATAATGACAAATTTACCACATTTGAAATACCAAATACTGCTTGAATATTGACAGATTGAAAACTCATTCCGAAATTTATAATTAAAGGAAGGATAAAAAATAAGCAAAATAATACTCCGCAGATAAAAAGCCCGCTCGATAAAAACACTATGGACTTTATAAATTTTTTTTCATTATCGTATAGCGCAGGCAGAATAAAATCCCATATTTTTTTGCAATATAAGGAAAACATATAACTAAATCAATAACAATAGCCATTTTTATCTGTAAAAGAAAAACTTCCGTCGGAGAAAAATAATTAAAAGTAACTTTATTTGCTCCGATTAAAATTTTCATTAAACAGTTAAGCGCCTTTGGCGCAATAAAGAAGGTAAAGGGCAGAACAACACAAAGAGAAATCAAGCATTTTAACAGAGTCTCTCTTAATGCTTCAAGATGAGAAATTAAACTTTCATCTTTTTCTTCATCGCTCATTATTAAATTTCATCACTCTTAAATTCTGTCGGGGGTTCTTGTGATTCTTCTATAGCTGTTTTAATTTCGTCCGTTTCTTTTTTTATTGTTTCTTTTGCCTTTTTAAATTCATAAGAGGCTTTACCTAAAGCTCTTGCAAGTTCAGGTATTCTTTTACCGCCAAATAATAGCAGCATTACAATAATTATTAAAGTTATTTCCGTTATACCAAGCGACATTTTTTTCTCCTTATAAAAAGATTATACTCTTTGCTGTTCGTTTATTGCAAATATTTCAATAGCCTCTGAATTACAAACGGTTTTACACCTTCCGCAGCCTATACATTTTGACGCATCTATTTTTATGCTTTGATTTTCATCCATTTTTATTGCATGTACGGGACATACATTTATACAAACTCCGTTTTTAGTGCATTTATCAGGATTTATTACCGCCATCGCAATTCTTGTTTTTTGCTTTTCATCAAGCGGAATTTTCTTTATTGCACCCAAGGGGCAAACTTTTGCACATTCCCTGCAGTCATACTTGCAGTATTTTTCACCTTTCGTGTAGTCAATATGCACCGCACCAAAGTCTTTATCTGCTTTTGTTAAGATTTTATTCGGGCATGCATTTATGCAAAGATTGCAATTTAAGCATTTATTAAACATTCTTTGAGCATCAACAGCCCCTGCAGGCAGAATAATATTTTTTATTTTTCCGGCTGCGGTTTTACCGATTTCAATTCCTGCTTTTATTGCACCGGCAAAAATAACAAGGGCTGCGCCAAAGGTGATTAACTCACGTCTTTTAAGGCTGAATTTTACTTCTTTTTTTGGTTTTATACCGTATGTTACAGCATTTTTTGGGCATAGATTAAGGCATTTAAAACATTTAACGCAAGTTTCATTATCCACTTTAGCTTCATCAACTTCAATACAACCTGATGGACAATTTCTTTCGCACATTCCGCAGGATAAACATTCATCCTCTTTTATGTATATTTTAAAAAGTGAGATTTTAGATAACAACCCCAATAAACAGCCGACAGGGCAAATGTTTGTGCAAAAGTATCTGTTTTTAAATATTGAAAGTACAATAATCGCAATAACTGCAATAATACCGATAACAGATAAAGTTACAGCGGAACCAAAATATGTATATGGTTCTATATATCTTATTATAATTGCACTTCCGCCTATCATTATTCCGAAAGTCAGGGCGGTTATAAAATATTTAACGGGCAGATTTTTTCTTGTTTTTTCCTTCCTTTTACCTCGGAACAGTGCGATTAACTCTTGTAAAATCCCAAACGGACATAATGTTGAACAGTATATTCTGCCGAATAATAATGTTAACAACAACAATATGCCAAGAGCAATTGCACTTATAACCGAAAAATCAATAATTACTCTTTGAATTAAGGGAGCTATTTGAATATCAAATAAGTGAATCGGATAAAAAATTCCGAGAAGCGCAAGTATTGCCGTTATAAATATTATAATTGCAACTGTTAATCTTATTTTATAAAACATTATGAACTTGCCTTTTCATATTCCTTTTGTACCTGTGCCAATAAGTCAGGTATAGGCAGATTTTGCGGACAGTTTTTATTGCATAATCCGCATTTAATGCAATTATTTGCTTTTTCGCTGTCACTTAATGTTTCATAATATATTTTTAAGTGGAACGGGCTTTTTGTAACCTTGTATTGATTGTATAAGGAGAAAATAGCCGGAATGTTTTACCTTTCGGACAAACTTCCATGCAGTATTTACAAGCTGTACAGTTAATTTCTCCTTGAGATTGGATGATTTTAGCCATTTCATCCGCAGTTTTTAATTCCTGCTCATTCATCGGAGTAAAGCTTTCAAAAGTAGCAATATTTTCTTTCATCTGTTTAAGATTACTCATACCGCTTAAAACAGTTACAACATTATTTTGACTTGCCGCCCATCTTAAACCGAACTCGGCAGGTGTTGCATTAGGATAATTTTCTTTTAATTTTGCAAGTGCTTTTTCACTTAAATTAACTAACCCCCCGCCTCTTAACGGTTCCATTACCGTAACCGGTATGCCGAGCGATTGAACTATATCATACTGTTCATGAGCTTTTACTACATCCCAATCCAAGTAATTAACCTGCAATTGGGCAAAATCCCATTTATAATCCTTTACTACTTCTTTTAAAATTTCAGGAGTGCCGTGAAATGAAAAACCAAAGTATTTAATTAAGCCTTCCTCTTTGAGTTTTGACAGTTCTTCAACCATTTTAACATTTCTGTACTGCTCAAAAGAATTTACATTAATGTTATGGCACATATAAAAATCAAAATAATCTACCTGACATTTTTTTCGCTGTTCATCGAAAATTTTTCTGACATCGCTTTGTGAGCTCATTTTATATATAGGACTTTTATCCGCAAGAATAAAAGAACTTCTGTCATATTTTTTAAGCACTTTACCGATTGCAGTTTCTGATTGACCGTCAACATACATATATGCTGTATCAAAATAATTAGCACCGTGGCTAAAAGCATATTCTGTCATTTTTTCCAGCTCGACCATGTCAACTTTACGACCGTTCATAGGCAGACGCATACAACCAAATCCCAATAGCGGAACCGTTATATCCTTGTATTGCCTTCTGTCAATTTGATTTTCCGCTTTAATAAGCTCTTTTTTTTCGCATCCTGAAAGAAGCGCAGTACCGCCTATTGCAAGTGCAGAGTTTATTATAAATTCTCTTCTCTTCATAAAAACCTCCGATAATATTATATAATAAATCTTAAGAGTTACTATTAGTCAAGATTTACTATTTAATTTTTATTCGGAAATTTTTTCGACAGTCAAACTCTTTACTAAATATGCATAACCTTGACCATTTGAATTAAATACATAATTAATAGGTGTACTTTCTATTTGATTTCTGTGTAATGCAATATAATTTAATCCCGTATTTTTAGAATTATAAATAATACTATCTTGCGGTTTACCGTTAATGTATTTTCTGAAATGAATTCCCTGATGAGTAGGATCAAAAGCCACCCAGCCGTATTTGTCAAAATATATTTCTACCCAGGAATGCGCTGTAAATTGTTCCCTTAAAATATCACCGACAACTACTCTTGCAGGGATATTTTTTGCCCGACATATTGCAACCATTGCGGCGGAATATTCACTGCACTTTCCTTTTCTTTGTTTAAGTGCCTGTTTTGCTCCTATATTCCCTTGTACGTTAGTATATTTAATATTTTTCTGCAGGTATTCATATATATTTTGGATAATTTCTTCCTGCGTTTGCCCTTGGATTTTATTCGCAATCCCGATAATATAAGAATCATCGGATTCAATATATTTTTCGGGCTTAAGATATGCACTCAAATTTATATCAGGAGTATTATTAATGCTATACTTTTCCGCAACATCTAAATCATATGTCCTTACTTTTGCAATACCTTCAACATTTATAACTTTTTTAGAAGATATATCATTAAAAATGTATTCTGCAATCTGCCCGTTTGGAGTATTATAATATCTTTGGGGTTTTTCAGATAAGGATGTTATCGTAATATACTGTTTACCTTGTTCAGTTTGAGGCATGTCCATTTTAAAAGTAATTGACTTTAATGCTCCTTGCACATTAATTGTATATGTATATTTAAACTTGTAACTCTCAAAGCCTGTTAAATCTTCATTAGCAGGTGTATTTTGAGGAATTGGATTTGTAACTGTTGACTTTTCATCTTCAACAGGTTCTGAACTGATTTTCTCTTTGGGTAAAAACATAAAATATCCAAAGACTATTATTCCGATAAATAAAATAACAAACAATATATTATTTATAATTTTCAAATTCATATCTTTCTTACTTATAATAAATTATTTTATAAAATACCTTTAATATAATCAATAAATGAAATAATTGAAAAAAAAATATATTTAAGCTAATATAGTCAAGTGCAAAACCAAAAGCCGATGTGGCGAAATTGGTAGACGCATCAGACTCAAAATCTGACGCAGCTCACCCTGCGTGCCGGTTCAAGTCCGGCCATCGGCACCAGTAAAAAGACCTCAAATAATGAGGTCTTTTTACTTTTTAATCTTGAATAATGTATTTTAAAGCCCGTTTGGGAATTTACAATTTTTTAAATTAAATACAAATTCTGAACATCTTTTAAATAATTTTTATATTGTTCTTTCAAACTTTTTGGCGCAATAATTTCAACATTTACTCCCCATTTAAAAATATTCCACAGAATTGATTTTGTGCCTGAAGATGTAAAGGTTAAGACTACTGCTCCATTTTTTTGCTGTTTTATTTGTTGTGTCGGATGAAAATTATATTTAATTACATCGTCTGCAATTTCTTTTTTAAATTTTAATTTTACATTAATTACTTTATCTTGAAAAATACCAAAAGAAGAATTTGCCCATTCCCTTAAATTAAAGTCGGCGTCAGGTATAAAATATTCATCAAGCACCTTAATGTCAGATATTCTATGAAGCAGGTATTGTTTAATTTTACCGTCATTTTTCGCAATAAGGTAGTGTCTTTCCCCATATAAAATCCCCAAAGGTTCTGCATTAATTGTCTTTTTTGGTTTTAAACCTTTTTGAACTCTATATCCCGCAATATTTTTTTCATTTAAGTCAAAATAATCTTTTGCCTGATAACCAAACTGAATTTTTTTCATAGATTTTATTGCCATTCGTATTGTTGATAAGGTTTTATTATCAACATTAAAATTAGCTCCTTGTCTTACGGCATAGCCCTCGCATTCCATCATTGCTTCAATATCATTTTCAAGTGTAGTTAAATTAAGATTGTTAGCACTTTTTATACTTTCAATAACTTTGTTCAAAACTGATATTTTGTCTGATAAATTATTTATTTCGCAAAGTTCTTTTATATTTTCTAAATCAGCAATATCATCAGAATTGAAATCAAATAAGTTAACAGGTTTACCTTTAAAACCCCATCGTTTGATTTTTGAATTTGTCTGTAATTCCTTCACCTGTGGATAAAGACTTATGACAATATCTTTCATTCTTTGAGCCGTTCTGCGTGATACATTATATGCAGTTTGAATGTCTTTTAAGCTCACACCGAAAGTATTTGACTGCATTGTCATAATTAAATCAATAATATTTAAAATTCTTTCGTATCTTATTTCATCTTTCATATAAATATTTTTCATAAATTTTATACTAATTATTATATATTAAATGTGTGTTAATTTGAGAGACATATTTAATATAATAAAAATTAAAAGTATCAATAATTCTATAAAATAAAATCAAAAAGAGTTTTTATATCAACCTCTAAAGCATTGGCGATATTTTCAAGGCTTTTTATTGTAATATTTGTTTTACCTCTTTCAAGCAGCCCGACAAAAGAGCGGTTTAAATCGGCCTTTTCCGCAAGTGTTTCTTGTGAGTAGCCCCTGTCGGTTTTGATTATTCGAACTTTATGACCAAGCTTTTTAATTGTATCAACATTTCTCATATACAAAATTTTATTTTTTATTTAAACATGTTTCCAGTTTCTATAATATGCAAATGAATTTTATATAAATCATATTGTGCTATAATACATGCAAATGATAAAAAAATATCCTGTGCCGAATTTGGCATGTATGTGTGATATGATAAAATAAATCAATAATTATTAAAACAAGGATATTTACATGGAATATTTAGTTAGACTTGCAAAAAGAACACTTACCCTAACAGATAGTGACGACAAAAAAGAAAGTTTAACTCAACAAAAAACTACATATAAAAATAATCAACTTAAGAGCATCTATTATCTTTTTAATGGAATTAAAAATGAAAAAGAAACTTTTTATTATAAATCGGGAAAATTAAATAAAAAGCAAAATTGGTGCAACAGTTTATTGGAAGGTATATCAAAAACATATTATAAAAGCTGCGAGCTTTATATATTAGCTAATTATAAAAACGGGAAACTTGATGGCGACTACATTGTATATTCTAACGGAGAATTAATTAATGGTTGATAATGATTTAGAAAAATTATCCGTACTTGAAATTTCAAAAATAAAACCGGAAGAATTAAACCCGATAATAGATAATTACAATAGAGAACAATTAGAAAATCTTTTCCAAAGAACAAAAGATGAAATTTTAAAAAACAGAGCTTTCAGAGACATTGAAAGCAAGATTAATGAAGCAGATTCTAAAGCACATCCTATAAATTCTCGCGCAAACAATATACTTAGCAAAATTACAGCTAAAAGTGCTTTTAGAGATTTAAAAGCCGCACGTAATATTATATCTTTATGCAAGTTGTTGATATGCATTGGGGACAAGTTACACGAAGAAATTAAAAAAGAAGTAAACTCGGAATTAGAAAAATTCGGTAAAAACAAAGAAAAAACTCTAAGAAGGACTTTGGGTGTTTTCTTGGGGTATATTAGAAAAATTGGTGCCAAAAATAAATTGAAAGAATATGATATTCCTTGTTCAATTGAAATTCAATGTAAAGAAGAATTTAATAAAACATTTGAGTTTACAATGAAACCACCTGAAGTTGTTGAAGAAATCTTAAAATTTGCAGGAGTAATTACTGCAGGAAGTTCCTTACCTCAAGGTATAGTAAAACTTGTTCAAAAATATGGTAAGGCTTCAACAAGAAAAGCAATTAGTTCTTTATATGGTGCAGCAAAAAATAACGCAACGTATGCTTGGATAGGAAGATTGGTATGCAGGGGCGGAGGAGGAATTGCAGCAGGTAAAGCTGCTTTAACAAAATTAGGCCCGGCAGCTGTAATTATTGGAACTATAATTAGCTCAACTACTGCTGCTTCTTCTTATTCTGCAAAAAAACTAACTGAGGCTGTTGATTACGAAAAGGGTGTTTTTGAACATATAACAGAGATGGAAAAATGCTGGGAACAAATAAAATTAGTCTATAACAGAATTTCTGAAGTGCAAGAAGTTATGAAACAGCTTGAAAATAGAATAGAAGAAATAATGGAGCTTTTTGAACCTTTAGTTCCGGATTTTGATTTTAATATTGATTATCATCTTAAAATTTTTAATAAAACGGGGGGTTTAATTAAAACCATAAGTGAACTTGCGAATGCTCCGATATTAAGTAAAGATGGAAATGAATTATTGTCATCAGACATACAAAAAATTATAATTAAATCAAGGCAAATAACAAATGAGGAATTGATTAATGGATAAAAAAATTAATATTGATTTAGGAGATATGATAAAATCTAATCCTATGGAATTTTTTAACCTATTAGCAAATACTGTTAATTCTTGTATAAAAGTTTGCAAACAGGAACAAACAAAACAGAAAGAAATCCAAGCTAAAACAGATATAATTTTAAAAAAATTTGAAATGCAGAAAGAAATTTTTGAAAAATATCTTGATAAGGTATTTGATGAAAGAAGAGGTCAGTTTAAAGAGTATTTTAAAAAATTAGATACTGCAATGAAATCGGATAATGTTGAACAAATGTCGCTATTACTTAATAATATAAATCAACTTGCTCAATCTGCACCATTTGTAGTATTTTCTACTTTGGAAAACACAAAAAAAGCACTTAGCGATAAAAACTATGAATGGGATTTTTAAAGTTTATAAGGGAAATTATCAATTATGATTTCATTAGCGATAGAAAAAGGCAATCAGGTAATCGTTTATAACGAAAAAAATAAACAAACCGCTTGTGTTATATTAGGCGGCGGTAAGTTATTAGGTTATACCGCAAGTTCTTTCAGTATAAAAAGAGGCTGCAGTGTATATACTTATGATGAACGAGGCAGAGCCTTCGGCACTAAAATCGGATAAAGTTATAATAAAAATTATACAGCTATTCTCATTTCGTTGCCGTGCTTCGCTTTGTTAAACCAATATTTACAATAATTATAAAACTGGCAAAAAAATTACTTTTTATGTTTTAAGTACTTTCTTAACAGTATGAAAATTCTAAAAAATAATTTTACATTATATCCAAACAAAATTTTTACCGTAAGTTTCGGTAATAACCGCAAAACATATGGGAATGTATCAGAACCTGTAAAAGATACCTTTCAAAGGAATAACATCGTTTTAAAAGAGATTAGAAGCGATGAATTTATTGAAGCTAAGCCCTATGAATCTCAAGAAGAATATTGTGCGGAGGACTTTTTTAATAAATTAAAATATGAGAATGCACAGTGCAAATATATTACAAAAAATATAACCGATTACAAAA
>CANQAL010000014.1 GCA_947589255.1 Candidatus Gastranaerophilales bacterium | reverse complement strand
ATTTTTTGTTAAATCGTGTTTATTTTTTTCTTCTTTTAAACTTGTAAGATATTTTTCCTCCGCAAGCACTTCGTTAATGGTGCAAAGTCCTGTTTCATACTTATCCTGCGTCATTGATAGAATTTTTTCCTGAGTTTTAATTAAGTCCTCCTGAATTTGAGATAATTTATCTGCCTTAATCAAATTAAAATAATCGGAAGCAAAATCGGAGGTTAAAGAAATATAAGTCGCTCTTTGAGCCTGCTTAACCATTTCCAGCTGTTGTTCCATGCTTTTTGTTTTGAACCTGTTTAATCCCCAAATATCTACTTCATAACCTGCCGTTAAAGGTAAAAGATAGTTATATTGAGAATATTTAGGGATTTGCATATCTCCGAACTGCTGGCGGGGTGCTTGTAAATCTCTGTTTAAATCACCCGAAAATCCTATAAATGGCAGTTCATTTGCAAATTGCATTTTTACAAGTTTTTCATTTTCCTGAATTTTTAATGCCGTATTTTTTAAGTCATAATTGTTTTTATAAACGGTAATTAAATTATCTTTTAAATACTCGTCTTTATAGTTATCCCACCATTTAATGTTCAAATATTCTATAGTTTTTTCGCCGTTTGGAATTTCCTTTTTCGCTATAGACGGCAGGCATATTGAAAAAACAATAAATAGTATTATACAAAATTTTCTCATATTCATATTCCCAAGAATTTCCTTGTGCTATAATTTAAGCACAAGAATATTTTATATTAAAAAAAATGGAACACAAAATAACCGAATCATTAATAAGCGAAGAAGATAAAAGACACATTTACGAAAAAAAACGTGTAATTGTGCCTGCAATTACCGCACTTGTCATATTGGTATTGGGAATTATTATTTCCATAAATTCAGTATTTTATAAGTCAACCGATGATGCATTTGTGGAAGGGCATATAGTTACCGTTGCTCCAAGGGTATTCGGGCCTGTTATTAAGCTGAATGTTGAAGATAATCAGCTTGTTAAAAAAGGTGACTTACTTCTGGAGATTGATTCTAAAGACTACGAGGCAAAATTAAAACAGTCGCAGGCTAAACTTGAAGAGGCTAAAGCAAGTCTGATAAGTGCCGATAATGATGTAGTTAAAACATTATCGGAATTGGAATTTGCTCAAAACGAATATGACAGATACTCTAAAATGCACTCAAAAGGAATAGCTTCAACTCAGGATTATGAAGCAAGCCAAACAAAATTAACTCAGGCAAAATCAAACAACAGCAGCGCAAAAGCAAAATATGACGAAATAACTGCTTCAATTAAAAAACTGGAAGCAGAGATTGAACAGGATGAATTAAATCTTTCTTACACAAAAATATATGCGGTTCAGGACGGCAAAGTAACACATAGAACGGTGGAAGAAGGCAACTACGTTCAAATTGCTCAGCCATTGTTTGCAATAGCACAGGATGATGTTTGGGTCGTAGCTAATTTTAAAGAAACTCAAATCGCTAATATGAAAAAAGGGCAAAAAGTAAAAATTAAAATTGATGCCTATGGTAATAAAAAATTTAACGGTGTGGTAGACAGTCTGCAAATGGCATCAGGCGCTAAAGCAAGCCTTTTCCCGCCCGAAAATGCAGTCGGGAGCTATGTTAAAATTGTTCAAAGAATCCCCGTTAAAATCTTGTTTACAGATGATATCTCGGGGTATAACATAATCCCCGGCATGAGTGCAGTTCCTACCGTAAAGGTAAAATAAAATGGCACAGGAGTTGCAGTATAATAAAGTTCCGATTTGGTTAATTGCAATATCGATATTAATGCCAACATCATTTGCCGCATTGGCAACAACGGCAACAAATGTGGCAATTCCTCATATATCAGGATATTTTGCGGCAACAGCAGACGAATCAAAATGGATAGTAACCTCTTACATGGTTGCAAATGCCTGCATGATAATGCTGACAGGGTGGCTTGAGCATGTTTTGGGACGAAAACAGCTTATAAAAGTTTGTATTTTTATATTTACTTTAGGCGCTTTAATCTGTACGGTTGCTCCGTCATTAAATATAATGGTGATTGGAAGGTTAATTCAAGGGATTGGCGGAGGCCCTATGACACCGATATCTCAAACAGTGCTACTATCGGCATTCCCTGAAGATAAAAAAGGTGTTGCGATGTCGCTTTTTGGTTTAGCGGTAATGGTTTGCGCCATATTAGGGCCGTCCTTCGGCGGATTTTTGGTTGATAATTTTAACTGGCATTACATTTATTCCGTTAATATTCCTGTCGGAATAGTTTCATATATGCTTATTTGTAAGAATATTGAAAATACCGAGCCTTCAAAAGAGAAAAAACATGTTGATTTTATCGGAATGAGCGCATTAATTATCTGGCTTTTATCTATGCAGATAGTTCTTGATAAAGGTCAGCAGTATAATTGGTTTGATTCTGCGTGGATTTCGTGGCTCAGCGGATTTTCGCTTGTTGTATTGTCCTTTCTTGTTATTTGGGAAATTGAAAATAAAAATTCGTTTATTAATTTAAGGTTATTTAAAGACAGAAATTTTTTAATCGGAACGATAATTTCAACGGCAGTAAGTATGGTGGTATTTACAACAATGTATCTTGCGCCTCAGTTTTTACAGAATGTTTTAGGCTATACGGCACTTTTAAGCGGATATACAATGGCACCCAGAGTTATATCCTGTTTAGTTATGCTTGCAGTTATTCCTAAATTGATGAAACTCTATGACAGCAGAATATTAATTGCAATAGGGTTTTTCTTCTTAGGACTTGCAACTTTTGTATATACTAATGTAAATTTGGCGGTTTCATTTTTGTATGTATCAATACCAAATGTTTTATTAGGTATCGGAGTAATTTTAACCTTTATTCCGATATCGGCATTAGCATTAGGGACTTTACCGAAGGAACAGCTTGCAAACGGTGCCAGTCTGCATAATTTTTGTAAGACCGTGGGTGTTGCAGTAATTGTTTCAATGTCATCAACACTTGTTGCAAGGCACTCTCAAATTCATCAGGGATATCTGGTTGATAATCTTTCTAATTTTAATTTGATATTTCAAAATAAAATGGCAGGTTGGACTAGTACATTTATGCAGGGAGCATCCTCTGCATTTGCCGTAAATAAGGCAAATGCCTATGCTTATAAACAAATGATTGCACAATCCACATTATTTGCTTATGTTGATACCTTCGCAATAGTTGCAATGCTCGCATTCATTCTAATCCCCGCAGCATTATTTATGAGAATAAAAAAGAATAACTAAATAATTAAAAAAAACAGCCCTTTTAAATAAGAGCTGTTTTTATTTAAAAAGTTATTTATACGGCTTGTTTAGTCATATTTAAGCATTTAACAACGGTATCAACTACTGTTTGCTGTTCTTCAGGTGTTATTTCAGGGAACATCGGAAGCGACATAACAAGTTTTGTATCTTTTTCCGTTAGCGGAAGGTCACCTTCTTTGTAGCCTAAATCTTTATGTAATTTTTGTAAGTGCAGAGGAACGGGGTAATAAATCATTGCGCCGATACCGTTTTCCTGTAAAAGCTGATGAACTTTATCACGATTTTCAATTCTTATTGTATATTGGTGATATACGCAGTAAGAATTTTCAACTTCTTTAGGAGTTAAGATTTCAGGATATTTAGAGAACATTTCATTATATCTGTAAGCATTTTCTCTTCTTTTTGCGTTCCATTCATTTACATAGGGCATTTTAACTCTTAATATAGCTGCTTGAATTTCATCAAGTCTTGAGTTTACACCTAATTCATCATGATAATATCTGATGGCACCGCCATGGTTTCTTAATGCAATAACTCTGTTATAAAGATTTTCGTCATTGCAGGTAATCATACCACCATCGCCCATACCGCCTAAATTTTTTGTCGGATAAAAACTAAAACATCCGAAGTCGCCGAATGAACCGACTTTTTGTCCTTTAAATTCCGCACCGATAGCCTGACAGCAATCTTCAACAACTTTTAAGTTATGTCTTTTTGCTATATCCATTATTTTATCCATTTCGGCAGGCTGCCCGTATAAATGAACGGGAATGATAGCTTTTGTTTTCGGAGTAATAGCTGCTTCAATTTTATTTGCATCAATATTAAATGTATCGGGGTTAATATCAACAAATACGGGAGTTGCACCTGCAAGACCTATTGCGCTTGCAGTTGCTACAAATGTAAATGCTGTTGTTATAACTTCATCGCCTCTGCCGATATTTAATGCTCTTAATGCTAAGTGCAATGCGTCAGTTCCCGAGTTCAAGCCTACGGAAAACTTTGTTCCTACAAAGTCAGCAAATTCCGTTTGAAAAGCTTTATTGTGCTTTCCTAAAATATATGCGCCTGATGCTAATACTTCTATTACTTCTTTTTCAATTTCTTTGCCTATTTTTGCATATTGTCTTTTTGAATCTAAAATCGGAATCATAATTTTTCTCCTGTGTTTCTTATCCCCTATAATACAAGTTTAGCATACCTTAAGAGTGCCTTTATATAATCTTAATATAGCTATTTTATTTTGTATGATTTATTTTTTATCATTAATTCTACAAAATCATAAGTTGAAACTGTATTATTTGGATTTATTTCTTTGGCTTTTGTTTTAAAATAATCATACAATTCACAAATATTGTCAGGTATATCCGTATTTTCTGTTTTCTTAACCGAATGACAAAATTCTATTGCAGGGAAGTAGTTTGTTATTCCAATATCTGTGCAGACTTCAAAAAATTTATCTATTTCCTGTTTATTATCATTTACCCCTTTTAAGATTATGTATTTTACCATAATTTGATTTGAATTTTCTTTAGTTTCTTTTACGTATCGTTTAAGATTTTTTACAACATCATTAAACTTATCAACTTGTTTAATTTGTATAAAAGTTCTACGGGTACCTGAATCTAAAGATATTGATAAAAATGATTTCTTATTGGCTTTTAATGCTTTTGAAATATATTTTTCGTATAAAATTCCGTTAGATAATATATCTATTGCATAATTATTTTTGATAACAAATTTGATAATATCAGGAAATTCTTTTAATATGGTACATTCACCGCCAACGATTGATAATCTTGTTTCATTGTCTAACAAATTTCTTTTTTTCAATTCTTTTAATGCAGCTAATAAATTAATAACTCCGTCAACTTTTTTAAATCCGGGATTTGTAATTTTTAATTGTGTGGTATCTCTGTTTGAACAATAAAAACAAGCACAGTTACATTGATCCCAATGGTAACATTCAATAAATTTTAATTTATTGTTAATATTTTTGTTATTTAGATTTTCAAGATACATACAATTTAAACAATGATCGGGAACAATACCTTGTTTCATATTATTAATAACGGTTTCCCGTCTTTGCAGGAAAACATCCAGAAAATTTTGATTATATTTGTAATTTTCCCATTCTGCCCAAAGTTTATTGCAAAATGATAAACCCGTTATGGAAAAATTAATACAAGAACTAAGATAATAACAATATTTAGGTTCCATAATATCCTTTCTATATTACATTAATAAGATTAAATAATAAATTTTTAAAATTTTCTTTTACTTTGTCAGCTGTTTCAATGACCTCTTGATGATTTAAGGGAGTTTGTGAAACACCTGCGGCATAATTGGTAAGACAGCTTATTCCAAGAACTTTCATGCCCGCATAATTTGCAACAATAGCTTCAGGTGCTGTAGACATACCGACTGCGCTTGCTCCTAATATTTTGTACATATTAATTTCTGCGGGGGTTTCATAACTCGGACCTGTTGTTGCCGCATATATTCCTTTTTGGTATTTAATATTCAGGCTCTCTGCGGTTTGGACGGCTTTATTTATTAACTCTTTTGAATATATTTCGCTCATATCGGGGAAACGAGTTCCTAATGTATCATCATTTTTACCTATTAAAGGATTTGTTCCCATAAAATTTATATGGTCTGTTATAAACATTAAATCTCCGGGGGTAAATTCAGGGTTAACTGCCCCTGCCGCATTTGTTATAATTAATGTTTTCACTCCGAGTTTTTTCATTACTTTAACGGGATAAGTTACCGTCTGCATTGAATAACCTTCATAAAAATGGTATCTTCCCTGCATCATAACCACATTCTTACCTTGGATTTGAGCAAAAACCAATAATCCTTTATGCCCTTGTACGTGCGAAGCCTCAAAATTCGGGATTTCATTATATGGAATTGCAATGGTTTTATGTTCATCAGCAAATTCCCCTAAGCCTGAACCTAGTATTATACCTATTTCAGGTATAAAATTTCCCGTTTTTTCATTAATATATTCAATTGTTTTATTCATTTTATAACCCCATTGATATAAACATAAAAAATGCAGATGTTAATATCCCTATAATTATACAATAATATCCGAAAAATCCTAACGAATATTTTGAAACAAACTTTAAAAAGTATTTAATGCAAATATAACCGACAAAAGCGGAACATATTGTCCCTGTCATTATAGCCGTCCAGTTAAATTGTGCCAATTCATTAACATTAATTTTTAATAATGGATAGAACATTGAAGCTCCGAGAATAATAGGGATACTTAACAAAAATGAATATTTAGCGGAGGCAAATCTGGTTTTTTTGCTGAATAATCCTGATGCTATGGTAAGCCCTGACCTTGAAAACCCCGGAAGTGCCGCTAAGCCTTGTGCTGCCGATATTATTATTGATGTTTTTAAATCAATATTTTCAGATTTTGTTTTAAGCTTTTTTGAATAAAATTCGCTTGATAAAAGAAATATCCCTGTAAAAATAAGTAATATTCCTACCTTTACGGGAGAAAAAACTAAATCTTCCGCAATGTGGTGCAGAGGATACGCAATTAAAATTGTTACAATCGTACCCAGTATTATATATAGACCTATTTTACAATCTTCATTTTTATAGTCTTTTGTTTTTAGTCCGTTAAAAATTGCTTTAAAAATATTTAAAATATCTTTTCTGAAAAATATTAAAACGGCAATCAAAGTGCCTAAATGAAGCATAATATCAAGAAAAATTTCTTCAGGCGAATTATTTGATAAGTCATTTTCGGCAAAAACTTTATACAAGTTAGATGCAATAACCAGATGAGCCGAACTTGAAATCGGCAGAAATTCGCTTAACCCTTGTACTATCCCCAATATAACCGCTTGAATTATCCCCATCTTTATTCCTCAAAATAGCTTGCGCATGCCTTCTCTGTCTCCCAGACCGATACCTTATATGTTTGCGGGAATTTTTCCTTAAGCTTTTTATAAATATATTTTGAAATAATTTCGCTGGAAGGGCTTATTCCCTCAAATTCTTTAAGTGTATTAATATCTTTATGGTCTAGTGTGTCTAAGATATTATTAAGTTCCTTTTTTAAGACTTTAAAATCTATCAAAAGGTTGGATTTATCAAGTTCAGATCCTCTGAAATAAGCTTCAGTCTTCCAATTATGCCCATGCTGATTTTCGCATTCTCCGTTATAATTCAAGAGATGATGCGCAGCCGAAAATGAACATTCCACCTTTAACTCGTGCATTTGAACTCCTTAAATTAATTCTTCAAGCTTTTTAATTGTATCTTGATGATGTGAACTGAATTCATGCCCTCTTGCTTCAATCGCAAGTTTTAAAATCAACGGCAGATTTAATGCTTTGCCTGATTTTAAGTTTTCGCAGTAAATTTCTTCATAATTATCGGGAATTCTTAAAGACCAGTTTTGATCGCCTGATGTCCCGGGGCGGTTATATACATCATAAAGCCCTAAGAAATCCGTAAAGAATATTTGAATATTTTCCGCTTTGCACGCAAACAGTTCAACAAATTTTGTCTGTGTTAAAAATGGTGCATCTTTTGAAATTCTTACGGCAATTTGTTCTTTTTCTTCGTCATTTGTGTCAGGCCATAAGTCTTCTGCAAGATTTTTACCGTTTAAATAACCTGCTTCCGTATTAACCGTTTGGTCTGCCCACATGGCAATAGGTTCATTATCGTGAGTACCAACCATCGCCCAGCTTCTTGGTGTAATATTTTTACATCTGTAAGGATGTTCGGGGTTTTCGGGTACTACAAACTGAATTAACTTCATTCCCTGAAGGTCATATTCTTTCATAACATTAACAACGGGATAAGTTAAAGTTCCAAGGTCTTCGCAGACGATGGAGTCTTTATCTAAACCAACCTCTTTAGCTGCACCTATAACAATTTTTTCAACAAGTGCGCCGTATTTTCTAATCTGCTCGGGTGTAAGTTTTAAAATTCTTTCTTCTTTATCCGCTTCAACTTCGTAGTTTAAATCGTCGGTTGTAGCTATTGCATATCTTGATAAAACGGGGTGTTCGGGTGATGAATACAGCCTGCCTGCACCTTCTTCGATTTTTGGTTTTTTACCTGATACATAAACCCAAGGGTCAATTAAGCCTACCATATGGTCAATTCTTACACCGCCCGGGTTTTCGGTGAACATCTTTTTATAGAGTTCTTTCATTAAAATTCCGCCTTCGCCGAGCGAGCCGTCAGGGTTAAATAATTTTTCGGGATCCATAACGGGGAAGCCCCACATTTGACCGTCTTCCGAGAAGTAATCAGGCGGACAGCCCAAGCACCAGCCTTTTAAAAATAGTGATTGATAAGCCCAGTTATCACGGTCTGAGAAGGCTACTTGCCTATCGGCAATCATTTTCATACCTTTAGACTGTGCGTATTCTCTTGATTTATTATTCTGCTTATATATTACAAATTGGCAGAAAGAGTAATAATTTATTACATCCGAGTATTTTTGTTTAAGTTCTTCAATTCTTTTAGCATATTGAACTTTTTGTTCTTCATTTTGCGGATTATAAAGCGATTTATCTTCTTCACTGTGCCACATGGGCCAGTAGTCATTGCCGTGTTCAATAGTTAATGCTTCATATAACGAGTCTTTTTCCAGCCAGAATTTATTATTTTCTTTATAGTTTTCAAACTCTGATTTTAATTCGGGGCAGTTAAGATTTTTAAAGTTTTCCCAAGCTTCTTTTAAAGCAGTTTCCTGTTCTTGGAATATATAAGAATATGCGGTTCTGTTTGTATTTTTATTGGGATTATTTTCTGTTATCTTATTATAAGTTTCAACTGAAAGAATATTATGCCATTCGGTGGTTGTTAATTGTTCTAAGTCAATAAATAAAGGGTTATTTGAAAAAATTGTACCCGTATAAGGAGATGCATCAATAGATTTAGTTTTCCCCGCAGGCCCGAGCTGAATATCCGTGAATACACCTGATAAAAAGTCTATTAATTTTTTTGCGGAATTTGAATTAACAGTTCCAAACCCTGTATTTTTACCTGTTTCAGCAGGAAAACTGTTTGCATGTGAAATAAATGCGAGATGTTTTTTGCCTAAAACATTTAAAGCTTCTTTTATAACTGATTTTGTTTGTTCGTTTGAGAACGGTGATTTTTTGTGTTCATCGCAATATGTCATAATTTTACAACCCCTTGAAAACTAACTGTAATTTTATTCTATAATTCTCAAGAAGATTTTACAAGAGGAGCAGAATTATAAGCTTGAATAAAAATCGTCTGCTTTTTTAGATAAAGTATTTATGGACTCAATAATTTCGGAATTATTTTTCCCGCCGTCAATGTAATCCAAAACTTCTTTTTTTGTGCCTGTAAACATGTAGTTTGAAAAAATTCTGTCACTGTATTTATTGCGAACACCAACAAGCAAAATTCTTTGAGTTTTAGGCTCTTTTGCGGAGGGTTCAATAGATATCAGTGCTATATTTTGTGATTCGGGAAGTTCTATTGTTACAAAAGAATTTGTGAATTTTCCGTTTTCCGGTACTGCCCTTTCAGATACATCCTTTAAGTATGATACAGCCATATTTGTTAATTTTTTAATTATTTCATCTCTGTCAGGCATTGGGGAATTTCCTTTGTTTAAATTGCTTTGTGCCGTTTTATTTAAATTTGTATTATTAATCTTATCCATTTTTATTTCCTATTTTACCATATTTAAAACTTATGAATAAAAAATTTGCTAATCCTTATGACGAAATATTGAAAGAGCTGTTCTGCTAAGTTTTTCAATGATTTCATCAGTAATATCTTTACCTGCTTCTGAGGTAAAAGTTCCGGATAAAATCGGCTCAGAGGTTTCAATACCTAATTCTTTAAGCCTCAGCCAGTTATATACTTTTGTTAAATATTGGTTATAGTTTTTATAGCTATCCTTTGACATACTTTTTATTAAGTTATAAACACTTGAATATTCGGTATCAATATCCGTAATTTTCCCTTTTCTGATGTCATAGGGAATATGTTCAACATCGGCAAATTCATTTAAATCAGTACCTCGAACCTGCATTTCTCCCATGCCTGTCTGTCCGTTTTTAAAATCGTGCAGGGTGTTCATTTGAGTTGATGCATACCCTGAGTCTTTTACCGCACCTGAAACAAGGATTGGATTTTCCGCATCATCAGATATGTTTTTAAATTTATAAATAATAGTATCTGTTTCTTGAATACATTCACCGTCAGTATATTTAAAATTGCCGTGTTCTTTTAAATATTTGTCATCCAGTTTTGTTACTACGGTTAACTTTTGATTTGTTTTTTCAAAATAAGCTTGAGCAATATCTTCAATTTCATCCCTTGTAAAATATGCGGAAATTTCATCGCCGTAATTATTTAATTCGGTAATTTGAAGTTCCCCGGAGCTTATGGCAGACTTTAATGAAGTGACAAAATCTTCTGTCTGCGCCCGTTTTAGTGCATTTATAACATCCGTGCTTACATCATCTAAAGAAGAAATAATACTGTCATCAAGATTAGAAAAGTTTCCTTTTATATAATAAATATATTGGTTATAAGATACACCCGTATCTTTTAAAACTTTTTCAATAATTTCCTGAGATTGTTCTTGAGTAAGGCTTTTTAATTGAATTCTTGAACCGTAGCCGTCGCCTATTGCATTAATACAATCTTCAATATTAGTTGGGTCCAATTTTCCGTCTTTATATTTTGATGCTAATTTTGCAAAAGTAGAATCATCACTTTTTGCTCTGCAAGATACATCTTCTACGGATTGATTAGATTCAAAAAGCCATTTTATTTGGTCGTCAACCTCATCAACATTACTTTCATAGGTTTTATGCAGTTTGGCTGATTGTTCCGATAATTCAATTTGAACATCATCAGGGACATCATTAAATTTAGCATGTCTTTTTAGAAGAATGTGTTCGTAACTCTTATATTGAATTCCCGAGCTTATACCGCCCATGGCTCCGCCTGCCAGTGCGCCTCCGCCTGCGGTTAATATTGTCCTTTCAATAAAATCTCTTAAATTAAAATCAACATCTTCTTCAAGTAAAGCTTCAATGGTGTAATCACCTGCACCTGTTACACCGCCTGAAATAGCGCCTGCTTTTGCACCTGATTTTACCCCTTGCCATACGGTTTGTTTAAGTGTTTGTCCGGCTACTGTTTCCGCTGTTACCGCTGTTGTCCCTATACCCATTGTTGCAACCGACACCGCACCATCAAGCGCACCCGATAAAGAGTCTTTTAACAATTGTTTGCCGTCCAGCGCATCACCTTCAACTTTATTAGTGGCTCTGTCTGCAAATTTTAATCCCGCTTTAGTAGCACCGCCTGCTAATGCCCCTAAACCTATTGCTCCAAGCGATAATCCTCCTGTTGCCACTATAGACCCTACTACAGCTACTGCAACTACACCTGTTAATATATTTGCAGCAAAATTTACGGAATTTTTTTGTTTCGTTGAAAATCCGCTTATTATATTTTCTGCTTCTTCATATGTTATTTTACCGTTTTTGAAATCTTCAATAGCTTGTTCGCACTTCTTTGTACTTGTACCTATCCCCGTAAAACATTTTATTGCGTTCCAAGCTTTACTTACCATCCCTTGTTCATCTTTTACGGAACTTAACAGTGAATTTAAATTTTCAATTTGTTCATCTTTAGTTAATTCGTGAGTATAACTATACTCCTGCATTTGAAGCTCTTGGGCCAGAACCTGCAATCCCTCTTCATCCTGAATATTTTCCAATTCAAAGATTGATAATTCTCCGTCATTATCCTTATCATACTTTGATAATTCGCTTGAAGAATATTTATATGCGTTATTTACATTTTGGCTGTTATTTATGCTTTCTGACATGCTTCATACCTTCACATGAAGTATATCGGCATAATTAAAAAAAACTTTAATAAAAACTTAACCACATTGTTTCATACGGACGAAGTTTTACAATTAATTTTTTATTATCTATTTCAAATTTTTTTTCTTGTTTTGTTAATAATTCCTGCATTTTTATAAAAGTTCTGTCTGATGAAAAGTTAAATAACGAGCTGTCTAATTCCGCATAAACTTTATTATCGGAAAGGTTATTAACTATTAATATTTTATCTGATTTCCCCGTTCTTAAGTATGAAAATACTTCTTTTTTGTTTGATTTAACTTCAATAAAATCACCCCTTGAAAGTGTTTTATAATTTTTTCTTACTTCAATTAATCTTTTAACGTTTTTATAAATTTTGTTTTTAAAAGAATTGGAAGGCTCCATTGCTTTATAAAACGTTTCCCGTTTTATTGCGTTTCTATGAATGTCCCTGCTGTCAAAGTATGAAAGCATATCATCTTTTTGAGATTTTTTATTTTTTCTTTCTCTTATTTTTGCCCATCTTTGAGCATAAGAAAAATTATTTCTAATCCCGATTTCATCGCCGTAGTATATTATCGGAATACCTTTCATGGAAAGTAAAACGGCAAATGCCATTGTTATTCTGTCTGGATTATTATCAAGAAAATCTGCCAGTCTTCCGCTTACACCGTAGCCTTTTCGAAACTCTGCACCTTTATCCGCCAGATTTTCATATATTAATTCTCTTGTTTTTTGGTTTACCATTTCAAGGGTTAATTCATCATGAACTCTTAAAAATACTGCCCAGCTTGCACTTTCGGGAATTTCAGGAGTTTGCTTGTTTGTATTCCCAAAATATGAACTGTCGCCTGATACTATTGTTGCCCATATTGCTGGCATATAGGGAAAATGATATGCAATTTGGACTTCGTTTGTTCTTGTTAATTCTTTTGTTTTTCCGTCAATATTTATATCAATTTTTCGGTCACTGCCGAAATAACTTAATATTTTTTTTGGCGGCTGGCATGCTTCCGCTTGTATAACAGAGCGGGGTGCAATTTCTTGTAAGAATGTACTCAGTATTTTAATTATTTCGTGAGTTTTGGGGTTATTTTCGCCTGATGTTCCCTTCTCTTTTATTAAATAGGGAATGGCATCCATTCTAAATATATCAATACCGAGGTTTGCCCAGAATGATATTGTTTCTAAGTTATAGTACAAAACTTCAGGGTTTTCCCAATTTATATCAAGTTGAAACGGGTAAAAGGTATGATAGAAAAAGTAATCTTTTCCTTGTATATTGACTTTTCTGTAATGAGTGTCAGTGATATCGGGGAAAATCAGTCTTCTTTTGGAAATTTTTCCGTCAGGTTCTTTATATTCGGCGACGTAACCGAGTTTTTCATCTTTATATACAATTCTTTCAGGTTCTTGTTCCGTTACAACAAAATAATTAAGTTTTGATAAATCACCGTTTTGCAATTCTTTGAACCACTCGTGCTGCTCGGAAAAATGATTTAAAACCAAATCGGCTTTTATTTTAAAACCCTGCCGTTTTGCTTCCGTTATAAACTGAATAAATTCATTCATTCCGCCTAAATCTTTTCTTACGTCCCTCGGGTCTTTTACGTCAAAACCCGCATCGCCCATGGGGGATTCCGCAAACGGAAGCATATATATTGTTGTTATCCCTAAATCTTTTAAATAGCGGAGCATTTTAACTGATTCTTTAAAGGTATTCGGCTTCATTTCATTATTTGTGCCGAACCTATCCACGTAATACATATATATTACTTCATCTTTATACCAGTCATTTGTGCGGGATAAGTCCTCCTGCTTTAATTTAGGGTCTCTTTTCTCTCTTGCTTCTTTTATTATTTTTAATATATTTACATATATTTCATTTGTATTTTTTTCGCCATATACCTTTGAAATTGCTGATTTAAGCCTTTTTTCAACATCAGATGTTACAATATTTTCGGTTTGAATTACATCAATTATGTTTTGGTTTGTTATGAAATGCCCGCTGAACGCATAAACAGGCATGGTAAAATTCATTAATACCATAAAAGTTAAAATTGATATAAAAAGTTTTTTCATTTTTTATCCCTTAGTTTTTGAATAAAGGTTTTCAATAATATTTAACCCGTTGAAAATGGCTTTAATATTGGCTTTAATGGTGCTTTCATCAAGTCCTCTCGAAATAACGGAGTCACCGTTTGGAGTTTTAAAATGCATAATACTCATAGCTGTTGCGCCTGAGCCCATAATTTCTTCATTTAATGCCTGCTGTTCATAGTGTAAAAGTTCACAGTTAAATCCTGCTTTTTGAATAGCTTTAATACAGGCATCAACAGGGCCGTTACCTGATAATTTAATATCGTATTCTTTATCGTTGTATTTAAAATGCAGGCTTATATTGTCTTGAAGTTTTTCCATACTGCAGAGAGTAAAAGCTCCTTGAACATTAAATACCTGATTAAAGTAAATGTCGATAATATTTTTCGTTGAAAGTTCTCCGATTTTTTCCGCCGTTTCTTTAGCAAACGGAGCAATTCTTTGAGCTTCCTGCAGAGTAATCGGATATCCCGCTTCCGTAATAATTTCATATATGGCTGTTTTGCCTGACTGAGAAGTAAATCCTAATTTTTCATCATCTTTTCTTCCTATTAATGAAGGATGAATAGGTCTATATGCACCTTTTTGCATATCTTTTGTTTTAACTGCGCCGTCTTGGTGGATACCGCTTCTGTGTGCCAAAGCATCAGGCCCTATCAGCGGAGCTTTTTCGTATATTTTAACTTTTGACATATCAGAGATAGTAAGTGCCAGTTCGTATATTTTAGAGAGGTTTAATGGAACCTCCACCCCCGAATTATAAAGAGCAACAGCAACTTCGTACATATTTGTATTGCCTGCTCTTTCACCCAAACCGTTTAAAGCGCACTCCAGCTGAACTGCTCCCGCAAAATAACTTTCAACGGTTACAGCCGTAGCCATTCCGAGATCATTATGATTATGAACAGATATTATTACATCCTTTGGGAGTGCATTATATACTTTTTCTACCAATTCTATAAAGGTTTTAGGTCTTGTCCTTTCAACGGTATTAGGCAAATTAATAACATTTGCGCCTGCTTTTACTATTTCTTGAAGTGTATCTATAACAAAATCTATATTTTCACGGCAGTCGCCGAAATGTTCAACGGAAAATTGAACTTCTCCGTTATTACCCATAAGATTTTTAGCAAAATTAACTGCTTCTATTGCTTGTTTTCTGACTTGTTCGGGTGTTTTATTTAAAACATACTCCATATTAAACGGGCTCATGGCAATAAAAGTATGAATTCTCTTTTTTGGTGCGGGTTTAATAGATTCATAAGCTTTTAAAATATCATTTTCAACACATCTTGCAAGTGCTGAAATAACAATATTATCAGGGGCTATTGATGCCAAATGAGTACATGCTTCATAATCCATATCGGATGCAGCGGCAAACCCTGCCTCTACCCCTTGTACTCCGAGTTCCGTAAGGTGTTTAAAAATAATTTCTTTTTCGTATGTATTCCAAGGTTTTTTTAATGACTGATTTCCGTCTCTTAAAGTAATATCATAGAAAAAGGGCATTCTATTCATAATATACCTTTCTTGAACTCTTTATGCACTTATTGTAAAATAAAAAAGTTGAAAAAGGAAGTTTTATGATTGACAGATATTCACGAGATGAAATGAAAAAAATTTGGGAGTTAAACTCTAAATTTCAGTATTATCTTGATGTCGAACTTGCCGTATGTAAGGCATATAATAAGCTTAAGGTTATATCTGATGAAGTTTTAAAAGATATAACAAGTAAAGCTTCTTTTAATGTTGACAGAATTGATGAAATAGAAAAAGAAGTTCATCACGATTTAATTGCTTTTTTAACTAACGTAAATGAAAATGTAGGAGATAATTCTCGTTATATCCATATGGGAATGACAAGTTCAGATGTTATAGATACCGCATTAGCCCTTCAAATGAAGGATGCGGGAAAAATAATTTTAAATGACATTGATGAACTTATAAAAACAATAAAAGAAAAAGCAAAAGAACATAAAGAAACCGTATGTATAGGCAGGTCACACGGAGTTCACGCAGAGCCGATGACGTTCGGGGTAAAACTTTGCGGGTGGATAGATTTATTTGAAAGGAATAAAAGAAATTTTGAAAATGCTTTAAATGAAGCAAATGTCGGACAAATTTCTGGCCCTGTCGGTACTTACAGTAATATTAATCCTGAGATAGAAAAACTTGCCTGTGAATACCTTGGGTTAAAACCCGCTAAATTTTCAACTCAGGTAATTGCCCGTGATATCCATGCAAGATATCTGCAGGCTTTAGCATTAATTGCCTGCGTAATTGAACAGGTTGCTGTTGAATTAAGACACCTTCAAAGAACGGAAGTATTAGAAGTTGAAGAAGGTTTTTCGTCAGGTCAAAAAGGTTCCTCCGCTATGCCTCATAAAAAAAATCCTATTTCAGGCGAAAATTTATCCGGACTTGCCAGAATAGTCCGCTCAAATTCCATTGCCGCTATGGAAAATATTGCGCTCTGGCATGAAAGAGATATTTCTCACTCAAGTGCAGAAAGAATAATCTTCCCTGATTCAACAATCCTTATTGATTATATGCTCTCAAGACTTAATAAAACAATTAAAAATCTTGTCGTACATAAAGATAATATGCTTAAAAATACAAAATTATTCGGCGGAATAGTGTTTTCTCAAAAAATTCTATTAAGACTATGCGAAAAAGGACTTTTAAGAGAAGAAGCATATAAACTCGTTCAAAAAAATGCACTGGATGCCTTCAATAATAACGGTAATTTTGAAGATAATCTTTTAAATGATAAAGAGATTTTAAATTATCTTTCGATAGAAGAAATAAAAGAATGTTTTAATACACAAGATTATCTTAAAAATATTGATGAAATTTATAACAGATTTGATATTTAATTATAAATTTAAAGCCTTAATTAATTTAGGGGTTAATAAATCCCAAGCAGCTTCTGTCGGGTGTAAATTATCCTGCATCATATATTTTGGAGAATTTAAATCTTCATTTGTTAAATCTTTAGTTGATATAACGATAAATCCTTTATCCGTTAGTTTCTTTTTTAAAAGTGCTTCATGCTGTATTTCCCAAGTATCATATAATAAAATGCAAAATTTTATAGGTTTATGATAATGTTCTTCAAGTTTATTTCTGCTTTGTTCAAAGTAGCTCACAACTATATCTGTTAAAGTTTCTGCATGTTTGGGGTTAATAACATAATTATCCGAATAAATATGGTTTAAATTTTTTATTGTATAACTTGATTTTAATAAATTAATAAATTTATTATTATTCATATAAAACTTACCGTTTTTATATGAATATGTAAGCTGCATTCCCATATCAGGGATATTAAAATAATTTAACATAGTTCGTCTGTAATGATCATTCATCATTACGTATATGACAGTATCTAAATCTTTAACTGCATTAAATAATTCTTTATTTCCATAATCAGCCGTTTGAAAATACATTTGTTGGAAGCTTCCGCCGACAATCGCTCTGTTATATACGGGTCTTTTTAACATATGAGCCAGTTTATAACTAAAAGTTTGTTTATAATTTAAATGTTGCCCATAGGCAAAAGAACAGCCGAAAACAACAATAGGCATTTTATTTTTATATTCTAACCCGTCGGGTTTTCTTCCCATAAAAATATCATTATCCCCGTTAAAAAAATCTTTTAAATCGGTTATATAATAAGGTAATTGGTTATAATATCCAAAATTATTTATTTTATAATTTTTATCATTTTTAAGAATGTTTACATAATATTTATAAGTAATAACATCACTGATAAATAACAATAAAAACAAAAATAAAATGTTTATAATAATAATTAATATTATTTTAAATGTTTTTTTCAATCTGTCTCCTTGATTTTTTCGGCAATAAGAGGAGTTAATATATCCCAAGCGGCTTCATTCGGATGATATATATCATTCTTTAATTTATATTTGCGTAAATTTAAATTTTCTTTTGTTAAATCATATGATGATATAACTTTAAATCCTTTGTTTCTTAGTTTATATGTAAAAAGAATATTATGTGGTAAATTTTCAGTTTCAAAGATAATTACATAAAAATTTATCTTTTTTTTATAATGTTCTTCAAGTTTATTTCTTGTAAGCTCAAAAAATTTAACTGATATATCGGTATATTTATCAATATATTTGAAATTATAAATTTTCTTGTAAGTATAAATTTGATTTAAATATTTTACAATGTAAGTGGATTTAAGAATATTAATAAACTTGTTATTATTAATTTTAAATTTACCGTTTTTATAACTGTATGTCATTAATGACCAAGGTGATAATACAGTAAAATAATTTAATATTAATCTAGAAAAATGGTGGCTAATCATAATATAAATAACTGTATCGACATCCGGAATATCATTAAAGAAATCTTTATTACCATAGTCAACAAC
Organism: Candidatus Gastranaerophilales bacterium; assembly: GCA_947589255.1. Lineage (GTDB taxonomy): Bacteria > Cyanobacteriota > Vampirovibrionia > Gastranaerophilales > Gastranaerophilaceae > Avigastranaerophilus. Next base: position 4,307 of record CANQAL010000014.1, on the reverse strand, counting down.
CTGATAATACATATGCTGAAATCCGCCGCCCGGCATTGCTCTATTATATACGGGACGTTTTAAAATATGAGCAAGTTTGTAGGAAAAAGTTTGATTATAAGCTAATTCCAGCCCGTAAGCATATGAACAGCCAAAAACAACAATAGGCTTTTTATTACTATATTCAAGCCCATCGGGTTTTCTTCCCATATAATCTTCTCCGGTGAAGAAAGCTCCTAAATTTTTAGTATAATATGGCATTTCATAAAAATAACCATATTTAGTAAATAGTTTTGGCTCTTTGGTCGGGAGCTTTAAATGGATAAAATATACTATATAGTCGCATATAAAAAAAAGTATTATAAAAACTATAAAATTAATTATTATTATCTTAAAAAATTTTTTCATTTTTCTTCCTTAATTTTTTCGGCAATTAAGGGAGCTAACAAATTCCACATAGCTTCTTTAGGATGATTTGTCTTTTCTGATATATATTTTTTACTCCATAAATCTTCATTGGTTAACTTAGAGGTTTCAATAATATTAAAATTATTTTCTTTTAGTTTTTTAACCAGAATATCTTTGTATTTAATTTCATCAAATATTACAATTGAAAAATTAATTTTTTTATTCCAGTTTTTTTCAAGATTTTCTCTTGTCTTTATAAAATATAAGACGACATCATCAGTTAGTTTTTGTGCATTTTTAGGATTGTTGATATAAAAGTTTGCATATTTAAAATTTAATAATTTAAAGGTATATGAAGATTTCATAATATTAAGAATCGGATTTTTGTCGTTATCCAGAATAATATTATTATTTTTTATATGGAAATGACCGTTAAAATGATGATCAAGAATATCCATAAAATATACATGAAGCCGTCTGTAATGGTCATCAAGAAAGATATATATAACATCTTCGGCGGGGGGAACGTCTTTATAAAAATCAGGGTTTAAAGTTTGCCAGTACATATGCTGAATTCCTTTAGCCGCAATGCCTCTGTTATAAACGGGACGATGTAATATATGAGCAAGTTTATAAGAAAGAGTTTGATTATAATTTAAAAATTGCCCCTGCAAGAAGGAACATCCAAAAATGGCAATCGGTTTATTTTTGGAATATTCTAAGCCGTCAGGTTTTCTTCCCCTGTATACATTGTCAGAACCGTCAAAATACCAATTTATATTTATTAAGTAATCTGCTTTTGGTAAATATTTAAAAGGTAATTTTTGGTATAAATTGTCATAATTTCTATAGTTATAATTGTAAATGATTAGGTCGCTAATAAAAACTAATAAAATTAATAAGACTAAATTTATAAATAAAATTGTAGTTATTTTTAAAATCTTTTTCATAGAAAAATAATAGCATGAAAAATAACTGTTGCATGATTGATTGTTTAATAAAATATAGGAAATATAAAACAAGTTAACAAAAATTTACATAAAGGTGAAAAAATAGTAAAATTAAGTAATTGCGGAAATCGCACAATAAGGGTTTATTTCGTTTTATTAAAAAAACAACAATAGAAAATTAACATAAAAAGCTAAAAAATAAAACAGTATATGAAAAAAAGGCTTGATTTGAAAAATTTAACATGTACGATATTTTTATTGACAATTTAAAAATGAGGAAAATATGTCAAAAGACGTAATAGAATTCGAAGGAACGATATTGGAATCACTGCCGAATGCTATGTTTAGAGTAGGGCTTGAGAACGGGCATGAAATACTGGCACATATCTCAGGGAAAATAAGAAAAAACTTCATAAAGATATTACCCGGAGATAAAGTCAAAGTAGAGATGACCCCCTATGATTTAACAAGAGGCAGAATAACATACAGATTAAAGTAAAAACTTCATAAAGGCAGTGCTAGCGAAAAAGAGAAATTTAATGTCGGCACAATGTCAAAAAGGGAATGAAGCATTTAAAAAACGATAAACAGATAATAGAAATAAAGGAAAAAGTCATGAAAGTTAGAGCATCAGTAAAACCGCTTTGCGATAAATGCAAAGTAATAAAAAGAAAAGGCAGAGTAGCAATAATTTGCGAAAACCCAAAACACAAACAAAGGCAGGGCTGAGCGAAATTCCGCAGGGCTAAGTCGAGCGAAAGCGAGCGAGCCCGAGGGAGCAACAACCCGTAACGAGCGAAAAACCGAAGGTTTTAAAGCGAGTTTGCTCGGGTTGGGCGAACAGGAATTTCAAGACAGCGAAATTGCGGACGGGTGGAGTGAAGCGAAGCGGTTTTTACGTAGAGCAAAGCTCGAATATGTGAGGGGCGAAACGACGACAGCGGAGCGCAGGAGTGACAGCCCCGAGAGAGAGTAAAAACCAAGACAGCGAACGAGCCCGAGGGAGCAACAAACCCGTATCCAAGCGAAAGTCAAAAACTAAAACAATCAAAGTAAAAACATAAACAAAAGGAGAAATTATGGCAAGACTTGCCGGGGTAGATTTACCTCGTAATAAGAGAATGGTAGTTGCACTTACCTATATCTACGGAATAGGACCAACAAGAAGTGCAAAAATATTGGCAGCATGCGGAATCTCTGAAGACTTAAGAACAGACGATTTAACAGATGACAATATTAAACAATTAAGAGATGAATTATCTCATTACACAATCGAAGGTGATTTAAGAAGAGAAGAATCAGTAAACATCAAGAGATTGAGCGAAATCAATTCTTACAGAGGAATGCGTCACAGACGTAAGCTTCCTGCAAGAGGACAAAGAACAAAAACAAATGCAAGAACAAGACGTGGTAAGAAATCAGGCCCAATCGCCAACAAGAAAACAGTTTAAGGAGTAATATAAACAATGGCTAGACCGGTAAAAACAAAAAAGAAAGAAAAAAAGAATGTATTACAAGGTGTTGTACATATACAATCAACCTTTAATAATACAATCGTAACTTCAACGGATACTCAAGGTAATGCTATTGCTTGGGCATCGGCAGGCGGATGCGGATTTAAAGGCGCAAGAAAAGGTACACCGTTTGCAGCACAATCGGCAGCTGAAAAGGTTGCTAAACAATCAATAGACCAGGGCATGAAAAAAGTTGAAGTTTATATCAAAGGACCCGGGTCAGGCAGAGAAACAGCTATAAGAGCTATTCAAGCTGCAGGACTCGAAATAACATTAATTAAGGACGTTACACCTATTCCTCATAACGGCTGCCGTCCTCCAAAGAAACGTAGAGTATAACAAGTAAAGTAAGGAGTCATAAATTGGCTAAGTATACAGGACCATCAAATAAATTATTTCGTAACTACGGTGTTACGGATTTATCAAACAGAAAGCTGGTTTCGTCCTTAAGACAAAACGCTTCCGGTCAGCATGGTGCCGCAAGAAAAAAGCTTTCAGAATATGCTATTCACTTAAATGAAAAGCAAAAAATCCGCTTAACTTATTTATTAAGCGAAAAACAATTCGTTAGATATTACAACGAAGCAAGCAGAAATAAAGGTGTTACGGGTACGGTTCTTTTACAATTATTAGAATCAAGACTTGATAACATTATTTTCAGAACAGGATTTGCTATTTCAAGAAAACAAGCAAGACAAATCGTTAATCACGGGCATGTGCTTGTAAACGGTAAAAGAGTTGATATTCCTTCTTATACCGTAAAGCCGGGTGAAGTTATAACATTTAAGTCAGGCAGTGCTGATTTTATTAAATCAGTAGCTGAATCAATTGATTTAGCATTAGCACCTCAGTGGATTACTATAGATAAAGAAGCTATGAAAGTTACTTTTGACAGAATCCCCGAACGTGAAGAACTAGACCCTGAAATAAAAGAACAGCTTGTAATCGAGTATTATTCTAAATAATTGTAGGAGATAAAATACAATGGAATTAAAAATTAAATGTATAAATACAACAACATCTTCAGATGGTTCACAGTACGGTAAATTCGTAGTAGAACCGTTGGAAAAAGGTTTTGGTACAACAATCGGTAATGCTTTAAGAAGAGTATTATTATCATCTTTAGAGGGTGCTGCTGTTACATCAATCAGAATTGAAGGTATTACTCACGAATATACTTCAATCCCCGGAATTGTTGAAGATGCAATCGACATCATGTTAAACTTAAAAGGTTTAACGGTAAAAACAGAGGATAAAGATCCTCAACATTTAAGATTGGATGTTGATAGACCCGGACCGGTACTTGCAAGCGACCTTCAATTGCCTGCAGGTGTTAAGGTTGTAAATCCTGACTGGTTAATATGTACTATTTCGGAAGGCGGAAGCATTTCTGCGGATATTACCGTTGAAACAGGTAAAGGATACAGAACCGTTGATGTATTAAAAGAAAATAAAG
>CANQAL010000013.1 GCA_947589255.1 Candidatus Gastranaerophilales bacterium | reverse complement strand
AAAATTATAAGGGCTTTAGAAGTTTGTATTACACTTGGGATTCCTATGAGCAGTGCGCAAAAAAAGAAAGAAACTGAATATGATACTCTTTGGATAGGATTAAATTCCCTAAACAGAGATTTTTTATACGAAAGAATTAATAAAAGAGTTGATATAATGATGGAAAAAGGGCTTTTACAAGAGGCTTTAACACTGTTTAATAAGTATAAAAATAATAATATACTTTTAAATACAATCGGATATCAGGAGTTTTATCCGTATTTAAACGGTGATTGCAGTTTAGATGAGGCTGTTAATCAGCTTAAACAAAATACAAGAAGATATGCAAAAAGGCAAATAAGCTGGTTTAATGCTAATAAAGATATATTCTGGTACGATATAGAGAAAAGTAATCTTGAAGAAATATCTTTTCAGGTTCTGGAAAAATATAAAAATTTGTTAAGTTAATTATTTGAAATAACAAAATATTTATTTATGAGTTTTGTATAATTGAAATAATTTGGAAAGGCAAAAATTATTCATGAGAGTAAATAATGTAAGTAATATAAATCATAATTTTGCAGGCGGACAAAATTCATATACAACCTCGGCAGGCTCAGGAGCTGCAGCTACAACTGCTTTATTAGGTGCATCAACGGGAATTGCCCTTGTAAAACATCCTAAAGGCATGGCTGAAGTTATTAAAGATTGCGGCGGAAAAACAGGTTATATTAAAAAATATATCCCTTCTCTTGCACTTATGGCCGGAATTGGGGCTTTATTCTGCATGACCTGCAAGCTATTTTTAAATAAATTTTTACCTAATAAAGAAAAACTCGGCGCTGTATCGGTAGAAGATGAAAATGCTAAATTATGCCCGGAAGAAGTTGAAATTATTTCTAGAAAAATGTTACCTGCCCCCGTTAAATATGCGGTTGAAGATTCTAAAATGGTAAACGGCAGAGAACTTATTACAAGACGAGAAAGACTTCAAGACGGTACAACAAGAGTTATCAGCGCATATGTATAATAAAAATTTATATAATAAAAAAAGCCTCTTATTAGAGGCTTTTTTATTATGTTGTTGAATAATTATTTGTAATTTTATAAATATAATTTATAATTTGAGCAAAGTAATCAAGCGAGGATGCCCCATTTATAATAATGTCCGAAAAATCTTTTTTCGGAAGAATATATTTTTTAGAAGCTTGTCTAACATAAGCCAGTTGTTTTCTTGCGTTTTCTTCATTTTGATTTCTTGAAGTCTGCGCTCTATATATAAACCATTTTTCCTGAATATCGGGGTCTATATCCACATAAAGTTTAACATCAAATAAATCTGCTACTTTACCGTACATTGTAGCCATACCTTCAACAACAATTATTTTTTCCGCTTTTTTAGGTATAGCATTAGGTACTACTATTCCCGTTCCGTTTACAAGATATTGCGGAATTTTAACATCAATGCCTCTTGAGAGCATATCTAAATCAGTAAAAAGTTGTTCCATATCGAAATTATCGGGGGAGTCAACGTCGTAACCAGCTTCAAGCAATTTATCAAAAGAACCATGCTTTTTAATTAAACCCGAAATATCTTTAAAATAATTATCCGCACTTAATATTTCAACGGGCATGTTAAGATTTTCCGTAACCTGCTTAATTGTGTTGCAAATAGTCGTTTTCCCGCTTGCGGATTCTCCGCTTATTCCTATCAGAAAATGCTTTTGAGGATTATTTATTATTCTTTTTGTAAATTTATTTATAAAATCAGGATGAATACTCTTAAATATAGGAGTTTCACTGTGTTTATCATAATCAAGAATTTGTTTAAATTTTGAATGCAAATATATTGCTAAAAATTCTCTTCCTGATTTTGTTGAAAAATCAGGTTTCATTATTTTTTCGGTTTTGTGTGTTTCTTTTTCTAACAGGATATTCATACTGACAGAACTCCTCAAAAAAATTTTTTTTGCCAGTCGTTTGATATAATTTTACATTAAACTTTCGGGTAATTAAATAATTTATTATAAAGCAGAATGAAAATCGTTACATTATCCTTCAAAATATAGATTGTAGACCTATTTTAGTTTGTGAAGGAGTGGAAAATGAATAAATTTTTATTAACTGTTATATCGGGTATTATTATTTCATCAGGCGCTTATGCATCTTGCTTTACGGGGTTTGCCTGCTCTATTGAAAGTTTAGAGCAGGAGGAATATAAAAAAACTGCGGAATATATGGAAATTATAGATAAATATTTTTCTAAAGAGCCTGTTGAAAAGGATTATGCCAAAGGAAAAATATTAATCAGTAATTATAATGACATTTTTTTATTTAAAACAATTGTTTAACGGCAGTTTTAAGGGTGTTTAATTCTTCCTCTTTGTTCACTTCAAAATAAATTCTTAAGAGCGGCTCTGTGCCGCTTTTTCTTATCAGTATCCAATTACCGTTTTCTAAAATCAGTTTAAGCCCGTCCATTGAATTTTTTTCAATGATTTTATTGCCTGCAATTTTAGAATATGACTTAACTGTATCAATGATTTTTTGCTGTTCGTCAGAGGAATTAACTTTTAAATCTATTCTGTCGTTAATAAAATTTCTTCCGAGTTCTTTATGTAATTCACTTTGAAGTTCATAAAGTTTTTTATTTGAATAAGCAAGCATTTCAATTATTAAGAGATTTGCAAGAATACCGTCTTTTTCGGGAATATGCCCTTTAATACTGAGCCCGCCCGATTCTTCGCCGGCAATTATTACATCATTTTTTCTCATGGCTTCCCCGAGCCACTTAAATCCGACGGGGGTTTCTATAACTTCAATACCTTGTTTTTGAGCATAGAAATTAAGCAGGGAACTTGCGCCTACCGTTTTGGCAAGTTTGCCCGAATAATTTTTATTTTTGATTAAGTGTTTTAAAAGCATTGCAATAATTTCGTTAGCACTGACAAATTCACCTTTTTCATTGAATACTCCAAATCTGTCGCCGTCACCATCGTTACTTAAGCCTATTAATTCAGTACTTTTGCATAATGATTTTAATTGGGGCAGATATTTTTCTTTAGGGTCAGGCATTTGTCCGCCGAAATTTATATCTCTTTCAAGATTTTGCGAGTTATTTTTTATTCCGTTAGAATCCAATAAATACTTAAATAATTTAGCACCTGCCCCATGATGCCCGTCATAGTTGACCGAAATATTAGAATTCCTTATTTTTTCAAAGTCTATCAGAGTTTTTATATGATTAATGTAGTCTTCTTCAAAAGATACTTTTTTATATGTTGTGCTGTTTGACTTTTGAATAAATGTATTATTTAAATTAGTTGTTATTTCTTTAACAATACTGTCATCAGCAGGGCCTCCATAGGGAGGGATAAATTTAATACCAAGATACTCGGGCGGGTTATGTGATGCAGTTAACATTATTGCATAAGCATCTTTTTTTAAGGCATTATAAGCTAAAACGGGTGTAGCAATAATTTTATCGCTCAGCATTGTATTAAATCCCATATCAGCCAGTGTTTTAGCTATGTACTCCGCAAAAATATCGGCTTCATTCCTGGGGTCATAGCCGATTATAACAGGTTTATCGTATTTTGTTTGGTTGTATATATAATATACAACGGCATTTATGACTTTATTTGTATTATCAACCGTAAAATCTTTATTTAATACTGCTCTCCAGCCGTCGGTGCCGAATTTTATTTCTGTCATAATTTACCTCTTTTACGTTTTTTATGTAAAATTATTTTATATAAGAAAAAAAGGTTTAGCAAATGTCTGATACAGAAGCTGAAAATATATACTATTTAGGGCCTGACGGTTCAAATGCGCATTTTGCCATGCAAAACTTTTTAATTGCGGGAAATATTGAAGTACAAAATAAAATACCTTGTAAAAGTATCAGGCATGCATTGGAAGCTTTGGAAAACGATGTTAATTCTTTATGCGTTCTTCCGATTGAAAATTCCATTGAAGGAATTGTTCGCGAAACTATTGATAATTTACTAAAAAGGCGGGATAAAAATATCCAAATACTTGCGGAATATACTCTTCCCATTAAGCATATGCTCCTTTCAAAAGGAACGGATAAAACAAAAATTAAAAAAATTATTTCTCATCCGCAAGCACTTGCCCAGTGTTCTAATCATATTTATAAACTTTTTCCTGATGCGGAATTAAAAGAAGTATCGTCAACAAGTTATGCCGCACAAAAAATATCGGAAGAAAATGATATAACTCTTGCCGCAATTGCAAATGAAACTTGCGCAAAACTATTTAATTTAAATATCTTAGACAATGACCTTAATGATGAACCTGATAATAAAACAAGATTTTATCTTTTAGGCAGGCATGAATTAATAAATACTCAAAGCGGAAAAACCGCATTTGTTCTTTCCACTAAAAACGAATCGGGCGCATTATGTGAAGCCCTTAAAATTATAGCTAAGCATAATTTTAATTTAACTTATATAGATTCAAGACCGTCTAAAAAGAAGTTGGGCGAGTACTTGTTTTTTATGGAATTAGAAGGGATTTTATCAGATAAAAGAACCCGAAACGTCATTGAAGAATTATCGCAAAATGCTGATTTCGTTTCCGTTTTGGGTTCTTTTAAAATATTTAATTAATTATTATTTAACAAAATTGTTAAAAGTTTCTGCCGTTTTTTCTAAAACATCTGCATTTTCCGGATTGAATTTGTTTGTAAATTTTGCAGCTTCTAATTTGTTAAATTTGTCTAAAACTTTTATACGAGCGCTATCAAATAATGTATGTACAATGTTTAAGCCTTTTTTAACTTGCTTCGCATAGTTATTTAAATAACCTTTAACCTGCGAAGTTAACATTGTATCTTTTGAAGTTTGGTTTAATTTCCCTTTGCTTGCAAGGTAGAGAACCGCACCTGTTGCCGCACCTGCAACTACTGCAGTTTTTGCAACGGTTTTTAAAACTCTTGACGGCTTGTGTGAAGTGGAATCTACAGGTCTAATCATTAAATGTCTCCCTAAATCTGACTTTATTTCTACATTTATATTTTATAATAAAATCAATAGCATGATACTATTTTATTAAAATATTTTAACAAAGAACAAGGAATTTATAAAAAATCCCTTGTTCTTATTGAGATAATTATAATATTTTTTCTTAGTTTATTTAACTACTGTTTCGGTAACAACTTCTGCTGCTTTTTCTGCAACTGTTTCTGCAACTTCAGCTCCTTTTTCTGCAACGTCAGCTGATTTCTTTTTGAATAATGACATAACAGCATCTTTGGCTTTTACTGCATAATCTGTAATTTTGTTACCTGCTTTATCTAAATAACTTAATACTTTTTTTACTGTTTCATTTTTAATTTTGTCATTTATAAATATACCTTTTTTTGCGCCAAAGCCTAAAGCTGCTAATGCTGCTGCAACTACGACTACGGCAATTCCGGCTTTTTTAAGTCCGCCTTTTTTACCTTTTTCTTGGCTTAACCCTGTTGCTGCAGGTGTTTGAGTTCTTGTATATGCCTGCGGTTTTGATACTAAATCTGCGAAATTACTACCTTGTACTCCTGAAAAACTTACCGGTGATATCATAATTACCTCCTTTATTTCTTTGTATATTATTAAACCCTCTAAAATGCAAAAATTGTCTAAAATGAAGTATATGTTAAAAAAAATTTACATGTATTATTATATCATTTTTGGAATATTTTTTTAATATATGTAATCTATATTAATAGAATGTCCAAGTAAATTTTTACGATAAGCTGAAGGTGTTACAAAGCGAAGCGGAGTGTGACTGAGCCTGTAGGCGACAATAGATTAAATACGTTTTTCGAGGAGATGAGGTATATGACGGCAGTTAATATTTTGGAATTAAATATAAATGAAAGATCAATGGGATATGCAAAAATTTATTCTTCTTTGATCGATGATGAATTTCAAAGGAAAAGAGCTTATGCTTCCATAGTAGGGCTTTTTGCATTAGTTGATGCGCTTGAAAAAACAGACAATGAAATTCAAAAAAATATGACACTTTTTAGAAATGCCATGCTGAATGAAAAATATGAATTGGCTGATTTCTATGTTAATAATTGGCATATTGATGTTCGTATTATAGGTGATGGTTATAATGTAATAATTCCGAAACGGCATTTTGATAATGATATAGTTCCTGATTTTTATGCTGTAGTTAAACTTGATAAAGACATCACAAGTGCTAAATTAATCGGTTTTATAGATACCAATAACATTGACAAACAACCGCTGGATTACTATTATTATTACGTTCCTGTTGATTCGCTAATTCCTTATGAAGAATTTTTACTAAAAGTAAATAAGCCTAAAGAAATTAATTTTGATGAATCAGAACACGAAAAATTCAGGAGCCTGTATTTAAGTATTTTAGATCAGGGTGCTGATATTCATGAAGAAACAAATCTGCTGAAACATTTGTTTGCATGTCCGGAATGCAGAACGGAGTTTTGCTGTTTTACGGGGTTTGAAATGGTAAACAGTAATCTCGGAAAATATCCTGATTTATTTGAAGATAAAACACTTAATATCATTGGAGCTCAGGCTGTTGATGAGGAACAATATGCCGGTAAAGAAGAAATAATTGATATTTCAAATAAAGATAATGATGAAGAAGATATTGAAAATTCTGAAACTCAGCAGGAAGAACAGGCTCCGGATAATTCAAATGACCAGACGACCTCGGATATTTTAGATGAACTCTTTAGTGATGAGGAAGAACCAATAGTTGAAGAACAAAATGATACACCTAAAGTTGAAACTGCTCCGGATCCTATATTACAAAGTAATGATGAACCTCAAAATATAAATTTATCAAATGATGAGACAGATGTTGAAAATTTATCGGAACTGAAATTATCGGATGATGAAAAAATAGATTTACCTTCTATAGACGATGATGTTCTTTTGACGGAATATTCGACGGAAAATGATGCTCCTCTGCAAATAGATAAATCCTCCGATATTCAAATAATATCTGATAATTTGTCTGTTGAATCTGAAAATTCCAATTCCAATAACGAAAAAGATGATGTTCAAAAAGTAATTGTTGATTACGATGAATATGGTGAACCGGTTTATTCATATATTACAAATGTCCCGCCTGAAGATGATAAAAAAGATGATTTTGAGGCTGAAGAAAGCGATTATGATATTTTAAATGAAGAATTTGAAACGTTTAATCCTCAAGTTAATATTGATGAAGACTTAAGTCATATTAAAAACGGCGGGCAACGGACTATTGAATATGTTCAAAGCGAAGATACAGTCGAGGAAATTGAGAATAATACCAATTCGGAAATTGAAATTATCGAAGAACCGACTAAAGATGATTCTTATGATGAAATTCAAGAAGTAGAGGATTATAATACGGATAATCATCAGGATAACAATCAGGAAATTATTTATAATGATTTCCATGATGAAAAAGAAGATTATCAAGACCTGAAGTATAATGATAATTATGAGGACAATTTAGAAAATACAGATACAAATGCGGAATATCTTGAATATCACGACTCGGATGAAGAAACTTCGGAAAAATCCGAAGATGATGATAATCAAGAGTATATTGAATATGAAGATGAAAATCCGCAAGAGAAAGAAGAGGATGAATCGGAATATATGAAAGAAGAAGTCAATAATCAAAATATTGAGCAAGACGAAGAACAAGATGAAGAACAAGAATTTGAAGAATATGAAGAATACAATGATGATTATGAAATGTCTGATAATAACGGGGCTTCAAATAAAAGGAAATTAGGATTACTTTCAATTATAATCGGGATAATATTAATAAGTTCTGTTATAGGCGGAATGCTGTTTTTCAAAAATTCTAACTCTGATAATGAAGCGCCTCAAATTGTTCAAAATAATGATAATATTCAATCAGAGCAGCCTCAAGATAGCGGAATAATAGATATTCCTCAAAATAATTCTGATAATATGGAACAAAATAATCCGCCTCAGTCACAACCTGCAGAGCCTATGCTCCCGAGTGCTAATTCCGCAGATGGCCCGCAGTTAACCGAAAATAACTTATTGCAGCCTCAAAATCCTAATACTGCAGATGTTAATACGGCCATGACAAATGCGTTTTCCAACAGGGGTACAAGTTTATCTTTAAGAAATTTGAACTGGTTATGCACTCCTCAACTGTTCACTGATAATCAATTTAAAGCATATTTACAAAATCTTGATAATATTCTTAAACTGAATATCAGAAAAAATATTCTTAATGCTACGGATAATCCTCAAAATCCGAATATTTCCGTTAAAATGGCTATTGATAATGACGGTAATTTAATTAAATATGTTATTGAAAATTCAAGCGGTTCCGAACAAATAGATAATATTGTGTTACAAAGTATTAATGAAACATTTGAAGGAGAAAAATCCCCAATTCTCACTAATAGTCCGCTAAAATCGGATAAGTATTATCTTAAGGTTATAATAAAATTGTAATTTGTGATATTATATTTTATTATGTTGTATAGATATACAAAATAGAGATAAATTCTGTGCTGTTAGTTGAGGAACAAAGATCGTTAATAGAAAAAATTGTCAAGAATGATAAAAATTATCTTGGCAATGAGGATTTGTTGGAAGATTTTTGTAGTGAAGCTTTTCAAAAATCTTATATGATTTTTAATTCTTCATCTAATATTATTAAGATTGAAAGTTATGTTTCAAAAGTTGTTCATACCTCTATTATTAGTGTTCTTAAAAATTCGGGAAGGGTAAGAAGAACATCGGAGGGGTTTATTCCTACTAAAGAAGTTGTTGTTTCTGAAATTCAACCTAATCCGCAGACTGTAGAACAACATTCCGGAAATGAAGTAATCGGGCACGAGTTTTTTATGGAGTTCCCTGATCCCAGGGAAAGTGTTGAAGAAATTCTTATTACTAAGGATTGGCTTCAAAGAATAGTAGATGCTGTTTGTGTTATTCATAAAGAACGACCGGCAGAATACTATCTTAATATTTTTTATTTAAGATATGTTAAAAATTTAAAACAACGGGAAATTGCTCAAAGGCTTGATTTGTCGCAATCTGAAGTTAGTAAAAGGTTAATGCAGCTATCTAAGCTCATAAGTAATTTTTTAGATAAAAGTAAAAGTTAGGTTACGCTATGAAATGTCGTAAATGTGGAGCCGAAATAGCTGATAATTCTATCAGATGCAGTAATTGCGGAATTAAAGTTAATATGCTCTGTCCGGAGTGTCATACTTTAAATGCTTTCGGTTCAATGTTTTGCTCCGGCTGCGGTTCTGAACTGCTTAAAAAATGTTCATCTTGTAACACGATTAACATTGCTTCAGCTCAAACTTGCCGAAAATGCGGACAACCTTTAGATGAAAAATTTGAAATAACTTTGCCAGAAATTAAAGAAGAACAGGTAATTGTTAATTCCTTTTCCACAGAAATAAATGAAGTTCAAACAAATAATAATTCTAATGAAGAAGATAATATTCTATCGGAATTACTTGAAACAGAATCTGACCCTGAAATGAATTTGCAAACCGAACCTGAATTACAAAAGGTTTCTGAATCAATAATCGGTTTAGAACAAATATTAACTGATGAACCCGAGCAAAATAATCAAGTTCAACCTGTTATACGGGAAATAAAATCTGACGATGTTGAAAATAACACTGAAACTCAATCTAATGCTGAAATTTCAGAAAACATAGAAAATACTAATGTTGCTGAGAATGTTGAAAATGAAATTGATAAAATTGAAAGTGATGTTGATATTATTCCATTAAACGAAATTGAGGATTACGATGTAAGAGAAAGTTTGGATAATGAAAATGATGACAGTACAATTGAAACTAATAATGAAGATTATTCCGTAATTGAAGTTCAGCCTGAAGCTGTTGAAAAAGCGGTAAAATCTATTACTACATCAATTTCAAAGCATATATTGGCAATCCATGGACCGAGCGGCTGCGGCAAAACTGCAGTTTTAAGGCAAACTCAACAGTGCTTGAGTAAAAAGAATTGGTTATTTTTGTTTGGAAGTTGTACACCTTTACTTCAAATTACAAGTTTCGGTTTCTTTCAGGATGCCTTCCTTAGAATAATGGGATTTCCGCCTTATACAAACAGTTTTGAAGCTTTCTTTAAAGATTTCAAAAAAAGCCCCCTTGCAAAAATATTTAATTTCCTTAACGATGATGAGCTAAGTATTTTTTTAAATATTATTTATCCTTCTCAAAAAGATAAGTTTGAAAATATTTCAAAAAATAAGCAGTTAATGTTTACTATTTTAGAAAAAGTAATTAAATCATTTTCATTAAACAATAATCTTGTAATTACCATTGATAATTTTGAATTATTGGACGGGGCTTCCTATGACTTTATTGTTTATATGCTTCAAAACGGTTATTTCAACAACAGATTAAAATTATTAATTGCTTATGAAGAAGATAAACAAGTTCAAAGTTATTTTGACATGACTAAAATCAAAGATGAAATTTTTGAAGTCATAGAAATAAATAAATTAGGTAAATCAGATATGCTGGAGGCGGTTAAAAGGTCTTTACATATTGATATTACAAATATTTTGGATGAAGATTATTTAGATGAAATAATTGAAAAATCAGACGGAAATGCTCTCAGAATAGAGCAGGAAGTCGCATTATTGTTTAATTGCGGATATATTTCTGTTAATAATAATGATATTATTGTAAACAGTGATAATAAACCATCGATTGACCCTGTTTCTTTTGCGGAATTAATTAAATTAAGGCTTAATACTTTGTCGCCGGTTATTAAAAATGTGTTGTTTATATCTGCCATTATGGGTTTAAGATTTGCTCCGGCGGTTTTAGCGCCGACGGTTAACATGCCTGATGATAAATTACAAAGTATTCTTGATTACCTTAGAGAAGAACTGTATATTGATTTTGTTGATGATTATACATGTGAATTTAAGAGCCTTGAGCTTTGGAAATTAATATATCAGGAAGCAAAATCAGATTTACTTTATAAAGAAAATTCTCAAAAATTATATGATGTTTTAAAATCTTTAGTTTTATCAACAAACTTGCAAAAACTCATTTCTTGTACAGGGGCTTTATCTAAGAATGATGAATTTTTAATTTGGCAGGAAACGGCTAAAATATCTGCAAAATTGGGTGATACTAATCTGTATGTTATATCATTAAAACAGTGTTTAAAGATAATGGAAGAAGTAAATTTTGAGAATGCTGAAGAACTTAAAATTACTTATTATGAAAATTTAGGTAAATTGCTTTGTGAAAAATCCGCGGAGGAAGCTGTATCTTATTTAGCTAATGTATTGGATTATCATATAAAATCAGAAAATTTAAAAAAGATTCTCGATTTATCAAGTTATTTTATAAAAAGTTGTTATGTCTCAGGAAATTACTTTGGTATTACCGAAGCTGTTGATGCCGTTATTGCTGCTGTTAGCGGCAGTGAAACAGGTATATCTGACGGGGAACTTGCACTGTTAAAAACAAGAAAATTAAAAGCTTTATTTAATATCGGTAATAGCGAACAAATAATTAATCTTGTTAACGAGGAAATTATTCCTTCCATAGAGCTGGATTTATATTCAAGGCAGATTGATTCTAAATATAAAAGTCTTTTAGTTGACGGATGGTTATGTGCAAAATCGGTTCTCGCAAAAGCTTATGCACTTCAAGGAAATAATCAGGTGTTTAGTGTTATTGCCGATTTAAGATCTTTTATTGAAAAATATAATTATGATCCTGATTTTTATGTAATACAAATAAATTTAATTGAGGCCTTTGCAAATACTGTTATTGGGCAGGTTAATAAATCTAATGAAATTTTAGGCGATATTGCTTCAAATGCAAAATCTTCAAATATGGAATCTGAACTTTTATCCGAATGGAATATTATTAATGTAATTAACAGAATTCTTTTAAATCAAAATGACGGGTTAAAGTCGGATTTATTTGAACTTGCGACATTTACTAACAATATTAATGAACATTTTATAAAAAATATTATTAAACTTATTTTAGGATATGTTTTAAAGCAGGAAGGAAACATAAAAAAGGCACTTGAAATATTTAATGAAGAAATAACATATTTCGCTAAAGAAAAAGTGGCAATAGGCGCATTGCTTTCCTGGCTGTTGATTGTTCAAATTACGATTGATATGGGAGATGATGATAAGGCTTTATCTACTGCAAATAAGTCGCTTGAAATAGCTCAAAGTCCAAAAATTAATAATTATTTCTTTATAATTTATTTCCAAAAACTTATTGCTGAAATTTATTTAAGAAAAGGTGATTTTAATGCGGCAAAAATGTATTTTGAAAAAGCGGTTACTCTTGCTAAACAATTTGAATTGAAATATCAGGTAGCTGAACTTTATATGGCTTATGGTAATTATATGGAAGAATTTATGAAGGCTAATACTTCATTTACTGATGAAAATATGAGTATTACATCACAAATGTATGATAAAGCTTTGGAAACTGCTAAGGAATTAAGATTGAATAATTTAGTTGAAAAAGCTTCCAAGTTAAAAAATGATTTTAAAACAACAGTCAGATTAAATTCTGCTTATAAGTAGTTATTCATAGATTTTTTTATACATATGATAACTTCTGAAAACTTTTTTTACATAATGCTTTGTTTCATCATAAGGTATATTTTCAATAAATTCATCTAAATCATCTGTTTTAAAGGTATTAATCCATTTTTGAACCATACCTTCGCCGCCGTTGTATGCTGCTATTACATATAAATCATTATTAAATTTATCTTTCAAATATTTTAAATAATTACAGCCTATGTAGAGGTTTACCCTCGGATTTTCTAAATCTGCAAGTGAATTTATATCCATTGACAGTTTAGATGTTATATAATTAGCCGTTGAGGGTATTAGTTGCATTAAACCTATTGCATTTGATGAACTTTTGGCATGTTCGTTAAAATAACTTTCTTCTCTTATTAAGCTTGTTATTAAATAAGGATCAAGTTTTAGTTTTTGAGCAGCAATATTAATTTCATCTATATAGTATAAAGGATATGCCAATTTATAAGCGGCGCTTAAAATAGACGGTTTTACTTCCATTGAATTTATTTCATCTCTGGCAAGTACTATAGATTTAGATTTTTTATCTTTTCTTGCGTCAAACCAGCTTTCTACTATTTTATTATTATAATCGGCATCCATCCATAATTCATAGTCACCCATTTCAAACAGTGTATTTATAAGTTTTACATCCTTAATGTTTAATTGTGATAATGAAATAGGGAATGCTAATGATTCTTTTTGAACCGGAATTTTTGAATTTAGACTTGTTTGCCAAAAATTATTTTTTTGATTAAGTATATTTTCTGCCCTTAATCCGTAATATTCATCGGGATATTTAGTACTTAACTTTGAAAGTATTGTATTTGCTTCTTGGTGTTTATTTTGTTTCAGCAATGTCTTGCCAAGCCAAAACATCATTTTCTTTGTGGATTTTACATTATTATATGTTTTTAAGTGTTTTAATGCTAATTCTTGAGCCGTAATATAATCTTTATTTTTATATTTATTCCAAAACAGTTCCCATAGTGCTTCAGGTGCATATTCTGAGGTTGGGTATTTAGCAGCTATTTCATTATATAAATTAATTGATTTATCTTTAGGCAGTATATTTGCTAATTTATATAATACATAATCTTCTCCCGCAAGTTTATGCCTTTTTATAATGTTGGACATTAAAGTCCAATTTTTCATTTTACTTCCCGTCATATATGAGGTATATATGTCATAAATTTGCCTTAAATTAGATTTATCTGTTTGATTTGAATATGCTGTTATATCGTTTTCTATTAATTTCTTGGCAATCACTTTATTTCCCGCATAGTGATTTGCTAATACAAGATAATCCCAGCAGGTATTTAACGGCAGAGTAGTAAAATATTTAAGTGACTCTTGGTATTTTTTGTTTTTATAGTATGTTATTCCGATAAGTTTTTTTTCATCATTAGTTAATTCTCGTCCCATTGAAGATAATTCATCTGCGGCAGCTAATTCATAATTTCTGTTGCCTGTTGATGCTTCAAGGTAGTCTTTTAAATATTTGGCAGATTTCGCTTTATCCGTATTTTTTTCTATTAACCCTAAGAAATAATCTGCACTTGTTATTTCATTATTTCTATTGTTTTTAACCTTTATAAATAAATTTTTTGCGTTTTCAAAATCTTTTAAATAATAATAGCAGTTTGCAAGGTTATATTGGGCATTTTGTGCAAATATTGAATTAGGATTTTTTTCTAGGAATGTTTTATATTTTATTACGGCAGTATTAAAATCACCTGCTTTTTGAGCTGATTTTGCCTGTTTATATATTGCTGTTGTATATAGGGGACTTATAAATTTTATTTTTCCGAAATTGTAGTATGCGTTTTGGTAATCGCCGTTATTATAAAACTCTACTCCCTGTTTATAATATACAGGTGAGTTCTCTGTTATTTTATCATTGTATATAAGAATTGCCAGTATCGTTGGAATTATTATTATAAGGCTTATTCCTATTTGTTTTAAATACTTCATATAAACTATTCCCAAAAATCCTTTATATTAATAGGATAAAACAAAGTTAATTATTAGACAATAATTACTCTGTTTCTGCCCGATGCTTTTGCTTTATATAATGCTTTATCTGCTTTTTGAGCTAATTCATACGGCTCCATTACTTCATTATATGCGCATACACCTATACTTACCGTTATATTTATAAATGAAATATTATTTACATTTGCTTCTTCAATATTTATTTTTGTTTTTTCAATGACTTTTCTGAGCCTTTGTGCTACAAAGCTTGCCTCTTTTATATTTGTTTGCGGAAGTATTATAAAAAATTCTTCCCCGCCGTATCTGCAGGCAATATCGTATTCTCTTATTTCAGATTTTATTATGTCTGAGACCTTCTTTAATACACAGTCCCCTGCAGCATGCCCGTACGTATCATTTACTTTCTTAAAGTAATCCACATCAAGCATCATACAGCACAGGGGAATTTTGTTTCTTTTACTGTTTGATACTTCCTGTTTTAGTCTTATTTCAAACTGTCTGCGGTTATTTAATCCGGTTAGAGCATCTAATGTCGCATATTTTAGTACTTCAGCATATGAGTTTGCTCTTTGGATTGTAAGCCCTGACTGCCTTGTTAATTGAATAAGATAATCTATATTTTTTTCTGACAGCTTTTCAATATTACTGTATGCTACTATGGCGCCTAACAGGTTATCTTCATTTTCTATAGGGAATATTCCTATTCTGCTGTCTTTTGAAATTATATATTCGGAGTTTTTTGTTAATTTCTGTAATTGTTTATGGATTTTTTCATCTTTGCAGGCATTCGGCCATATCAGTTCAAATTTTTCATCCTTATATATAAAAATATATATTAAATGTGAGCTTATAAATCTGTCTATCATTTCGCCGATTAGCGGAATGATATATGATAATTCATACTGGCTTTCTATTATTTTTGCTATATCTTTCATTGCTTTATAGAAGTTTAAGCTTATTTCCATTTGTTCATTTAAAATATAATTTATTATTGCGCCTGAAATAAGCATTGAAGATATATTTATTATTTCAAAGTATTTTTTATCGAAATCTTTTTTTGCCGTTACAAAGTTTATTAATCCGAATACTTCTCCGTTTGATATCAATGGATATATTATATAGTTTTTTTCGCCGATTAATTCCGTTATCCCTGATATATCGGAACTGTCAATATCCCGATTAAATTCGCTTTCGTTAAAATAAAATTTTTCACCTTTATTTACAGCAAAGTTAGTGTATGCATAATTTATTTGATTGGAGCTTCCCTCTGTATTGCCGATTTCCGTATTCTTTACGAAATCCTTTAATCGCATATTGTTATTATCCCAAATAACGAAATTTACTTTTTCGGTTTCCAAATAAGTGTTAAATAATTTTTCAACAGCAGGCATGGTTCTTAATGGTGACATCTTAGCTGATAATATATTTGATAATTCATTCAATAATTCAATTTTATAATTATTCATATTTATATTTCTTCAAATTGCTTTTCGTATGTACATTTTAAAAGTTTATTCATATTAAATTCTTTTTGTTTTGAGGCGCTTATTTTCCCGTTAGAATAAACTATTTCATTTTGAGGCAGAGCTGTTAAATCAACTTTATCTTTTAAGTAATCATAATCGCCTTCATTTATTATTCTTCGTTTAATTTCGGTAATAATGCCGTAAACATATTTATTTTTATCATCGTTCCCGTAGTAATCAAGAAGCATAGTTGTTTTTTCAAATTCTGCGAGAGCTTCTTTGTTGTAGTTCATTTCTCTTAAAAGCAGGGCAAAATTGTAATGTGCTTCAAAACTGTCGGGTTTTATATTTATTGCACGGCAGTAATCTCTGCCCGCACTTTTATAGTCGCCTAAAAGATGATTTGTTAGTGCAAGATTGTAATTATTATCATAATTATCTTTTAGGTATTCATTAGCTTTTGTATAGGCTTCTTTTGCTTTTTTGAGGTACTTTACGGCAGTAGTGGTTTTATCGCCCATATAAACTGCTTTACCTCTATAAGCCAGCCCCATATTATAATAGGCTATTCCTTTATTTTCATTTATTGATTTTTTATTGTTAAATACAAACGGTATGCTTATTTCAAACGGTTTTGAGTTAATAACTCTGCCGTATTCCTGAATGGCTTTATCGTAGTTCGCCATTTTTTCTGAAAGTATTATGCCTAAATCCATTCGGCAAACCATAAAGTTAGGGCTGTACTTAAGCGCTTGTTCATAGGCATTTACTGCTTCATAGTAGTTTTCAAAACTTACATAAATATTGCCGAGGTTACAGCTCGCCCTTGAGTGCCCAGGGTAATTGCGCAGTGCGATTTTATAATAATCTATTGCCCGTTGATATTTCTTATTTTTATATGCTTTATCGCCTTTATGAACATAATAAAATCCGATACATTTATGATACTGCCTGAAATACCAATCACGGCAAAAGTATAAAGATGCTATAAATGCAATCATTATAAGGCACATAAATACTTTTGTTATTTTAAGCTTAAGCAGTTTTATTATAAAATCCACTTTTTAACTCCGTTATTTGGAATTATGTATCAATATTAGTAGCATAAACGGCATTAGTTTCAATGAATTCTCTTCTGGGTTCTACGTTATCTCCCATTAGAACATCAAATAACTGGTCTGCCATCATTGCATCTTCTATGGTTACTTTTAATAATGTTCTGTTTGCAGGATCCATTGTTGTTTCCCATAACTGCTGGGGCATCATTTCGCCG
The DNA here is from genome assembly GCA_947589255.1 of Candidatus Gastranaerophilales bacterium. Lineage (GTDB taxonomy): Bacteria > Cyanobacteriota > Vampirovibrionia > Gastranaerophilales > Gastranaerophilaceae > Avigastranaerophilus. The sequence continues at coordinate 5,764 of CANQAL010000013.1, read as the reverse complement.
AGCCCTTTAAATCTTTGAATACCTACACCTTTTTTACCTCTTTCTTCAATTATTCTTTGAAGCTCGGTAAATGAAGTGATTGTTAAATCTTCCGTTCCCGTATTGAGATTTAAAGATTTTTCTTCTTCAAACAAAAATTGTCTTATTAAAGGATAAGTTGATTTAATTCGGTTAAATTCATTTGATTTAATAAAGTTTTGAGTTATTGAAACAGGTTCAATGCCTTCTCCGAGTTCTGCTTTAATTGAATATTTACCTGTTTCGGGGTTTTGTTTCAGTGATACTGAATAATTTTTAGCTTCTGTTATGCCGTAGTTTTCCGCATGGTCTTTAATATAGTGCTGTAAGTATGCTATTATTTCTTCCATTCTGCCCGGGTTATCAAAATCCTCGGGAGTTATTTCTGCTCTGACAAGACCTCTTATTACAACTGATGGCACTGCATTTATAATCGGGCTGTTAAATGAATTGTAGTAGCCTGACATATTGCCTATTAAAGTAACGAGTTCTTCATTAGCGCATACTTTATCTTTTTTATTGTCGCAAAGGGTAAGCCCTATTGTGCCTCTTTCACGAAGAGTTTTATCTAAAGCTCTGTCGTCATATAAGTATTCTGAATTCTTTCCGATGGTAAGCTTATATAAAGGAGGCTGAGCAATATATATATATCCGTTATCTATTAAGGGCTTTGCGTATCTGAAGAAGAAGGTTAATAACAGTGTTCTGATATGCGCTCCGTCTACATCAGCATCGGTCATAAATATAATTTTATGGTAGCGGAGTTTTTCTATGTTAACATCATCTTCATTCTTGCTTATGTTAATTCCTATTGCTTGAATTAATGATTGAATTTCATTATTTCCGTAAATTTTGTCTAGTCTTGCTCTTTCAACGTTAAGAATTTTACCTCTTAAAGGCAGGATTGCCTGAAACATTCTGTTTCTGCCCTGTTTAGCACTGCCGCCTGCAGAGTCACCCTCTACTATGTATAATTCGCATTTTTCGGGTTCTCTATTAGAGCAGTCGGCAAGTTTCCCCGGCAGAGTTGAATTTTCAAGCGCAGATTTTCTTCTTGTTAAATCTCTTGCTTTTCTTGCCGCTTCTCTTGCTCTTTGAGCCTGAAGTATTTTTTCTATTATTAATTTTGCTGATTTAGGGTTAAACTCCAGCCATTCTTGGAATTTTTCTCTTACAACATCATTAACGGCGCTTTGAGCTTCAGTATTGCCGAGTTTTTCTTTTGTCTGTCCCTCAAATTGAGGTTCGCTCAATTTAACACTGACAATAGCAGTTAACCCTTCACGAACATCATCACCAGTTACATTAGGGTCTGAGTCTTTTAATAAATTATTTTTTCTTGCATAATCATTTAATACACGGGTTATTGCGTTTCTGAACCCCGTTAAGTGAGTTCCGCCCTGATGGGTGTTAATGTTATTTGCAAAACTTAAAACAGATTCATTATATGCATCCGTATATTGAAGTGCGATTTCAACCGCAATCCCGTCAACCGTTTTATCCATATAAACGGGTTTTTCAAACATTACATTTTTATTTTTGTTTAAAAATTCAACATAACTTCCGATACCGCCTTCATAGTGAAATTCTTCGGTTTGTTCCGTTTTTGAGTCCGTAAAGGTTATTCTTAATCCTTTGTTTAAGAAAGCCATTTCTCTTAATCTTGTTGAAATAACTTCTCTATCCATAACGGTTGTTTCTTTAAATATTTCAGGATCGGGCCAGAATGTTGATTTTGTACCTGTTTTTTCTGTTTCTCGTATCTTTTCAACGGGGCCTGTGGGTTCGCCTCTCATATATTCCTGACGATGAACAAATCCGTCCCTTGAAACTTCTACAACCATTTTCTCTGACAGCGCATTTACAACCGAAGCGCCTACACCGTGCAGTCCGCCTGATACTTTATATCCGCCGTCGCCGAACTTACCGCCGGCATGAAGTACCGTGTGTACGATTTCCAATGCGGATTTCCCGCTTTCGGGTTTTATATCAACCGGGATTCCTCTTCCGTCATCTTCTACGGTTACACTTTCATCTTTATTTATTGTTACTTTGATGTGTTTGCAGTATCCTGCAAGTGATTCATCAATAGAATTATCTACAATTTCATATACGCAGTGATGAAGCCCTCTTTGGCTTGTTGAACCGATATACATACCCGGTCTTAATCTTACTGCTTCTAATCCTTCTAATACTCTTATATTACTTGCGTTATAATTATCAGTTTGTGTTGTCATGCTTTTTCCCCAACTCTACTCATCTATTATATTGTACTACAAATATTCCCCGAGTGCTAATATATTACTATTATTTAACTGTTTATAAATCTTCATTTTAAGGAATAATATTAGTATAATTGAAAAAGGATTTATATGTTTTTAAAAAGAAAATGTAAGATAACTTTTATAAGACACGGTGCAACGATTAATACGGAAGTAAACAGGCTGTTCGACGATGAAACATACCCTGCTATTAATGCACTGGGTAAGTATGAAATGACAAGAATTGCCGAATGGGTTAAAGCTAAAGGATTAAAAACCGATAAAATATTTGCATCCTCTGCCTTAAGAACAGTTCAAAGCGCAGAAATACTCTCTAAGATTTGTAATCACGATTTTGAAATTATATCCGACCTTCAAAGCAGAAAATCAGGTGTATGGAGCGGGCTTTCGTTTGACGAAATTGAAAAAAAATATCCTCATATGCTTGAAGAATACCATAAGAATCCTGAAAATTACTGGCCTGAAGGCGGTGAAACAACAATTCAGCTTAATGAAAGAGTAAAAACAGCTATCCGAAAAATTATTGAAAATAATTTGAATAAAAGAATTATAATTGTAACCCATGGCGAAGTTATTCAATCAGCTATTGCAAATGCGCTTGAGATACCGCCCTCTAACCAGTTTAAAGTTTATATACCGACAGGCAGTGCTACTCAAATAAGTTATTTTGAAGATTTTGCAAGTCTTGTATATTCTGCTTATCTGCCTGTATAATAATCTTATGAATTTTATTAATATTAAAACCGATGAAGAGATTAAATTATTAGCGGATTTAGCTTGTAAAATCTGGCATGAATACTGGCCCGTACTTCTTTCTGATGCACAAATAGATTATATGGTTAATAAATTTCAATCTTATAGGGCAATTAAAAATCAAATAAACAGTGAAGGTTATATTTATAATATTATTGAGGAAAACTCTGAAGTTTGCGGTTATTTCGGTATTCATCCCGAAAAAGAAAAATTATTTTTATCTAAATTGTATGTAAAAAAAGAATTTCGCCATATGGGGATAGGCGCAAATGCTTTTGCTAAAATATGCGAAATCGCAAAGGAATTAAATAAAAAATCAATTTATTTAACGGTAAATAAACATAATACCAATACAATTTCCGCATACAAAAAATGGGGATTTAAAACGATTAATTCTGTTGTAACCGATATCGGGCAAGGGTTTGTTATGGATGATTATATTATGGAATTTTCCTTATAAGAAGATTAATCCGAGGCTCATAATGAGCATTCCCGAAATAATCCCGATAATTACATGGTGATTTTCGCCGTACTCTCTTGATAAGGGTAACAAAGTATCAAAAGATAAATATACCATAATCCCTGCAACAGAGGCTGTCATAATACCTATGGACTGAGCAGGCATGAAGGTTTTTAATAATAATACTCCGATTAAACCGCCAACGGGTTCAGATATCCCCGAAACAAACGAATATAATATCGCCAGCCTTTTTTTCCCTGTTGCATGAAATATCGGCAGGGCTATTGCTATACCTTCAGGTATATTATGTATTGCTATTGCTATAGCAACGGGTATTCCGAGCATTATATCCTGCGTAGATACCAAAAATGTTGCCATACCTTCGGGGAAATTGTGCAAAGTGACCGCTATTGCGGTTATCAATCCTGCTCTTCTTATTTTATGCCGTTGATGACTTCTTTTTGAATTGCTTAAAAAGTCTGATTCTATGTGGTCAGGGATAAAGTAGTCTATTATTATTGCAATTATAATACCGAAGAAAAACCCGCCGAAGGCTAAACCTTTTGATGCAACAAGGCTGTAATACTGTTCAAGCATTTTAGGCGCTTCGGTCATAAGTTCGCTTAAACTGATATATACCATTACCCCTGCAGAAAAACCAAGCCCGACAGACAATGCTTTTAGGTTGTTTCTTTTTATAAAAAAGGTTATAAACCCGCCTAAAAGTGTCGACATCCCCGCAAAAAGGGTTAATATTAAAGGTAAAATATAGCTTTTCATAAATTCTATACTAGCACAAAAAAAATATTAAAAACTCTTTTCTTTAAAGTGAATAATAATATATAATTGTTCTATGAGTAAGTTTTTTTATAAGGCAAAAGATATACAAGGTAAAATAATTGAAGGCTCCGTAAAAGCTTTTAATATTTCATCGGCTTCAGACAAAATTCAAAAACTCGGGCTTATTGTTCTTGAAATTAGAGAACAAACGGCTTCTTCCGCGAATTATAATTTTGCAGACAATAAAGCAGCTGCTCAAACGGTTTTTTCCGTTCAGGAAAAACTGGAATTTTTTAATTCTTTTTATGTTATGTACAAATCCGGGCTTTCTGTTCTTCAGATTTTTCAATCTGTTTATTCTTCCTCCAAAAATTTTAATATAAGGTGGTTATGCTCTAAAGTAATAAAAAGTATAGAGCGGGGTAATTCTTTAGAAATTGCTTTTTCTAATTATTCTAATGCCCTTGGTACAGTTTATACAAAATTATTAACGGCAGGTGAAAAATCGGGAAAACTTGAGCATATCTTAACAAATATAATTAAAAACATACAAAGAGAGCAAGAAATTAAAAGGAATATTGTTTCTGCGATAACTTATCCTTTTATATTATTTTGTATGGCGATTGCAGTATTTTTATTCTTTAAATTGTTTGTTTTAAAGGTTTTTGCAATGTGGGATGAATATCCGACACAAACTCAAATTATGGGAATGCTTGTATCTGTTGTTATTAAGATTGCTTTGTTTTTTGTAATAGCAGGTATTTGTGTTTTTTGTGTTTCGAAAAATAAGAAATTGTTGAACACTATAAAAAGCAGGTTTTCTAAATTATTTATTATTTCTAAAATTGTAAAAAATTACGGGTTTGCTAATTTCTTTGCAATTTCTTCTTTGGCATATGAAGCGGGGATTCCGCCCGTACAAACTTTTGAACTTGCAAATTCTGTTATTACTGTTTCTGATATTAAACATAAATTAAATAAATCAATAAATATGATTACGACAGGATGTGAGATAACTACTGCTTTTAATGTCGCACAGGTGTTTTCTTCTTATGCAATTTCTCAAATATCATCAGGAGAACAATCAGGCGAACTTGATAAAATGTTTATGATCGTTTCAAAAAATTACGAAAAAGAAATGGATTTAGAACTTAAAGTCCTGTTAAAAACAATAGAACCTCTTATGATGGTAATTGTTGGATGTGTTGTGTTCTATGTTATCTATACCGGTTATACCTCATACTATAGCAATTTATTTAATATGCTTTAATAAATGCAGTTAAAAATTTATACTTATAACTGTTTAAAAAAGTACAGATTATTTTAATACAAATCTGCAAACTTGTTAATTTTTAATTAAAATAGTAAGGCTTTATTTCGCGCCGCCATCGCCGGGGCAAACATATACCGGACCAATTGCGTACACACATGAATAGTCACAAAAACAAGACCCCTGATAGACAAAAGTAGT
>CANQAL010000012.1 GCA_947589255.1 Candidatus Gastranaerophilales bacterium | reverse complement strand
AGTTAATGTTTTTAACATGTATTTTCTCTCACTGCTATGCGAAAGTGTCCGAACAAAATTTTACGATAAGCCACGAAGTGGTGAGAGTAAAATTTTGAGAGTAGCATATTGAAAAGGTTACAAAACGAGCAAGCGAAGAATGAACTTTGCGAGCTTGTATGCGTAACGCAGTGGAGTCTGAGCACTCATACAGCGACGATGAGTCGGGGTAAAGTGTGACACCAGATTATATTATAAAACAAAAAATTTAAAATGACTATTTTTTGAGAATTGGTTATACTTTTTTTATGAAGAAGTTTTGTATATTTTTAATGTGTTTAATTATATTTTCGCCTTTTGCTTTTGCTTCCAAAGAAAAAGATGAGGTCAAAAAAATTCTGCCTTATAAATATGAGCGGGTAAGAAAAATTAAATCCGATAAAAAAATTGCTTATGCGGGCGAAAATACTGCTTTTATTTCTTTATACAGTCCTGACGGCTTGTATGATAATTTTATGAGAACATATTATTCTCAAAATAATAAATTGCAGAATATGAAATTTGAAAATTACCCCGATAATGGGGTTATAAGGTATAAGCAAGGTGATAAATACGGAATAATTTACGTTGACGGAAATATTATTCATATTGCAAAACCTGTTTTTAAAAAAGTTGAATTCCCTGATGAAAACTCGCTTGCTTCAAAGATTTTAAATGTATCTTTTGCGCCATTGGATAAAATAATTTTGTATGTCGAGTATCCTTTAAATAAAACAAAAGGCGAATATATTTATAAGTCGGCGCAGGCTTTATTTAACGAAAATCCTTTTGCGTTTAAAAAAGGTTATGTCTATATGCCTTCTGCGTTTATAGATGAAAATATTGAAGTTAAAAACAATAATCTTTATGTTACATATAAAAATATAACGGTAGATTGTAATGATTATACTTTTAGTCCCCGAAAAAACACTCCTGTTATTATGCCTGATATCTCAAATATAGGTGAATTATATAATTTTATAAATAATAATACGGGTTTTGAATTAAAAGGGTATCCATTGAAAGGTATTTTAAAAACCGGGCAGAAACTTTACTTTTTTGATGAAGATAAAATGTTTAGAATAAACGGGATCTATGACGATTTTCAATTAAACGGAACTGATATATTTATTAATAAATTAACGGGGCTTAAATTGTCTTTTCAATCACCGAATAAAATTATAGCGAAAAAAACGGAAAAATGGGGAATGATAGACCAAGAAGGCAATGTAAAAATTCCTTTTATTTATGATGAAATTTTTACGCAAAATATAAATGTAAATGAAAAAATATCAGAAAACGAAAAACTTGTAATGGAATATGTTTCTCAATCATCTGAAAATAATATTTTTATTGCAAGAAAAGGAAAAAAGTATGGTGTTATTAATGAAAATAATGAAATTATCGTTCCCTTTGAATACATAAAGTATTCCGAAAATAATGAACTTGATAATATGAAAACACAGGTGGGAATAACAATGAACAATGATATATCACGAGAAAACCGCCGTGAAACAATGCATGCGCTCCCTTGGATAATAACATCATATCTGCTTTTCCCGCTATGGTTAATAATGCCGTATCCTAATCTTAATGTTAATATAAAATATTAGATTTATTTCTATGCCGAAAGTATACATATCACACTTTTAGTTATATACAAATAATTGTAAGTTAATTAATTTATATTTACATTATATTGTAGAACAATAATATATCTCTCTTGTCCTGTAATTTTCGCCCTGTTCTTACCTTTTGTTATTATTATAATTTTAATTGCATTCAAACTATTGTAATAAAATAATATTAATTTACAATTTATTGTAATTCAAACGGATATTAACCAACTGTTAAATATTTCTGTATTGCCAAGAACTATATTTTATGCTCTTATTTATATATTAATTTATAGGTTATTTATCTTATATTCCTTATTACATTTAATGTTGTAGGTAAAGTTGGGTATACAAGAAAAATAGAAATTACCAGCCAATAAAATACTATTGTTTCTTCAATTATGAGAAAAACTATACAAAGTATATCTTTGATAAACTTGATTTTATCAATTATTCTATAATTTTCATTATTTAGTAGTTTACCCTCAATTATATTTATTATTATCGTGCTTATAGTCGGAATATTTAATTTTAAGAAATAATAAAAATCCCAATTTATTTTCCATGTTTCTATAGGATTTAGAATCCAATTAAAACAATAAAAGTTGTATGTATATAATTATTGCAATTATAAAATAGATTATTACATTTTTTCTGAACATTTTCTTATTTCCCTTATTTCATTTTTAGGTATTATAACATGATAAATAATAAAATAAGGTTTAATCTCTCCTCTGTCTTGTAATCTTTGCCTAATTACATTTTTAATCCATCAAAAAATATAAAAAAACATAAAAATATAATGAATTGATAATATATCAAAAAAATCACATTAAAGATATTTATTAATATCTTAAGCATAATAACAAATTGGCTGTTGTTGAATTTTATTGAAACTACATTCATTATAAAAGATAAAAAAAACGGAATATTTAGTTTTAAAAAATCTCTAAAACTTAATTTTTCATCAATTTTAGTTAATATATTTAGTAAACATAATTCTAAAAAAATAATTATTGCAATTATAAAATAGATTATTACATTTTTTCTGAACATTTTCTTATTTCTCTTATTTCATTTTTAGGTATTATAACATGATAAATAATAAAATAAGGTTTAATCTCTCCTCTGTCTTGTAATCTTCGCCCTGCTTTTACCATTGGATTATTATCATTCTTATTAAAATCATAAACATCTGTTACATATAATTCCAAATCCCCGTTTTTCTTATATTTCATTTCTTTTATATCTACATTTCCTAATGCATTATGAAAATTCTTATCAGTAAAATTAATACTTCCTTCCGTAATTAATCCTTTTTGCATTTTATTATTATTTTCATTAAATAATTTTTTGAAATCTTCATTTTGAACTATTACTTTGGATAAATCTTTTGATGAAAGATGTTCCGAATTAATAAATATTCCTTTTGTTGAATTTAATTTATCTTCTCCGATTTGAGTTTTTATTTTCTCTTTGAAATAATCTTTAAAATCATTATCCAATTCGGTGTAATTGTTGTATATCAAATGTTCTTTTGCATAATCTGTATTCAAATACGAATCTTTTTTTGACATTAATAAATTTTCTGTTGCCTCAGTTCCCTGTGATTTTTTTAAAGTTTTATAAATAGATTTGTTATTAATCAACTCAATAGCTTGTTCATAAATAGGTATTTTAACAAATGTGGGTAATTGTTCTACTCCGTTTGCCACTTTGTTCACTAATTGTTTTTCATATTCTTCTATTTTTTCTTCTAATATTTCCCGTACAAAATTTATTTTATCTACGGTATTTAAAGAATCAGAGTTAAAATCGAAATTATTTGTTATTTTTTCTTTATCAGATTTTAGATATTCATCAAATTCAACTTGATCTTTAAACAAAACTTGATCTGTATTATCTTTTTCATTATAATCATTATGTATAGAGTTTCCGCCTCTGTTTTTATAAGTAAATTTTCCCTCCTCATCACTGTCTTGGATTTTGCTTACTCTCTGCCCTGTCATTCGCCACACTGCCGTGTCTGCTCATTTCGGGCATTCACTTTTTCAAGTTTCGCTCCGCTCCACTCTACGCAAAATCCGCAGGATTTTCTGCCTCATTCCAAACAGCCATAACCAATTCCCTTCCTTAATTTATTTTTCTACAGCGAATTAACTAATAATAATCTTACCTAATCCCCATTTTATTATTAATAGTTTATCTAACTTGTTGTTTCTTTATATTTTCAGTATAAATCTTTTTTAAAACTTTTCAAGATGTATCGAATAAAAATATTATTTTACTCAATTTCAAATACAGCTGAAATCATGATGAATACATGATTTCAGGTATATGTAAATAATTGTAAATTAATCAAAACTAATTACATTTTATTGTCATTTTTAAGTAAATTTTTGAAAATTTTTAAAAACAAAAAAATTAAATAATTTGCTCAAAAGCTTGTTTGTGTTACAATATAAGTATCATAGGATATTAATTATATATTAAGGGGATAGATTTTGGCACAGCAGAATATATTTGAAGACGGGAAAATAGTTCCCGTTAATATCAGAGAACAGATGAAACAATGTTATATAGACTACGCAATGTCGGTTATTATAGGCAGAGCTTTGCCTGATGTTCGTGACGGGTTAAAGCCCGTTCATAGACGTATTTTGTTCGCTATGAACGAACTTGGTATGGCGCCCGATAAACCGTTTAAGAAATGTGCCAGAATAGTCGGTGAGGTTTTAGGTAAATACCACCCCCACGGCGATACTGCCGTTTATGAAGCTTTGGTTCGTATGGCACAAGACTTTTCTACCCGTTATTTAACCGTTGACGGGCATGGGAACTTCGGTTCGGTCGATGGTGACGGGGCTGCCGCTATGAGGTATACAGAAGCCAGAATGCATAAAATTACAACCTCTATGCTTGCAGATATTGACTGTGAAACGGTAGATTTCGTTCCAAACTTTGATGGATCACTGGAAGAACCCTCTGTTCTCCCCGTAAGACTTCCTATGCTTTTATTAAACGGAGTATCAGGTATTGCAGTAGGTATGGCAACTAATGTTCCGCCTCATAATTTATGTGAAGTCGTAGACGGTACTATTGCTTTAATTGATAATCCAAACCTTACAACGGATGAACTTATGCAATATATCAAAGGTCCTGACTTCCCTACAGGTGCAAGCATTATAGGTTTATCCGAAATAAGAAAAGCTTATGAAACAGGCAGAGGCTCTATAAAAATGTCTGCTATATCTTCTTTTGAAGAAATAACAGGCGCAGGCAGACAAACTAAAACAGCCATTGTTGTTACGGAAATACCTTATCAGGTTAATAAAGCTGTTCTTATTTCTAAGATTGCGGAACTCGTAAGGGATAAAAGAATAGACGGAATATCCGATATTCGTGATGAATCCGACCGTGAGGGCATGCGTATTGTCATTGAATTAAAACGTGATGCAAAGCCTGATGTTGTCAGAAATAACTTATATAAATACACTCAATTAACGGCTACATTTGGTGTTAATATGCTGGCTTTAGTTGGTCAGCAGCCGAGATTAATGAACCTGCTTGAAGTGTTAAATGAATTTATTGAACACAGGGTTGAAATTATAACAAGAAGAACTCTTTTCTTCCTTAAAAAAGCTAAGATGAGAGCGCATATCTTGGAGGGTTTATTAATTGCTTTAGCAAGTCTTGATGATGTAATTGAACTTATTAAAAAGTCAAAAACCGCTGATGATGCAAGATTAGGTTTAATGTCTAAATTTGGTTTGGATGTTGATCAGGCTAATGCAATTCTTGAAATGCAGTTAAGAAGATTAACAGGCTTGGAACAAGATAAAATTAAAGCGGAATTTGAAGAACTACAGCAGAAAATAAGAGAATACGAAGAATTACTTGCCGACAGAAATAAGGTTCTGGCATTAATTAAAACAGAATTAAAAGAGGATAAAGAAAAATACGGCGACGAAAGAAAAACTCAAATTCTGCCTGAAGTTGATGAAATGACTATAGAAGATTTAACTCCGAATGTTCCTATGGCTGTATTTATTACACGTCAAGGATATATAAAGAGGATTTCGCTTGATGTATTTGAAAGACAAAATAGAGCTACCCGTGGCAAAGGCGGAATAAAGACTAAAGAAGATGATGATGTAGGACATTTCTTTACTGCAATGATGCATGATAAAGTATTATTCTTCTCAAGCAAGGGAATAGTCTACAGCTTAAATGTATATGACTTCCCCGAAGGCTCAAGACAGGCAAAAGGCTTGCCGATAATAAATGTTCTTCCGCTTGAACAGGATGAACAAATAACAGCTGTTGTTCCTGTTTCAAACTTTGATCCGAATTCCAATTTGATTATGCTTACAAAGAAAGGTTACATAAAACGAATAGGGCTTGATAACTTCGCAAACATAAGAAAGAACGGAATAATTGCAATCGGACTTGAAGAAGGCGATACCTTAAATTGGGTTAAACAGGCAAATAATTCAGATGAAGTATTTATAGCAACAAGCTGTGGTATGGCAATAAGGTTTGCTATTGAGGATTTAAGACCTTTAGGCAGAAGCGCAAGAGGTGTAAACTCAATGAAATTAAGAACGGGTGATACTATTATTGGCTGTGATATTATTCCTAAAAACTTTGATGCCGATTTACTTGTTGTAACCTCGGATGGGTTCGGTAAACGGTCTAAGTTATCGGAATTTAGAGCGCAAAACAGAGGCGGAATAGGTTTAATCGCTACTAAATTTAAATCTGCTTCCTCAAGACTTGTTGCATTAACGGTTGTAGAAGAATCTGATGAAATTATGGTGGTAACTCAAAACGGTATAGTTTCAAGGATTAAAGCCGGCGATATCTCTCGTCAGGGCAGACCTGCAACGGGTGTAAGAATTCAAAATCTGATGGATAATGATTCCGTTATGGCAGTAAATAAAATAGTTGTAACTGATACGGATGACGGTAAAGCACCTGAAGATGCCATTATAGATAATGCAGAAAATGCTATTCAAAACAAATTGGACGGACTTGACAATGAATAAAGTAATATCAACAGATAAAGCACCAAAAGCAATTGGGCCATACTCGCAGGCAATATTATCAGGTAATACTCTTTATTGCTCGGGGCAGATTGCCATTAACCCTGCTACTAACACCTTTATTGAAGGCGGAATTGAAGAACAGACAAATTTAATTCTTAAAAATATAGAAGGGCTTCTCGCCTCTATAGGGTTCAGCTATTCCGATGTTGTTAAAACAACCTGTTTCCTTGCGGATATGAATGATTTTACGACTTTTAACAATCTATACGAAAAAGCATTTATTTCAAAGCCTGCCCGCTCTTGCGTTGCGGTTAAGACCTTACCTAAAAATGCTCTTGTCGAGATAGAAGTAATTGCGGTAAAAAATTAATGCGTGTTGTTCTTCAAAGGGTTGAAAAAGCTTCCGTTACTATTGATAATGAACTTTATAGTTCTATTGAAAAAGGTTTTCTCTTGCTCTTCGGGGCAGAAAAAGGAGATACTAAAGCTCAAGCGGATTGGCTTTCTGCCAAAATCGCAGTTTTAAGGTGTTTTTCTGATGAAAACGAAAAAATGAATTTATCAATTAAAGATATAGATGGTGAAATATTAATTGTTTCGCAGTTTACTCTGGCGGGAGACGTAAAAAAAGGAACAAGACCGAGTTTTGATAATGCTATGGCACCAGGGAAAGCTAATGAACTTTATGAATATTTTATTTCTAAATTTAAAGAACAAAATATTCCTGTTAAAACAGGAGTTTTTGGTGCACATATGTCAGTAAGTCTAATTAATGACGGCCCTGTCACTTTTGTAATTGATGCACCGAAATTAAATTAATATTAAGTTTTGTAATTAAATATTTTTTCCTTGGCATTTTCTTTAAAATTATTGTTTTTATAAAATTAAGAAAAAACAGTAACAAAAATCTTTTGTATTGTTATATAATACAAAGGAGTACAAGGAAAAAATATGAAAATATCACCTATCAGTTTCGGAATGGGGCAATCCGAACGAAAATTAACAGCAGAATATAATTCTGATGTTCCTGCTACGGCTAGGCATAATTCTTTATCGGATATGGAATTTAACATAATTTCAGATGCAATAAGAAGTCAGAATTTAAAAAATCAAATGAACGTTAGGCTGTCTAATTTAAAACGTAATTTGAATAATTGTATGGCAAGAAATGCATATAATGTTTAATTTATATAGTTGCGACAATATTTAAAGAATATTCAAATAATAACTCTTCTCTTGCTATTACTCTAATATTAGGTATCATTTGAGAAAATACCAGATAAATAATGTGCCTTAACTTCATTGGGGCGATTACTACTATTTCTTTTGAATCAGGACAGTATTGTTCAATTTTTTCTTTTAATGTTTTTATTATATTTTCTATTTTATTACTTTCAATTCTTATTACTTCGTCATTTTCTTTTCCGCCCAGAAAGGTTTTAATACTTTCCGCTGAAAGCTCAAAAGCATTTATTGTTTTATCTTCTTTTGCTATTAAAGAATTACTTATCTGCCTTGCAAGAGAAATTCTTATTCTTTCAAGTAATTCCTCTTTATTTGTTTCATCTGCAAAGTCATTTATTTTTTCAAAGATATATACAATATCTTTTATGGAAACTTTTTCTTTTATCAGATTTGTTAGAATATATTTTAACTCTGCAACGGAAAGGTAATCAGGGATTATATTTTCAATTAAATATAAATTTTGATTGCTTACAATTTCAATGTATCTGTTAATGTCAGAGTAATCAAATATATCATCAATATATTTAATTACGGTATATTCAATAAGGCTGGCAATAAAATCGACCGCATCAAGTCCTTTTGCCCAGAAATCTTTTGATTTTTCTTCATTTATCCAAATTGTTTCGTGTTCTGTAATATAGTCCCTGTCTTTGTAGGAATCCTCCGGGATTTCATCTATTTGAAGTTCATTTTTAAAGAACATTGTGTATCCGCAGTATGCATGAGTTTTTATAACGGGGATTCCCCTAACTTTTACGGCAAACTCATTTTCTTCGAGACTGTCATCTATTTCTATATTGATTTTCGGAATTATATATCCTAAAGATTCCGTTAAATTCTGTCTGATTAATACTATTTGCGACAGTATATTATATTCGTTTTCGTTGTCTAATATATCCATTAACTCTTCCGAGATTGCAAGGGTTAATTTTTGCTCGCCGAGCTTCTGCTCCATTACGTCGGGTGATATTACCTTTGACAGCTTCTTTTTTAAATCTTCCAGTTCATTTATATGTTTAGAAATCTCTTCATTTAATATTGCTCTTGAATCTTCTGATGTATCATCTATTAAAGATTTTACCTGCGAGATTTTTTCTCTTTTTTCTTTTATTTTCTTTTGTATATCAAGGCATAATTCATAAGGGTCTAATTCAGGGTTAATTATCCGCTCTATTTTGGATTTAAAGTTTAACAGGTCGGAATTATCATTTATTAAGTCATCATTTTCTGCTTCTTTTATAAAGATGCAGTTATAAACAACTTCTTCATCTTCTGTTTCAAGTTCTTGGATTGCGTATATATCCCAGCCGTCTTTTGACATGTCATTTAATAAATTTTCAAGTTTTTCATTGTCATTATAAGGCGATGTCTTTATTGTAAATATATTTCTTGTCGGTTTATACATTTATAATTCCTTTTTATTAATAATAACATTTTTAATTTAAAATTACATTATTATTTTTGAATTATTCCCGTTGCGTGTTTTCCGTTGCAATCGTATGTAAGAATATAATACCCTTTTCCGCTGTCTTTTATCTCGGCAGAGGAATTAGCTTGAACTCTTTCTTTAAAAGCGATTAAATCTTCTTCGGCTTTTTGGTATTTTTCAAGTTTATTTTTTTGTTTAGCTTTTTGAAGTCTGTCTATAATTTCCGATTCTTCGTCAAGTTCTTGTTGAGTGTACATTTTTTCAACAAGTTTTACTACTTTAACTCTTGCTTTTAGTATGTTGCTTTGGTAAAAATCAAGGTGTTTCATATCGTCAGAAAGAACTATCATATAATATCCGTCAGCGATCGCATTGCCGTATTCATCATATAATGCGCAAGGCAGAGTTAAATTCGGATATTTGCTGGACTCAGGCCCGTGTTTATAAACCTGATTATCCTCTTCATATATACCTGCAGGATAAAACGGGTTAGGATAGTGCCTTTTTGGGCCGTTAAAATCGGTCATAAAATCATATGCAATTATATCAGCATCTATAAACATATCAGTTATTTTAACAGATATTGTATAAATTTTCTATTTTTGTATAATATTAATTGAAAAAGAGGTTTATATGGATAAAAAAACTGTTTTAAATTATATTCCGACTGTTATTGAAGCATCAAGTCAGGGTGAAAAATCATTTGATATTTTTTCAAGATTATTGAGAGAAAGAATAATTTTCCTCGGCGAAGAAATTGATGACGAATTAGCTAATTCAATAGTTGCCCAGCTTTTGTTATTGGATAGCGAAAATCCCGAAAAAGATATTATGATGTATATAAATTCCCCGGGTGGTGTTATAACGGCAGGCATGGCGATTTATGACACAATGAAGCATGTAAGAGCAGACGTGTGTACAATATGCCTTGGTGAAGCGGCTTCAATGGGTGCATTCTTATTATCGGGCGGTACAAAAGGTAAAAGAATGGCGCTTCCAAGTGCAAGAATTATGATACATCAGCCTTTAGGCGGAGCTCAAGGACAGGCTACCGATATTGAAATTGAAGCTAAAGAAATTCTCAGAATGAAAAAAGAATTAAATACTCTTTTAGCTGAGCATACGGGCCAGCCGTTAGAAAAAATATATGCAGATACCGAAAGAGATAACTATATGTCTGCGCAGGAAGCTGTTGAATACGGTTTAATTGATAAAGTTATATAATTTAAAATTAAATATAAGATGATAGCATTTTTATGCTATCATTTTTTTATGGTAATACATATTATTTAAGGAGTTAAAATGTCCATTATAGCTAAAAAATGCAGAATTGGGGTAGATGTAGGCGGTACAAATGTTAAAGTGGCATTAGTTGATAAATCGGGAAATATTGTATATTCAGATACAGTCCCGACCCGCGCTGAAATGGGGTATGAATACACAATTTCAAATATAATAAAAGCAATACAAAATTTATTAAAAGAATCAAAATATACAAAAGATATGATAGAAGGAATAGGCTTTGGTTTCCCGGGGCAGATTGACTGCGATAACGGAATAGTAAGACTTGCTCCTAATATCCCCGGCTGGATTGATATCCCTATAGCGGATATTGTTTCTAAAGAATTCGGTATTCCCGTTAAAGTGGATAATGATGTCAGATGTGCTGCATTAGCCGAATTAAATTACGGTGCAGGCAGAGGCGCTAAAAATCTGGTATGTATTACGGTTGGTACGGGAATAGGTTCCGGGTTAATCGTAAACGGAAAATTAGTCAGAGGTGCAAGTAATGCTGCAGGCGAAATAGGTCATATTAAACTCCAAATGGATGATGGGCCCATCTGCGGATGCGGGGATAGAGGCTGTCTTGAAGCTTTCGCTTCAGGTCCTGCTATTGTTGCTATGGCGGAAGAATATATTAAAGGCGGAAAATCTACTAAATACAGAGAACTTGCCAATCCTGAAATTACGCCTTATATTGTTGCTGAAGCGGCAAAACAAGGTGATGTTGTGGCTAAGAAAATTTTTGAAACAATCGGTAATTATATAGGAATAGGTTTAGCAAGTGTAGTTAACCTTTTAAACCCCGAAAAAGTTGTAATAGGCGGCGGAGTAGCGGATGCCGGTGATTTATTATTTATTCCTATAAAAGAAACTCTTAAAAAACGTACAATGCCCATTCAAGGTGGAGCTGTTCAGGTGGTTCATGCGGAACTTGGGAATACCGCAGGAGTTATCGGGGCAAGCTTATTAATTGAAGATTAATTATGGCGGTTTTTCTATTTCACGGACAAGAAGAATTTTTAATGGAAAAAGAAATTAAGAAGCTTAAGGATACTTTGCTTGATGCTTCTTTTATTTCTATGGCTTATAAGGTTTTTGATAACCCCGAGTATAACGATTTTATTGCCTGTATTCAATCCGTGCCTTTAATGTTCGGAAATACTTTAAGTGTAATTTATCTTGATAAGTATCTTATGTCAGGCAGATTATCCTTTGATGATAAGCAGATTGAATGTATTGATGAGTCGCTTAAAACTATTCCCGACAGTGTAAATATTATTTTTGTCTGCAAAATACCCCGTGATGAAAATAAAAAAGCAGATTCAAGAAAGAAACTTTTTAAAGTTTTATCTAAATACTGTCAGGTAAGAGAATTTCCTCAATATAAAACATATCAAAAGGAGCTTACTCCTCAAATCCTTTCTATGGTTAAAGAAAAAGGTTTAACGGCTTCATCTGATGTTATTTCTTTAATTATAGAGCAGTTAGGGGCTAATTTAACTTTAATTGACTCTGAACTTGAAAAACTTCAAGTTGCGCTTCATCCCGAAAAAAACATTACAAAAGAGGCTGTGCATAAATACTGTTCATCCTCTGAGGATGTTTTTATTTTGGCGGATTTAATTATTCAGGGTAATAAAAATGAAATTTTAAAACAATATAATCTTCTAACGGAGAAAAGACATCCCTTAGAGGTTTTTTCCGTTTTGCAGAGTAACTTTCAACGATTTATTTTTATTAAATCGTACGAAAAAAAGATGAGTGCAAAAGATATGTCTTATAAACTTAAACTGCATGAATATATAATTATGAAAACTCAGGAAAAATTAAGAAATACTTCTCTTGATACATTGCTTAAAATAAGAGAAAATTTAATAAATGCAGAGTATAAATTAAAATCAGGGCAGGCTTTTGCAGGTGATACGGTATTGGAATTGGCATTGTTGAGTTAGTATGAACAGTATTTTAGATAATAAATATCCATATTTAACAAATTTTTTTATTACGGCAATCAGTCAAAACAGGTTGTTTCATTCGATAATATTGTACGGGAGCAATAACTATATACAATATGCACTTGCAATGGAGCTTGCAAGACAATTAAACTGCCTTGAAGAAAAACAAGAAAACTGCAATTGCCAAAACTGCAGGTGGATTAGGGAAAATAAACATCCTGCCGTTATGACTATTTCTAAGATTGATAATAAAACAGACTCCAGTAAAACCGTAATATCTGAAGAACAGGTAAATTTTGTATTAGATACTCTTGTTAATTCTTCTGATTTTCATAGAGTTTTTATATTTTGTAATGCGGATATAAAAAAGCTTTCATCAGCAGAAATGAAAGATTATGAAGAATATAAATCAACGGGATTTTCTCTGCCGCAGGAGATTTCAGAGGATAAAATCTGGTATCCTTCAGGGGTTAATACAAATTGTTTTTCTTCGGTTGCGGCAAATTCCATGCTTAAATCAATTGAAGAACCGCCGTCTAATGTTACTTTTATTTTCCTTACAAATAATAAAGATGACCTTCTTCAAACTATTGTTTCCCGCTCTCAGGCTTTTTATGTGCCTGATAAGCGGATTGAAGAATATAATATTGATTTCTTTAAAAAATATTTTAATAATTATCCTCAATTTAACAGGGCAAATGCGCTTGATTTTGCTTCTGATTTATTTTTATACCAAAGCGAAAATAATCTTGAGGGCGAATATATTATTGACTGCATTCAGTTTTATTTAAAAGAGTTAGCTAAAGCAAATATAGAAAATAAAATTTTCTTGAATAAAATATTTAAAGATATTGAAAAAACCGAAAATTCAAAAAAAATGCTCCGCTCATACATAAAAGAGCAAACGGTTTATGAAGATTTAGCCTTTTACTTCGCAAATTGATAAGATTTGTGTTTTGTACTACAATTTGAATATGAAATTAAAATTGTTATTAGTTCAAATAGAAGCAATAACGGGGGATATTGATTCTAACATAGAAAAGGTAAGAAAACTGCTGAAAAATAGCGGTGAAGCTTCATCTGACTTAATAATAATGCCCGAATTATGGACAGTGGGCTGGGACTGCCCTAATTTTAACAAGTATTCCGAAGAATTATACTCTTCTAAAACATATAATTTTCTTAAACAGCTTGCTGTTGAATATAATTCAAATATTATAGGCGGAAGCAGTATATTACATAAAAATGACGAAAAAGACAGAAATACCTGCTTAATATTTGACCGAAATGGAAATTTAATTACCTCTTATGATAAATTTCATTTGTTTTCGCATAGAGGGCAGTCTGAAGGTACTTACCTTGAAGAAGGTGAAAGTCCTTTAATTATAAATACCGATATCGGGAAAATAGGCATATCAATCTGCTATGATATCAGATTTCCCGAAATGTTCCGGTTATATGCTTTTAACGGAGCCGATTTTATTGTTAATATGGCGGCTTGGCCTAAGTCATTTACGGATGAATATATAACACTTGCAAAAGCAAGAGCAATAGAAAATCAAATTTATTTTATTTCCTCCTGCCTGACAGGCAAAATAAATGATACGTTTGATTTTTCGGGACATTCAATGGTTATTGACTATAAAGGCAGATTTATTGATAAACTTGATAGAGAAGAAAAAG
Organism: Candidatus Gastranaerophilales bacterium; assembly: GCA_947589255.1. Classification (GTDB taxonomy): domain Bacteria; phylum Cyanobacteriota; class Vampirovibrionia; order Gastranaerophilales; family Gastranaerophilaceae; genus Avigastranaerophilus. Next base: position 9,057 of record CANQAL010000012.1, on the reverse strand, counting down.
TTTTAACTTCTTTTATTGATTTAAACGAAATGAAAGAATACAGAAGGCAAATGCCGATTTTACAAGATACTAAGAAAAATTATAAATTGCGGAGTGAAAATGAAAAAATTATTTAAAATTTTAACTGTATTTATTATTTTAGCAGTTCAGGCAAGTGCTTGTTTTGCTGTTGAAACAGGGAAAATAGATAAACTGATAAAAAAATCCGGACTTAATGATATGTCTATTGTTGCTGTGTCAATTAAAAATACGGAAAATAACAACGTTGTATATGAATTAAACTCTAAAAGGCTGCTTCATCCGGCTTCCACTATAAAACTTTTTACTCAATATAGCGCACTTGAAACATTGGGGTATGATTATTTCTTTAAAACGGGATTTTACAAGGACTCGCAAAATAATTTATATATAAAACTCGGTGCAGACCCATTATTAACAACCTCTCAATTAAAAGAGGCAATGCAAAAGGTAAAAGCAGAAGGCGCAAGTTTTAATAATTTATATTTTGATGACAGTATTATTGATAAAAAAGAATTTTCCCCGGGCTGGATGTGGGATGATAATGTAAATCCCTATACTCCAAAAGTCAGTGCATATAATCTTGATAAAAATGTTATAAGTGTCAGTATTGAAAAAAATTCGGAAGGGAAAGCAAACATTTCTTTAAAACCCGCTTATCCGATGAGTGTTATATCTGATGTTAAAATCGGTGTTAATAAAGATATGCTTGAAGTTAACAGCTACTATTGGAATAATCCGGAGGTCGTTGAAATCTTTGGAGCGGTTACAAATCCTAAAACCATAAACCTTCCATTAAGCAGTATGAGAAGATACTTTATATATAATCTTGACAAAATAACAGATGATTTAAGATTGGAAATAAAGTCAACATCGTATTCATCTAAACTTGTTCCGCAAAATGCACAACTGATTACGGAAATAAATAATCCTATATTACCTGCACTAAAAGAAGCACTTGAAAAAAGCAGTAATCTGTCAGCTGAAACAATTTATAAATTGGCAGGTGCGGTTAAATCTTCATCTACGGGAAGTGATTTAAATGCTTTTGAGGTATTTAATGAATTTTATAAAGGTATCGGAATGGATATAAAGAATATAAAACTCTCGGACGGATGCGGGGTTTCAAGATATGACCTTATTTATGCCGATTGGATGACCGAAGCTTTAAATAAACTTTATAAAATGAAAAATTTTGAAAAATTTAAAGAATTATTGGCTCAGCCCGGGGAAGGCACACTCTCTAAAAGATTATTTGATTTAAGAGGTGATACTTGGCTTAAAACCGGTTCTTTAAATAATATAAGTACACTTACGGGTTATGTAAAATCTCAAGACGGACATTTGTATTCGGTTGCAATTCTGACTGAAAATTATACAAAAGATAACTCTGAAGTTAAGGCTTTTGAAGATGAATTAATAAAATTAATTTATAACCGATAGATATATTAATTAAGGCGATTTTTAAAACTTCTTTTGATTTTATGTTAATAAGGTCAAAAGGAGTTTTATTATGACCGAAAAAATGGAAATTTATAAATGTAATGTGTGCGGAAATATTGTTGAAATTATAAATCCCGGGGCGGGCGAACTTGTTTGCTGTTCTGTTCCTATGGAGCATTTAACCGAACATTCTAATGACGATGATGCGAATGAAAAACACGTCCCGATTGTTACAATTGAAGGCGAAAATAAAACAATAAGAGTAGGTTCTATTCCTCATCCTATGGAAAAAGAACATTATATTATATTTATTGAGGCAATATCTCCCGATAAAAAATACCTTAAAAGAAAATATTTAATGCCATCTGAAGAGCCTAAAACGGAATTAAAATCACCCTGCAATTATGATAAATTTATAGCAAGAGAACTTTGTAATATCCATGGACTTTGGGTAAAAGAATATAACGGGGAAACAAATTAAAATAATAAAGAGGCGGCGGCAAAATGCCGCCGCCTCATATAACATCGATATTATTTTTTTAATTCAACAAGTACATTAACTAACTCGGGATCCCATTTTGTTCCTGCTTCACTTTGAATGATTTCAATTGCTTTTTCTTTTGTCATTGCATTTCTGTATGCTCTTTTTGAAGTTAATGCGCTATAAGCATCCGCAAGTGCTATTATTCTTGAACCGAGCGGAATACTTTGACCTTTTAACCCTTCAGGTTCGCCTTTACCGTCCCATCTTTCTTTATGATATGTAATATAAGGTACAACCTCTGATAAGAAATTTATACTCATTAATATACTTACACCGACATTAGGATGATTTTGAAGTTTATCCCAATCTTCTTGCGATAATTTTTCTTTTTTATTAAAGAGTTCTTCAGGCAGGGTAATCTTGCCGATATTCCTTAAAAGTGCCGCATAATATATTAAATCTTTTGTTTTTTCGTTTAATTCCAATTTTGTTGATATTTCTTTGGCTAAATCAGCTACTTCATGTGAATAATTATTTTTAAAACTGCTTTTTGCATCAACCGCTTTTGCTAAATTTTCTACAAACCATTGCTGTTCGCTGCTTAAATCGCCTATTAATGCGGTTAATTCGGCACGATTGTTTTGTAATTGCGATATTGTCACGTCTTTTTGATTTATTAATTTATCAGTTTCTTCTGTTAATTTTTCCAGTGACATAGATGTTGCAAATAATCTTGCGGTTACTGTAAGTAATTCTTTAAATTCGTCCGATAATATTTTTTCCGTGTAATTTTCTACTACAATTACTCCGACTTTTTCCATATTGTTATACATCGGCACTGCAAGATAATATTTTACTTTATCTTCGCTTAATAATAATATTGCTTTGAAATTTTCATCTTTTACACTGTCTTTTATTTCAATAGCTTGATTATTTTTATATGCCTCAGAAACATAACTTTTATCATCAAACTTGTATCCGATTTCAGCTTCATATATATCATCTTTAAAATTCAATGATGAGCCGACCAATAGCAAATCATTTTTTGTTGTGTTTAATCCCATTGCATTTTCTTTTGATAAAAATACATGGCATGCATCAATTTCAAGCATCTGCTTTATTGTCTTTGCTATTGCATTATATATTACATAATCTTCTTTGCTGCTAAATCCTAATATTTTTAAGGTATTATCTATCGAATATATTGAAATTAATTCTTGAAGCTGTTTTTTCAAACTCTCATGTTTATCTACATTTTTTTTACTTATTTTTTGTACAAGTTCATCAGATATTAAATGTTCTGATATAAAATCACCTAAGTTTAATGCAAATATTTCTTCCAAAGGATCAGATTCCAGTGATATTTCGCTTCTTGAAAATACTGAAACATTTTTATTCTCTTTTTGTTCTTCTGTCATTTATAATCCTTGTCCGTGTCTTTTTATTAATTCCGAATTAATCTATACTACCATTATATTTTATATTATTATTTTATGCAAAATAATATAATACCTCTATCGGCATATTATAACTTAAACTTTAGCTTTTTTTACAAAATTTCATACTTATGTATGATCTTTATTTTTTAAAAGATTTTCCCAAATTATATATGAAGGAAATTCTTCTTTTTCTATATATATAAATCCTTTTTCTTTAAAATATTCATATGGTATATCGCATACTGCCATTGCCGGAGGATTTTCTTTGGTTGTTGTTATTTGATTTTGTTGGAAATCATCGTATATACATTTTGTTATATATAAATCGGGATATTTTATTCTATCTTTGAAATTTACTATATTGCTTGATATTGCTGTATCTTTTCCGCTTATTATTATGTTATATTTTGATAAATCATATTCTTCTATGTTCTCAATTAATATTTTATCGGTTTTAACTCCGTTTAATTTAAGTTTTTCTATATAATAGTTCGGTTTGTTATTATAACTTATTATAAATCCGATTTTTTTATTATTTTGTTCGTTTATATATTTATATAATTTTATTTCTTCCGTATTTTTATATTTCGTTAATGAATGTTGATTGATAATTAATTGATTTATGGGAATTATTACAAGGTAGATAAATAAAATCAAATATATAAAACATTTAAAAATGATATTTTTTTGAATATATGAGTATGTGCATATCGGAACTGCAATTATGGCAAAGGTTAATAAATAACGAATATTATAACCGGTAAAAACCATAACTCCTGAAAATATAATAATATTAAAAATTAAACTTAGGCCTAAAATTCCTAATATGATACTTTGTTTTGTTTTGTGCTTTATTAATCTTTTGATCGCTCTTATTAACGATGGCAGGAAAATAATCAGTCCTGATAAACCGAGTCCTGATTTTGTTATTATCATATCTTTATTGAAATAAAAATACGGATTAAAATAATTTGAAGTATAACTTTTATCTGTTAGTCCGAATATTGATAAAACAAGTGACTGAATATATGTAATAAATCCGTTAAAAGTATTGAGAAAAGGCATACCTGAAGTATCAAAAATTATAAAAACATATTTTATCAGATTGCTTATATAGCCTTTAAATCCGCCTCTGAATTTGTTTAATTCAAATTGTTCTTGGCTTGTTATAAAATTTGAAAATTGTATAAAATTTAAAATGTAATTATAAGAGGAAAATACAAGAAAGTTTATTGTGGAATATATTATAAAATTTAATAATAATTTTTTTGTATATTCTTTCTTGTATAGGCTGTTTATAACGGCAAATATTAGTAATACTGAGGGAAAAATTATCAATGCAGTTACTTTTGTTCCAGCTGCGAGCATAACAGCCAGCGACGAAAAATATAAATCTCTCTTGCTATCGTATTTTACCGATTTTAAATATAAATATATTCCTGATAATATTAATGCACCTATAAATAAATCGGAACAGGGTGTATATATTTCTATTGCTAAAAGGGCAAAGGAGGAAATAGTGAAAATTGTCCATAACCTTTGTCTTATAGGGATATTAATCTCCTTGAGAAAATTATAAATAACGCAGATTAAAGCAATGTAGCTGATGTATGAAAATATTCCCGTTCCTGTTTCGCTTTTAGTAAAAAGTAATTTCCAAAGATACAATAAATCCATATTTACAGGCATAATGAGTTCTCTTGTATCAGGTGTTATAAAGTGGTTTAAGGTGCCTGACTGAACCCAAGAGGTGCATCTCGTAAAATAGTATGAAAGTGCATCCCCGAATGTTACGGGGTAAAATAATGTAATTATTAATTCCGAGGTTAAAAATATTACAAAACATACTGATAAAATCCCTAAGAACTTATCCCGCTTTAATGCGGAAATAATTTTATTTTGTTCTGTGCTGAATTTATAAAATGAGGATTTTTTTAATATAAAAATAATTATTGATAAGAAAATAAAAAATATATTACATATTAAGAAATTATTTTTAGAAATACCTTTAAATAAAGATAAAACTTCAAATGATAATATTATTTGAGAAAATGCTATGAGCAGCAAATATAAAAAACCTGAGCAATCTTTTTCTTTAGATTTTAGTACGGACAGAAGTAAATAAGAAGATATTAAAATTAATAAAATTGATACTATAAACATTTTATTTCCCTATAAACATACAGTCACCGTAGCTGTAAAATCTGTATTTATTCTTTATTGCTTCCTCGTATGCCTGAAAAATGAAGTCTTTTCCCGCTAATGCACTTACAAGCATTAAAAGTGTGGATTTTGGCAGATGAAAATTTGTTATAAGTTTATTTATTATTTTAAATTTATACCCCGGGTATATAAATAATTCACTGCTGTCTTTAACGGGAATAATTTTCCCGTATTTATTCATAACCGTTTCAAGTGTGCGCACAGAAGTCGTTCCGACTGCAACTATATTTTTACCCGATTTTATGGCATTATTAATTTTTTCTGAAGCTTCACCGGTTATTTCAAATAATTCCGAATCCATTTTATGTTCTGAAATATTCTCGCATTTAACGGGTTTAAAAGTGCCTAAACCGACATTTAAAGTTATAAAACAATAATCTGTTCCCTGATTTTTAAGTTTATTTAATATTTCGTTAGTAAAATGTAATCCTGCCGTTGGTGCAGCAACTGCACCCGCATTTTTGGCATAAACCGTTTGATATCTGTCAAAATCAAGCGATTTATATTCATCATTTGTCATTTTTCTTTCTATATAAGGAGGAAGCGGAATTTTACCTGCTCTATCGAGTATTTCAAAAAAGTTTCCTTCATAAATAAGATGAATCTGCCATTTATCATCATCTTTTTCAAGCACTTCAATACTTAATTCATCAGAAACCGTTAAAATCGTACCTGCTTTAACCCTTTTGGATGGCTTTATTAATGCAATCCAAATATCTTTTTTTATTTCTCTTACCAGAAATACCTCAATTAAAGCACCTGTATCTTTTTTAGCATATAATCTTGCGGGGATAACTTTTGTATTATTCAGAACAAGAAAATCATTTTCCGTTAAAATATCCGTAATATCGTAAAAATGCTTATGCTCTATAGATTTATTACTATAATTAAGCACCATCATTTTAGACATGTCCCGTCTTTTAGGCGGGACTTGTGCTATTAATTCTTCAGGTAAATTGTAATTAAATTCTTCCAGTAACATTATTTATCCGATTCCGTTACGGCAGGTTTTTTATCTTGTTCAAGCTGTTTATTAATAACAACGGTTTGAATGATTTGGAAAATGTTGCTTACGACAAGGTATAATAAAACCCCTGCGGGAATTGGCGCTATGATAAACATAAAGATAATCATAATCGGCATCATAGTACCCATCATTTTTTGCATTTGAGCCTGCATCGGATCTTGCGAAGCTGTTTGGTTTGTAGCCATCATAATTTTTTGTGTTGCAATCATAGAGCCTGCAAATAATAGTATTAAAATTAATACGTCAATATGGAATTGGCTTTGAGGTTTGTTTGTCGGCATTGATGCCGTCATTATATCGCCGTTCCGTTCAAATTTAACGTTCTCAACTTCTCTTGTTTTCATATTTTGAATTTCAATTTCAGCGGAGCTTACTTTTTCCAATTCGCTGTATTTTAAATTGATATCATCGAGTTTTATTTTTAAATCAATATTTTCGCCGGGGACAACATCACCTTGAACTTTAACCGCATTTTTAGAAGGGATTTTAACATTTTCAAGTATTTCATCACCTTTTTGTATTTTGACTTTTTTAAATATAACAAATCTGTCGCCTTGAGATACACTGAATACTCCGTCATAAGAGTTCCCTGCACTGCCTCTTAAAGTAGTATCAAGTCTGTTTATGAATAAGAAATGAGAATTTCCCGCTTCCTGTATAAATTGAGGGCTTATTAATGCCGCATATAATAAAATAAAAATCGGCATTTGGATTAATAAAGGCAAACATCCCGCCATAGGATTAAATTTATGCTCTTTATAAAATTCCATCATTTTTCTCTGCATCATCTGGGGGTCATTCTTGTATCTTTCTTGTATCTGTTTCATTTTAGGCTGGAGCACCTGCATATCACGCATTGACCTTTGCTGTGATACCCCTAAAGGCCATAAACATAATCTTACGATTATTGTTAAAGCTATAATAGCTAACCCGTAACTGCCTGTTATATTATTTAATGTCTTTAATAATTCTACTGTTAATAATGTAAAATCCACTTTATATATTCTCCCTTCTTAAATTTTTAATAAAGTTTCGGCTTTTTCTTTTTCCGTTTTTTGCTCGGCATTTTCTTGTAAACTAATATTATATTTTGAACTTCCGTGAGCTGTTTTATCCCAATTCATAGTATTTTTCATAAATATGATTTTAAAAATAATAAATACTGCAAGCGGGAACCACAAAACTATAATATATAGAGCCGTTTGAATTGATTGTATCAAATTTTCAGCAGGCTTAAGTTTTACATATTTTCTTAAACTGTAAAAAAGTGCGACTATAAAAAATCCGCACATTAGTATTGATAATGCCATAGAGGATAAAATCCAATTCGGGTCATCCTTTATATATCTGTATGATTGAATAATCATTTCCGAAACCATCCAAACAGGAAGGATAAATTCTGTTATATATGCCGTCATATCAAGGCTTACCCTTAGTGACATATCTTTTGAAGTAAGTACATCCGAAAAATGTTCAAGATATCTTCTTATACTGCCTTCAATCCATCTTCTTCGCTGTTTTAAAAGCGGAATATAGGCGCTGACACCTTCTTCATAAACGCATATATCGGGGCAAAACCTAACGTCCCAGCCTTTTATCTGCAATCTGGTTGATAAATCGAGGTCATCGGTTATTGTATATATATTCCAGCCTCCGACATCTTCAAGTGCCGTTCTTTTAATAAGTTCACCGTTACCTCTAAGTTCAACCGCCCCTTTTACGGAATCTCTTCCTACTTGGAAGTGTGTATCCACCGCCATTTCGTTATCCTGACATCTGGTTAAAAAGTTTTGTTCTCTGTTTATTATTACTTTTCTTGCTTGAACGGCACCTACCTGCTCGCTTTCAAGTGACGGTACCAGTTCCCGCAGAAAATCGGGTTTTACTCTTGCATCCGCATCAAATACCAGTATTGCTTCACCTATGGCTATTTTTAAGGCGTCATTTAAGACGGCGGATTTGCCGGGAAATGTTTCTTTTGTTCTTGTAAAATATTTTAAGTTTTTATATTTTTTACTTATTTTTTCAAGAACTTCTTCCGTATTATCCGTGCTTCTATCATTTATTACAATTATTTCATAATAAGGATATTCTATTTTTGATATATTATCTATTGTATTTTCAATAACATCAGCTTCATTATGGGCAGGAATTAATATACTTACATACGGGGTATAGTTATAGTTCTTTTCCACGGGGTGTTTTCTTTGTTTTCTTACCTGATGTTTAAAGGCTATCTGCATATATGCGGTATAAATTGCCATGAAAATTAATATTGTCATGAAGGCACATGGTGTATTCATGTGATTTTGAAAGAAATATAGCAAAACCAATAACGAGGTTATTATGGTTAAAAGTGTAATTCTTTCTTTCATTAACTTATCCCGTTTTCTCTCTCATTAAGAATATTTTACCAAAAACAT
>CANQAL010000011.1 GCA_947589255.1 Candidatus Gastranaerophilales bacterium | reverse complement strand
TACAACAAAATATAAATAATGTTGTATTAAATATACAGGAAAATGCCGGTGTTTTTTGACAAGTTATTAATAATAGGTTCAGGCTCAATATGTATTAATGTCATAAAGTCGCTTATTGAAAAAGATGTTAAACCAATATGCCTTTTATATAAAGAGCACCCTATTTCATCATTATCTATGATGCTTAAAAATAAAGGGCTTGAACACTATACTTTTGACGATAAAAATAAATTAAAAGAATTTTTAGAAAGTATAAATGACAATACACTTATTCTTTCCGTCAATAACATTTATCTTTTTCCTAAATCTGTTGTAAGAAAGCCCAATATAAAAATCATAAATTTTCATAATGCGCTTCTGCCATACCACCGTGGGATGAATGCCCCTACTTGGACAATTTTTGAGCAGGATAAATTTGCAGGCATTACCTGGCATATCGTAAATGAAAATATTGATGACGGGGATATTATCATTCAGAAAAAAATTGAATTAAATAATACGGAAACTGCATTATATTTAATAAAACAGCTTATGACTCTTGCATTTTGTGCTTATAAAGAAATTGAAGACGATATTTTAAATTGGACAATAAAAACAACTCCAATGCCGAAAACAAACACAATACAAATTCATTATTCAAAAGATGTTCCAAATAACGGATTTTATAATGAAAAATGGGATAATTTAAAAAAATCAGCATTTTTAAGAGCACTTGACTGGGGCTGTATTAATCAATTTCAAAAACCTAAATTAATTAAAAATGATGAGGTTTTTATTATCAATAATTATAAAATTAACAAAACAAATACTTCTGATATTGAAATTGAATTATCACTTGAAAACTTGAAAATCTCACGGGGGGGGGATTTTTAGATAATAAAATTCCCAATTTCATTATTGATTACATTAATCATTTGAGAAGTCTTAACATAAAATCGTTTCAAACTAATTATTTTAATATACCAATAGACTCGGATTGCATTTGCTTTTCTAATAAAAATGCAATTCTTTTTTTAAATCAAGAAAAAGATTTTTACAAACTTTATTATGCATACATCAATTCAGCGGACTTTGAACTGTTATTAGAACAACTCCCGAGTTTAAATATCTATCTTGAAATCATTTCCAAAAATGAATTGCCGAAAGAACAAAAAGCCGTAATAAACAAATATTTTAATTATTATACAACCTATCAAAAACTCTATAAGAAATTATCGGTAAATAATGCCGAAATTTTGCCAAAATGCCGTATAGATATTGATTTAATTTATCAAAAAATTTATTCAACCTTTAACGTTTATTTTGAACATTTAATGGATAAAGATGAACTGATAAGATTGGCACGGGACAAAAAAGTTTTAACAATATACGAAAATAATGAACTAAAATCATTTTTAATTTATAAAATAACAGGGAAAAAAGCTTATTTAAATCATATTGCAAACTTTGGTTCAAAAGAAAATCTGATAAATCTTTGGAAATTGTTCTATCAGGTGCTTAACTCCGAAGAAATAGAATATTTAGACCTATGGTATGACATAAATAATAAAAAAGCTGAAAATATGTATAAAATTGAAAATTTTCAGCCTTTAAACATGTTCAATTATACTTTTGTATATTCTAAAGCGCTACCTTCTTTTCATAAACATAAAAGTCATCAAACGGAGGTTTCGGACATTTATGCGAAAGCATAAAATCAGGGTCTTTATCAATAGCTTCATTTAAATATTTATAAACTTTATCTTCATCCGCAATCGATATAACACTATTCCCGAGATTAATAACTTTTCCGCCGTTATTATCAAGCATTAATTTATCAATTCTAGTATCATTAAAGGGATAAATGTCTTTGTACCTTACATGAAGATAATAAGTTTTTTCTTCTTTAACTCCATTATTAATTACATAACCTTTAAATTCTTTAGGATAGCGGTATGGAACATTTCTAATTGCTTCAATGTAGTGAGTATAAGTCATACAATCAGACATTCTGTTGCCGAGGAAAAGGAATTTCGTTTTTCCTTTATACCCCCCCCCGAGAGCTTTGTTAGATTTTTTATGAAGCAGGTCAAAAGTGCAATTTTCTCCGCAGGATATATTTCCGATATCATTAATAACGGAATAATCTTCACCAATCATGGCAACACTCATTAAAGGGTCAACAGAGCGGATTGCATCGGGCTGTTTTCTAAAAAACTCCGCAAAAGTTCCCATTGAAGATTTTGTATTTTGAACATCAAATTCTTCTCTGTTGCAAAAGCTGAAAGTAAATGTTGGAACAAGCAGATTTTTAACTTTTAAGCTTTTTATGCAATCTAAAATATGCCCTAAAAGCTCTTTTTTTGATAATTCAGGGTTAGGCATTCCAAAATTTATTTCAGAGTGAATAAATAAATATTCGCAATTTTGTGCTTCAATTTCAATTAAAGCATCAATCAAATTTTTCTTTGTAACATCGCCGTTTTTTGATTTAAATAAAACTAAATTTTCCATTATATTGAAGCTCCTCCGTCAACTGATATTTTTTGTCCCGTAATCCAAGATGATTTATCCGAAAATAGAAATTCGGCTGCATTTGCAATATCCTGCACCTTGCCAAAACCTAAAGGATATTCTTTTTCAATCTCGTTTATAAATTCCTGCGTGGTTGCTGCACAAATTGCAGTATCGATTATTGCCCCAGGTAGAATTGAATTTACCCTTATTTTTGGAGCAAGTTCTTTTGCCATACTTCTCATATAGCCATCCAATGCGGCTTTAGATGAAGTATAGAGGCTGTTTCCTTTGTCCGCTTTTATTGAATTAAGAGAAGATATGAAAACAATATTCTTCAGCGCTTTTTTATTATTCTTTTTTAAAAGCACTTTAACAATCATCATTGCGCTAAATACGTTAGTATTATATATTCTTTGACAAATATCCAAATCAAAACCTTTAGCCCCTATAAGGTTTAGTGTACCCGCACAATGGAGAAATTTATCTATTACAATATCATTATTAATTAAAAAATTATTTAGTTTTTCTTCAAGAGAACTGATTTCAGATAAGTCGCATTCAAAAATCAAATGATTATCAGGGTTTTGACACAATGATTTTGTTTCTTTCAGTTTTTCAATACGTCTTGCGCAAAGCACAAGATTATAATATTGCGATAATTGAATAGCACACTGTCTGCCTATTCCTGAGCTTGCGCCCGTTAAAAAAAGATATTCTTTTGTCATAATAATTTAGCCTGTCATGTTTACACTCCTTCCTCCGTCAACGACAATCTCTTGTCCCGTAATCCAAGAAGATTTATCAAAAAAAAGAAATTCAACCGCATCCGCAATGTATCTTGTCTGCCCGAACCCGAGCGGGTATGTATCTGCCATTCGTTTTGTTAATTCTTCATCTTTGCTTATATTTTCCGTCATTTCAGTTACAATAGCACCCGGCAAAACGCAATTAACACGAACTTTAGGGGCAAGTTCCATTGCAAGGCTTCTCATCAATCCATCTAAGCCGGACTTGGAAGCACTGTATACACTAAAGCCTTTCCCCCCCCCATAACTATATTACTCGATATAAATACTACATTGTTTAATGCTTTTTCATTATGCTTTTTACTCGCTAAGACCTTTGTAATTAAGTGAGCGCTGATTAAATTTATTTTTAGGCAATTTAATATAAAATCACTCGTTACAAGTTTTAGAGAAAGCATACCGATTGTGCCTGCTGAGTGTAAGTATTTTTCTACTGTTATATTTTTAGATTTTATAAATTCTATCAATGTTTCTTCTAAATTATCAACATCAGATAAGTCATAAGGAAAAATTAAATGATTATTTGGATTTTTACACATATTTTTTGTTTCAATAAGTTTATCTTCCCTTCTGGCACACAGAATTAAATTGTAGTTTTGCGATAATTGAATAGCACATTGCTTCCCGATACCTGATGAAGCCCCAGTAACAAGAACATAACTATTTTGCACAAAAACCTCCATCTACATTCATAATTGTACCCGTTATCCATTTTGACATATCAGAGAATAAAAATATAACTGCGTTTGCAATATCTTCACTTTCTCCGTACCCCAGAGGATGCAATTTTTCAACTTCTTCATTATGTTTTTCTTCAAAAAAATGACTAATACCATCTTCCATTGGTGTTTTAATAAATCCGGGGGCTATACAATTAACTCTTATTTTTTTCGGAGAAAGTTCTATTGCCAAAGATTTTGTTATTCCTTGAATGGCAGCTTTGCTCATAGCATATAAAACATTCGCACTTGAACCCACATTAGCATATACGGATGATATTAAAACAAAAGATGAACCTTCATTTGAATATCTTTTATTGCTTAATAATTTTGCAAACTGCAAAATAGGCAGAGTATTTACATTTAACAGTTTTTGAGCAGTTTCTTTTTCAACCGCCTTTATTGGCATTATGCTTGGAATACCTGCAAAGTGAGAAAAACCGTCAAACTTGCCGCTTTTTTGAACCGAATCTTTTATTATTTCTTCTATTGCGTCAAAATCGCAAACGTTGCAAACATAAGTTTGAGCTTCATTATCTAATAACTTATTAGTTTCCTTAAGCCCTTTTTCGTTTATATCCAACAATACAAGCTTTGCTCCCAGTTTTGAAAGCATTATTGCAGTTGTTCTGCCTATACCTGAAGCAGCACCTGTTAACAGATACTTTTTATTTTCTATATTAATTGGATTATAAGCCATCTATTTAACCAATTCTTTTAAACCTTTAATTGTTTTTGCATTTTTTACATCCTGAACCGTGATTACTTTATTAAAATCACTTCCGACTGTTGCTATAATAGAAAGTATTGCCAAAGAATCAAATTCATCAAAATCTTCTAAAACATCTTCATCATGCAATTCGTCCGCTTCTAAAATATCCATTAATTTTTCTTCAAATTTTTCCATTTTAATCTCCTAAAATTCTATTATATCTATAAATTTTAAAGGTTCTAAATCCAAAACCATACTTGCCCAAGTTAAACCAACACCAAAGCCCGACAATAGCAATTTTAATTTTTTATCGGTATTTTTCAGGTTATAGCATATATTTGTAGGAATAGTTACCCCGGAAGCATTACCAAAATTTTCAACAATGTTATTTGGTAATTTATCATAACTTACCCCTAATTTATCAGCCAGTTTTTGAAGCATAAATTTATTCGGCTGATGGCATATAAAATAATCTATATCATTTTTTGTTAAATTCAGGCTTTTTAAAAGTTCTTCAATTTGATTGGGTACTTTATTTAATACAAAATTAAAAACGTCGTCACCCTTCATAACAAGATGGTCTAATGCTCTAAAATTACCCGCTTCATCTTCCTTTTCCATAGCTGTTTCAGGAGTAGACGGCATTCTGAAACCGCCGGCGGGTATATTTAAGCACATAGCATTTTTACCGTCAAACTTTATATCCGCATATATTTTTTCATTATTATCTGATTTTTCAACAATTGTAATACTTGCTCCGTCGCCTAACAGAGGTGCGGAATTTCTGTCTCGTTTGGAAACTTTTGGACTTATAACATCCGCATTTAAAAGTGCGACCTTTTTTATTTCAGGCTGGTCTAAAAGCATAAATGCCTGTATCAGTCCTATTAAAAATCCGCAGCAGCCTTGCGAAATATCAAAACAGATAATATCCTCTTTTAAACCTAATTTTCCGTGTAAAATATTAGATGTAGCAGGCATGAAATAATCAGGTGACTGAGTTACCATAATAAGTGCGTCGATTTCTTCTCTTTTTAACAGATTATTATCAAAAAGATAATTCATACCGTATTCGCATAAATCAGATGAGCATACACCATAAGGCGCTATACGTTTTTTATCGTAGCCCATTACAAGCTTTAATTTCATACATTGTTTTTTTGTAAAATTATAATTATCAATTTCATCTTCAAAATTGATTTCATTTTTCGGAACTACGGTTAAAATACCGCTAATCTTTTTGCCCTGAAAACTAAGCCTCACTTATTTTGCTCCGTTTTTCTTTACAAGATTAACCATATTATCTAATGTATTGAAATTTTCAGGTGTAATATCCGCACCATCTATTGAAATATTAAAAGCTTTATCAAATTCTGATACTAAAGTTACAATATCAAAAGAATCTAACATCCCGTCATCTATAAATGCGGTATTTTCTATATCATCAATATCGGGTCTGTTGTCTTGTATAATTTTTTTTATTGTATCTCTCATAATAGTCTCCTTTAGTATAAAATTATAGGTAAAACCAGACAATCATGCAAGGTAGTGGCAATACTGCCCCAGGACAATCCAACACCAAAACCTGTCATAATAATTTTATTTGTTTTTTTATTAAATATTTCACATTCGTCGCAAATAACGGACGGAATGGAAGCTAAACTTAAATTACCGTATTCGGATAATGTTTTTACCAATATTTTTCTTACATCAATATTTGCACTTGTTGCAATATTTTCCAGTATCATTTTATTTGCCTGATGTAAAATATAATAGTTAATATCTTTATCCGTCCAGCCTTTTATTTTCATAACATTTTTTATTGAAGGAGGGACAATATTCATGGTAAATTCAAAAACTCGAAGCCCATCCATATGGTTGTTATAGTTGAATTTCCCGTTTTCGTCAAACATGTCTTTTGTCGGCGGGTTCCGAAAACCTCCGTTATCACTCATAAGAACACTGTATTCAGAGCCTCTTGTACCCATATCAAAGGTTAATTCATCGGAGTTTTCGTCATATTCCAAAATAGTGGCACTTCCGCCATCACCAAATATCGGTATATCATCAAGTGCATCAAGCTGAGAGCCCATTATCTTTGTTGCACTGTCGCCAACCAATAACAATATTTTTTTACATTCTTTTGACAGCATACTTGAAGCGGATAATATTCCGAATATATAACCGCAGCAACCTTGATTAATGTCATATGCAATACAATCATCACTTAATCCCAATTTACCGTGGATTACGCAGGCTGTTGCGGGAGAGTAATAATCGGGATACTGTGTTACCATTATTACTGCTTGAATATCATCTTTTTTAATACCGTTTTTAAAAAGTTCTTCAGCGGCTCGTGTACATAAATCACCAGCAGTTAAAGGGGAATTTTCTTCGAGTATATGTCTTTTTCTAAAACCTGTTGAACTTGATATCCTTTGTAATTTTTTTACATTTCCGCCGTATATTAATTTATTATCAAAAATATCAACCTGTCTTTTCGGTACACATGTTGAAACAGCACTTATTTTAACATTTTTTATATTTTTCAACATTTATGATTTTATTCCTCTATTGAAATATTGCCTATTTTTCATATTAACCGTTGTTTCAAATGACAGAACAAATAACTCTCCGGCGAATACTCCCTCTTCTACAATACAAAGCATTTTCATTAAGCACTCAATTTCCTTTTTGATTATAGGTGAAATAAAATGAATATGCAATTAATGTTTAATTTATAGAATATTTCCCGAATCAATTACATAGTTCTGTCCTGAAATATATTTAGCTTCTTTTGATAAAAGATAAACAATCATATTTGCAACATCAATAGGTTCTCCTATTCCAAAAGGATATTTATCTAATCTTGCATTGATAAAACCTTTAATATTTTCTTCCTGCGTCATGGGAGTATCAATATCGGTCGGAGAAACGGTATTAACTCTAACCAGAGGTACAAATTCTTTTGAAATACACTTTGCCGAATTGATTAATGCCGCTTTTGCTCCGCAATATGCCGTCATCCCTCTTGAAGCGCCAAGCCCCGCAAAAGAAGCAACTAACACAATTGAAACATTGTCTTCTGCAATATTTCTTTTATCCGTTAGTCCTTTTGTCATAAATACAGGTGCATAATAATCAATTTTAAATACATCTTCAATTGTTTTATAATCAAGTATTTTTAAAGGAGTTACATCCGTAATCCCAGCGCAGTATGCCATGCCTGAAAATTTAGAATATTTTTCTTTTAATGATTTTACATATTTGGGTAAATTTTCAATATCCTGAGTTAAGTCTTTAACTTCGATATGCATATTTTCAGGATATTTACATTTCGATTTCATTATATTCAGGCGCTCAAGATTTCTTGCAATTGCAATAACACTTGCTCCAAGTTCGTTTAATAATATTGATGTTGCCTCACCGATACCTGAGCTTGCACCAGTAACAATATAAAATTGTTCTTTTGAAAAATTTATCATTATAAAATTATGTTCCTGTTATTACTAAAAATTATATTTCTTACTTAAACTATTTACTCCCTAAATAAAACATTACCCAAGTCAAGTATATAATTTTGTCCTGATATTTGTTTTGTTTTATCGGAAAGTAAAAACGCAACTAAATTAGCTACATCGATTGGCTCTCCCCATCCTTTGGGATATTCTTCACTTGTTTCATTGTGTGCAACCGCATTTTCCCCTGTTGACATAGGTGTTTCTATCATAGATGGCAGTATGCAGTTCATTCTTCCCCCCCCCCGATGAAAATTCCTTAGACAGAGATTTTACGGTAGCACTCAAAGCAGCCTTTGACCCTGCATATAAAGGCTGACCTTTTGAGGATAATTTCGCATCAATTGAAGAAATATAAACAATAGAACAGCCTTTTCCTACGTTATTTCTTCTATCTGCAACTCCTCTTGTCATTAGTATCGGAGCAAAATAGTTTATATCAAAAATTTCCTTTATAGCTTCATAAGTAATTGTTGATAAGGGATTTATATCTCCGATTCCTGCACAGTATGCCATACCTGAAAATTTAGAATATTTTTCTTTTAATGATTTTACATATTTGGGTAAATTTTCAATATCTTGAGTTAAGTCTTTAACTTCGATATGCATATTTTCAGGATATTTACACTTCGATTTCATTTTATTCAGGCGCTCAAGATTTCTTGCAATTGCAATAACACTTGCTCCAAGTTCGTTTAATAATATTGATGTTGCCTCACCGATACCTGAGCTTGCACCTGTAACAATATAGAATTGTTCTTTTGAAAATTTTATCATTATTGGATTTTATCTCCGGCTAAACGTATGATATCAGAAACTGTTAATACCCCCCCCTCGGGCTTAAAGGTATTTAGAGAAAGTCTTATTGCGAAAACTTTATTAAAAAACGCAATCAGAGCCATTTTTGATAATGAATCCCATTCTTCATAATCATCAAGCTTATCTGTTTCTTTAACAGGTTCTTCTCTTTGTAACATTTCTTTAAATTCAACTAAAAATTCTTCTTTATTCATGTGTTTCTCCTGTCTTTTTACTTCTCCAATAATTGATATAATCTTCTCTATATTTTTTTACTAATGAATCTTCATTATTTTATCGGCAAATGCAGGAGCAACTTCCTGCCATGCCTTTCCCGAAGGATGAAATCCGTCAGCCACTCGATATTCAGCATCTGAAAAATTATGATGAACTAAATCATTTGTATTGATTATAATTATACCTTCTTTTTCAAGTTCTGACCAATCGCAACTATAAATATAATCTTTATCACCTACAGGTAAAGAATAATCATATTGTAATATGACAAATTTCGTATTTGGCCAAATTAATTTAATTATTTCATACTCTTTTTTAATAATAAATTTAAAATCATTGAAACATTTTTGTGTATTTTTTATTTTTATTTTTACAATTAAATCTTGTATTGCTTTGACTGTATATAAACTATATAAAGGTTTAAGAGCAGGAACAACCCTTTCAAGATGATCTTTTACTTTTTTATAACGTAAATTTTCAGTAGTATCAAAAACATTCCAATAAAAATAACGATACATTCTCTGGATATGATCATTAATATAAATGTATACAACATAATCCGGATTTGCAATATAATCAATATAATTAAGATGAGTTAAATACCAATAAATATGCTGAACACCGGTACCGCCTACAGCATAATTATATGTTTTCCTATGGGTATATTCTGATAATATGTATTGAAAAGATTGCGTAAAAGGTACGTTATCACCGGCAGCAAAAGAACAACCAAAAATAACAACCGGAGATTTTTGTGTATATTTATCACCTGCTATTTTTGGAACATACGGGTTATTTTTAATTACCTCATCCCACAATCGTAATTTTGTATAAAAATTATCTGTGTTATATCTTTTAAAATAATTTCCGTATACTTCAGAACCTTGTTTATTTAAAACTTCAAACATTGGTTTATAAATTTTTAAATAATGATTTCTGATAAATAATTCGGATATAATAAGACAAGATAAAAGAATTATAAAAAAAATAACAAACTTTTTAATCATCAAACATGTCCAACTGCATATGCCGTAAAAAGCAACCTACTCAATTAACTACAAATAACATTTCAATAATCCGAGAGTTTTAATTGGCTGGGACGGAAGGATTCGAACCTCCGAAATGCCTGGACCAAAACCAGGTGCCTTACCACTTGGCGACGTCCCATTACCTTTAACTATTATATATTATTAAGACCGCAATCAAAAGTCAAGACATTTTTAAGGTATATACTTTTATTTATTTTTATGGGTTAATAGTAGACATAAAATACATTTATAAGGACAAAAAAGATGCAAGCACGCAGAGCCGCAAGAGAATTAGCTTTAATTTTATTTTCTCAATTAGAATCAGTACAAAATTTAAATAAGTTTGATTTTCAGGATATTGTTTTAAAGTCAGTAAGAACACTTACGAATAATGCAACAGATGATTTAAAATCAGCTGCGGCATATATTCTTTCTTTAAAACAAGATATAGAGGAATATGAATCCAATCATCCTAAAAATCTTGAACGTCCTATTGAAGTAAATAATGTTGCGGTTCCACTGCCCACGACTTCTGATATGCAAAATAAACTGGAGGAGCTTTTAAATATTGCGGAAAAAACCATGCTTGCTTTAGAAATAGCTGAAATGAGTGCTTTAGAAGAGAATTCTGACGTAAAAGATTATATTACTAAGATTACGAACAGTTTTAAAGAACATCACGAAGAAGTTGACGAACAAATAAAAAAATATGCGCTCGGCTGGGATTTTAACAGACTTGTTAAGATGGATAAAGACATTTTGCGAATTGCCATTTGTGAGCTTTTATATGTTAATAATGCCCCTATAAAAGTAGTTATTGATGAAGCGGTTGAACTTGCAAAAAAATATTCAACTGATGATTCAGGTGCTTTTGTTAACGGAATTTTAGGCAAAGTCGTTATTGAAAATAATTTAAAATAACTCAGGGTATACATGTTTAATTTTTTTAAAAAAAATTCGGAACAAACTGAAAATAACAATGAAAACAAAGAAAATTCAAAATCTTTTTGGAATTTTTCTTTTGATAATTTAAAAAAAACAATTTCCAATACAACGCAAAATCTTGTTGAAAATGTCGTTTCAACAATAAGCGCTGAAGAAGAATTTGATGATTTTATACTTGATGATATGGAAGATTTACTTATAAAAGCTGATTTAGGAGTTAATCTTGCATCATCTATTACGGATAAATTAAGAAAACAAAAAAATATAAAACCCGCTCAGGTTAAAGATTTTCTTAAAAATGAATTTACAAATATTTTAAAAGAAGCAGGAAGCTCAGAATTAAATTTTAATGACGGCAAATTAAATATTTATTTTATAACGGGAGTTAATGGGGCCGGTAAAACAACACTTATAGCAAAGCTTGCCAATAATTTCAGGTTATCGGGGAAAAAAGTTCTTTTAGCGGCAGGCGATACTTTTAGAGCAGCTGCTGAAGAACAGCTTGATATTTGGGCAAAACGTGCGCAGGTTGATATAGTAAGGAAAGACGGAATTGATTCTGCCGCTGTTGTCTTTGATGCAATAAAAAAAGCGCAAAATGAAAATTACGATGTTCTTTTGATTGATACTGCAGGCAGACTTCATAACAAAAAAAATCTGATGGAAGAATTAAACAAAGTAAAATCTGTTATTGACAAATTGGCACCTGCTGCTTTGCAGGAAAGTATACTTGTGCTTGATGCCAATACGGGGCAAAACGGTTTATCTCAGGCAAAATTATTTTCCGAAGCCGTAAATTTAACCTCTGTTGCGTTAACCAAGCTTGACGGAAGCGCCAAAGGCGGAATTATTATAGCTATTGCAAAAGAGTTTAAACTCCCCGTCAAACTCATTGGAGTAGGCGAAAAATTAGAAGATTTAAAATTATTCAGCCCTAATGACTTTATAAATGCCCTTTTTGATAAAAATTAATGCTTAACATTTGTTACATTATTATAAAAATTTGACAATTTTTATTTTGTTGACTTTTTAAAAAATACATCAAAAGGAGTTAGTATGAATATATCACCCGTAAACTATAATGTAACATCTCAAAATATTAATTTTAAAGGGCATAAAGCAGCAAAAGAAAAAAAACATATCGCAGCAAAAACAATATTAGCGGCAAGTGCACTTACGGCAGCCGCAATTACAGGCATGATTATTGCTAAAAAATTTCCAAATACTGCTATACTTAAAAAAGTAACATCACCGCTGGATAAAAACGGAAATAATACAGTATCTAAGTTCGCCGCAGGAATTTCAGCTACTGTTGCGGCAGCTGCAGCAGCAGCGGCTGTTTCAACACCTCAAGAAACTAAAAAACCTGATGTTGATACAGAAAAAGACAACAAATCTAATGAAAATAAACCGCAAAATCAAAAAGTTGAAGATATTAGCTATTCTATTCCAAAACAATTAACAGGCGATAATGAAGAAAAAGCTCAACGACTTCAAGATTTTATTGATGAAATAGTTAAATCTAAGGTCGAACCGCATGTTTCTGAACTTGAAAATATTGAACCTGCTAAATTAGTAAAACCGACAAAAGAAGAAGTTATTGAACTTGAAAACGGCAATAAAGTTACTAAAACTACACAATATACAAAATCACATAAAATTGTTAATTTTGTGCTTGAAAAACCCATTAACGGAGTTAAAAGAGTAGAACAAATAAGACATCCGAATAATAAAATGTCTTCTGTCAACATATACGATTCGACAAACAAAATTAAACAAACCAGTACATTTAAATATAACTATGAATCAGGAAAACTTATTGATGTCACAATATATGACAAAGAATTAGGCAGAAGAAGTAAAATTAAATATGTATATAATGATAATTTTACAAGACTTGAAAAAGTTGTAACAATCGGAGCTGACGGCAGAGTTGAAAATATAACAAAATTACCGCTGTCACTTAACAAAAGATTAATGCATTCATTATATTCAATCCAAGACGGTTTTTCTGTAGCAGGCAATAAAATATCCCACTCCATACACCGATTTAAGAAAATGGCAATGTTTTAATATTTGATTTGTTTATTGCAATACAATAACAAATATGATAGCATTTAGGCATAGGAAATTTTTCTATGCCTTTTTGCGATCAACCGTTTTATAGAGTAGAAATTAATACCGACGGAGATGTATACACTTGTTGTCCTAGTTTTTTAAATATTTCTTTGGGCAATATATACAAAACTCCTTTTGATGAAATTTGGAATGGGGATATTGCCAAAAATCTCAGAAAGAATATTCTTTCGGGCGAGAATTTACATATGTGTTCTGATTTATGTTACAAAAAAAAACTTAGTTTAAATACAGTTCCCTCTTATAACAATGAGATTATTAATTTTTATCCTTTAGAAATTGCTATTAGTACTGATAAGACTTGTAATGTAAAATGTATTATTTGCAGAGATTCCGATACAAAAATTGAAAATCAATCCGAAAATTTTGATGAAACAATTAACAATATACTACTTCCTATATTCAAAGATGCGAAACTGGTTCATTTCGGGATTGATGGAGATCCTTTTTCAAGCAAAAAGGAATGTAAATTAATTAAAGCTCTTGCACAAAAATATCCCGACATAAAATACAATCTTCAGTCAAACGGGATTATTGCAAATGAACAATTTCTCAAAAATTTAAACGTATTTAACAGAATTGAAACAATGACTGTGTCAATTCATGCCGCATCTTGGCTGACTTACAATAAAATAGTGAAAGGCGGGAATTGGAAAAGATTATTATCTAACCTTTCCGTATATTCAAATATGAAAAAACAAAACATTATTAATAATTTTAAATTAATTTTTTGTGTTTTTTCTGAAAATTATAAAGAAATGCCAAAGTTTGTTAAACTTGCTCAAAAATATAATGCTGAAGCTATATTTTGGACTTTAAGAATAAATCCTAAAACTAATGTAGGCAGAAATTTTTCAAAATATTCTGTTATTAATCCATTCCATAAAAAATATAACGATTTAAAACGAATTTTAAAAAATCCTGTTTTTAACTCTGCAAATGTTATACTTCATCCGGATTTAAAAGCATTAAGAGAAAAATCACTCGTTGAAGAATAATTGCATTGCAAGAATTAATATGTTAGCATTTACTCAAGGAGAAGTGAATTGTGCCGTTTTGCGATCAACCGTTTTACAGAATAGAAGTTAATCATGAAGGAGAAGTTTGTACTTGTTGTCCTGCTTTTATTCATCCGATAGGAAACATTTACGAAACTTCTTTTGATGAAATTTGGAATGGCGAGAAGGTAAAAACCATACGAAATAAACTTTTAAACAATGATTTTTCAATGTGCTCCGATAACTGTTACAGAAAAAACAATGAAGACATTCCTTCAAGGTTAGAATGGGATTCCGATACTGTTATTAACTATCCGGAAGAAATAGCAATAAGTTCGGATAACAGGTGTAATGTTCGCTGCAGAATATGCAGAGATGAATGGTTTCATACCGATTATAATCAGGACACAATGGAAGAAGATATTGAAAAAGTTTGGCTTCCTATGTTTAAAAATGCTAAAATTTTGCATTTCGGTATAGACGGTGATCCCTTTGCCAGTCCCAGAGAATTAATGATTATAAGGAAAGCCGCACAAAAATTTCCTAATATTAAATTTAAATTTCTTACTAACGGCATTATTGCAAGCGAAAAAGTTTTAAAAGATTTAAATGTTTATAACAGAATAGATTCAATAAACATTTCAATTCATGCCGCATCTTGGCTGACTTACAATAAAATAGTCAGAGGCGGGAATTGGCACAGATTGTTATCAAATCTTTCCGTATATGCAGAGATGAAAAAACAAAATTTAATTAATGATTTCAGATTTATATTTGTTGTATTTTCCGAAAATTACAAAGAAATGCCGAAATTTGTAAAATTTGCACAAAAGTACAATGCAGAAGTTACTTTTTGGGCATTAAGAAGGGTTTATAAAGATACCGAAATGGAAAGAAATTTTGATAAGTATTCTTTAATAAACCCAAATCACAAACATCATAAGGATTTAATTAAAATTCTTAAACAACCGATATTTGACCCGCCGCATGTAACTTTATTCCCTGAACTTAAAGAATTAAGGGATAAAGAATTATAATTTTATTTTACGGTAAAAGTTGCCGTAACGGTTGCTACAACTTTCTTTTCAATGCTGGAAGTATCATTTATACCGTAGTCTTGAACTTCGGTTGAATCAACGGGAACAATTTGGAAAACTCCCAGTTTTGCACTTGTCATTACACCGATTTTTCCGTTTGTTCCTTTAACAAGGCTCTTTGCTCTTTCTTTTGCGTTTTTAGAGGCTTCTTCTGCTGTTTCTACTTTTATGTTATCAAGGTTTGAAACGAAATACTGCATTGGAGAGGAGGTTAAATTTATATCCTGATTTATAAGTGTATTTACCTTCTTTGAAATTTCAGTCAATTTATTTATATCGGTTGATTTTACAGTTACATTTTGGCTTACTTCATAACTTTCCACTTCATTTGAATAGTTATATGAACCTGGAAATCTTTTATATTTAGGCATTGAATCTATTACTGAAAATTCGATTGCATTTTCATCAATACCGTTAGCGGTAAAGAATTTTTTTATTTTTAAAGCATCCGCATCAAGCTGTTTATAACCTTCTTTTAATGTCGGTTTATCCGCTACAAACCTAATAGACCAAGAGGCGCTGTCTGATGTTACGTTTTTACTTGCACTTCCCGTTACTCTTATTGTTTGATTTTGAAGTTTTTGAAATTCTATAACCGATTTAGATAATATATATGTTGAAAATACGCACCCGAGGGCTATTATTATACCTAATACAACTATTTGATAATCTTTTATCTGCATATTTTACTCCTTTTTATTTTATTTTCTTTAAAGATGAGATGAAATTATTATGTTCCACGTCACCATCTACTTTTGTTAAAAAGACCTGGCAGTCTTTATCATCTGCTTCTATATCGGGAAGCTGTTCAAGTTCTGCCGAATAGTAATTTGCGTCGTTTCTGGATTTTAGCGGTATTCTGTTTGCAAGACTGTTTAAAGATAAGCTTCTTAAAAATCCTCCGACTCCTTTATGTTTATTGCTGAATTTTGTATATATTCTCAATATTGCATCGGAATTTTCCAAGTCGTATTTTCCTATTATGAATGCACTTAATTGAGGCGAATATGATTTTATCTTAATTAATTCTATCACATTATTTTTAAGTTTTAACTCACCCGTTATTTTATCAAAATTACCTTCGGGGATATTAATAATATCTGAAAATATTGAAGGACTTATCATTGTAAGCGGATTTCTAAATACCGAGGCAAAATTTAAGACATATTGAACCAGTCCTACTTTTTGGATTGCACCGTTTGTTACCATAAATTTAATATTTCCGTTAAGTTTCAAGGAATCATCCGTATTTAATTCAATAAGCCCGCTTGCTTTTCCTGCTATTTCCCGTTTTAAGTTTAATATAGCGGTTGACATAACATCAGAATCCACTTCTTTTATGCCGAGGCGGATATAATATTTATGATTTTTCAAGTCGCAGTTTACTTTTGCATTTGTCTGTCCGCCTGCTATATCGAACATATTTGAAGCGAGTTTAAATATACCCTGCTTATCCAGCGACATATTTGCTTCCACATTTGAAAAGTTGATTTCGTTATAGCTTCCTTTTTGTATTTTTACTTTTGCATTTTCTATAATTAAATTTGTCGGATCAAAAGCCAAATTGTTACTGTCATCATCAGCTTCTATGTCGTCATTATTATAAGAGGCCTTTTGAACGGGGCTGTTTAATGCCCTCATTATTCTTGCTATATTTATATCATCAACGACAAGAGATGTATTTTTAATTATAATCGGGAATACTATTTCATTTAAAATATTTCCGTTAAATTCCCAGCCGCATCTTCTGTATTTACCGTTTGCTTCAACTTTAATAAGATTGTTTTCCGTATATATTCTGCCCGATTTTAAAAACATTCTTTGAGGCGGGATTAATACTTTATCTGCCTGCAGATTGCCTTTTATTACGGGAACTCTGCCGGTATTTACATATCTCATATCACCGTAAAATTTACCTTTTTTAAACATCTTTTGTCCGATTAAGACATTTAAAAATTCACTTGACAGAGGGTTTGGAATTTGAAACCCTAAATCCAAAATTTTTCCGTTTATTATATTTAAGTTGCCATCCAGTGTAATAATAGGTTTTACACCCTTTGTCTGTTTATTCAGTTCTTTTGCTATAAAATATTTTATTGTTTCTATATTTAAAATATCGCCATTTAGATGAAGGTTAGCGGTTAAGGCTCTGTCATAATTTACGGGGCTTAAAGAAGCGCCTTCAACAAGGATATCATCGCCTTTTGCGATTTTACCCATTGCGGTTATATCTGTTTTGTTCCCTACAACATCAATAATTGTTTTTGATTGGCTTTTACCCTTTAGTGTTAAATTAACTCCCGTAGTTTTTGAAAGGTATTTAGAGAAAAAGTCATTTGTTAACAATGCTCTTAAAACAATATTTGTTTTCATTGTTTTTAAGTAGTCTTTAACAGTTCCCTCTAAAGACAATTCATTTGATTTTTTATTATCGTAATAACCCTTAAAGTCTTTTAAAATAAGATCATTGCCTTTTAAAAGAACCGTTCCCGAATTAACAATAAAGGGCATTTCCGCTAAAGGAATAAGCTTTGCGCTGATTTTATTAAATTTAATATCACCTGAAATGCCTGATTTTAACAGTTTTATATTAAAATCAAAATCACCGTTTAAATTTTTTAAAGGGCTTAAAGATTCTTTTATGTTATTTTCAACAATATTTGTTTCTAAAAGTTTAATTAAATCGGGGATAAAAAATCTTTTTGCAAATATATTAATTTCATAGTCATTTCTGTCTGCCTGTGCATTAAAAAACATTTTTGAATAGTTTATTACGAGCGGACAGTTCTCAACATAAATATGTTTATTTTTTATAACTATTTTATTATCGTCTTTTATTGATACATTAACTTTTTTGCTATCTTTAAAAATATCCGCATTGAGGTTAAAATGAACAAATCTTTCAATTTTTTCACGGTTATCAACATTTAAATCTTTTGCCGTTAATTCTATTTTAGTATCTTGTTGAGGGTAATAAACAATAAAGCTTTTATTTAAATACAAAACGGAATCATATAAATCTATAATCCAATCCGATTTTTTATTTTGTTCTTGTTTTTCCCCTGCTGGAAATGCCTGCATTAATTTATTTACATCAGCATAAATATTATCAGCCCCAAAACGGTCAACAACAATAACCTTTTTAAATATTTCATTAAAATTAAGAGCGCAGTCAAGTTTTGATATTTCAAGCAGTTTACTGTTATTTTTATTTAAAGAAATTAAATCCAAATCAAATTCTATTTTTGGAGAAAGGGAAGTTTTTAATTTCGGATTTTGTAAATCTGCATCAATACCTATATACTTTTTCGCTGATTTTTCAACTGAAGAAATTATAAATTCATTTGAAACTAAAAACGGAAGCCCCTTTAGCCAGAAAGTCAAAATAAGCCCCGATAATATTAAAAGAGCAATTATTATTTTTAAAAATATTTTTATAACGGATTTTATCTTCATACCAGCATGATATAATAAAATTATGAAAAAGTTATTAATATTTATTTTTATTATATTTTTTGCTTCTGCGGAAATTTCATATGCCGATATTAAGATAATCAGCGAAGAAAATAAATTCGGGCTTTCTGATGAAAATAATAATATCCTTGTAAAACCCATATATAACAAAATTATAAGACTTGGCGATAAAGGATTTCTTGTTCAAAAGAAAGTTAAGTTTGGAATTATTAACGAAAGCGGGGAAGTCCTTGTACCTATTAAATATAGGCACGTAGAAAGAGTTCTGGGTAAATACGCAAAACTCGGTAATTATTCTGATTTCGGGCTGTATGATGAAACGGGATTTGCAATTATTCCGCCTGTTTATGATTCAATAGATTTACTTTTCGGCGGGATGTTTTTAACATATAAAGATTTTAAATACGGGGTAACGGATTCCAAAGGTAAAGTATTGCTTGATAATCTTTTTGAAGATATATATATGCCTAAGCCCAACGTAATGAGGCTATGCTATAAAGGTCAATGGTATGAAATCGAGCAGGTTTCCGCAAAAACTCTTACTCTGCCTGATGACGTAAAAACGGTTTCAGCTAATCCCGATTATAAAGTATCAAGTTTAATGGTAAATACGGGGGTAGTGTCAGGATATTCATTACTGACTTTTACGGACTACATAATTAAAATATTATCGTCTATTTCGCCTGCACATGAAGATACTATTGATGAATTAATGCTTTCGCAAGGAGCTGATACGGTAAATATTTTAATTAAATTTACATGGCTTCCGAAGTACCCGTTTGCGTACGCAAGAAACTATTACAGACACTTAAGAAATCCTAATAACGGTCCATTAAGCGATGTAAGACAAAATCTTATAAATAAAATAAAAAGAGAAGATGATGAAAAATAAAAAAGAGAGAGATAAAAATCTCTCTCTTTTTATTCTAATAAATATTTATTCTTCAACTGATTCTTCGTTTTCAGCTGTTTCATCGCCTTCAATATTAGCCATATCTTCTTCATCAACGGCATATTCTTCTTGTTCTCTTATTTCTTCAGCAATTTCATCAACTTCATCTTCCGAAGTTTCTTCAACATCTTCGCTATGTTGAGTTTGAGGCGGATATTCCATTTTAGAAGCCTGTGTTTCGCTCTTAATATCAATCTTCCAGCCTGTTAATTTATGAGCAAGTCTTACATTTTGACCGTCACGACCTATTGCTAAACTTAATTGGTCATCAGGAACTATAACAAAAGCTTCTTTTGAATATTCATCATCCGCTAAGATGTCAACAGATACAATCCTTGCGGGAGATAATGCGTTTACGATATATTCAACGGGATTATCAGAATATCTTACGATATCTATTTTTTCATTTTTAAGTTCGCCAATAATTGTTTGAATACGGCTGCCTCTGGGGCCTATGCAAGCACCGACGGAATCTACATCAGGGTCGTTGCTTGTTACGGCTATTTTTGTTCTGTAACCTGCTTCTCTTGATATTGACTTTATTTCTACAATACCGTCTTCAATTTCGGGGACTTCAAGTTCAAACAGTTCTCTTACTATCTCTGCGTGGGCATGAGATACAATAACCTGCGGTAGTCTTGATGTTTCTTTAACATTCAGAACAAATACTCTTATTCTGTTTCCGGGTTTATAATATTCACCCGGGATTTGTTCTTTTTGAGGCATTATTGCATCAGTTTTACCGATATTAACAATAACGTTTCTGTTTTCAACTCTTTGAATAATCCCTGTTGTGAGTGTGCCTTTCTTTTCCATAAACTCATCAAGTACAAGTTTTCTTTCTGCTTCTCTTGCTCTTTGAGTTAAAACCTGTTTTGCGCTTTGCGCAGCTATACGACCGAATTTTTCGGGGGTTACATCTATTTTAACTTCATCATCAAGTTCTACATCTTCATCTATTTCTTTTGCATCTTTAAGTGATATTTCCAAATCAGGATCTTGAACTTCTTTTACAACCAGTTTTGTTCTGAAAATTCCTATTTCACCTGTTTGTTCATCAATTATTGCTTCTACATTCGGTACATCTTTTTGTTTTATTTGCTTTTTATAAGCTGTAACAAACGCATCACACAGTGCAGAGATAGTTAATTCTTTAGATATTCCCTTTTCTCTTTCCTGATCTTCGCAATATTCATATAATGCGGTTCCGAATTTAATCATTTTTCTTCTCCTATATTTCACTCGAATATAATTTTGCCGATACTATATTTTCTTTTTTTATTAATATATTTTGCTTGTCTTTATATGTATAAACGGTTAATCCTTCATTTTCATCAAAATCAACTATTTTCGCAACAAACTGTTTTTCACCCGATTCATCAATGCTCTCTTTAAGCTTTATATTTATGTTTTTCCCTTTAAAAATTAAATATTCCCTGTCTGATTTAATTTTTCTTTCCATCCCCGGGGAACTTACTTCAAGATAATATTTAAACGGGATAAGTTCTTCCAAAAAGTCCGATAAACTTCTTGAAACTCTTTCGCAATCGTCAATCCCCACTTCTTTTTCCATTGAATAAATAAATATTCTAAGAAACCACCTGTGATTTTCCTTAACAAGTTCCACTTCAACGGGGACAAGGTTATAACGCATAAGAGTATTTTCTATAACGGGCATAATTTTTTCCATTATTTCCCGTTTGTTACAGTATTCAAAAGGAACGTCTTTTTCAGGTTTAGAGTATTTATCTTTTGCCATACAAACTTCCTTTCTACACATAACTAAATAAAAAAGAAACGGTTTTCCGTTTCTCTAATCAACATGATATTATAATAACATAATATAATTTTTTTTAAAACGTAATTTAATTAAATTTAACATTACATATCATTTATAGTATAATTCTTATATTATGCGTGATTGTTATAAAGAATGCTATATAAATTTAACAGGCTCCCTTGGAGATATAGTTGCTTGTGAACCAGTCACAAGGTATCTTCATAACACATATCCTGAAATTCAAATTAATTGGATTGTTAACAGTAAATATAAAGATATTCTTATAAACAACCCTTATCTGCATTCGGTTATATGTGTTAATTCTATTATAGAAGCAGATAAAATTTGTAGAGAAAAAGAAAAATCAAATGCCTTAATAATAGATATGCACATGAATGGCATAACTGAAAGTTCCGGATACATTCATATAAATAAAAATGATAAAACGGGATTTAACAGTAAAAATATATTCAAAAATTACTCTATACTGGAAAGTTTTTCTCAAATAGCAGGCTTGCCGCCTTTAGATGATAATCCTTTTTTTTATTTGAAAAATAATTTACAATTATCTGAAAATTTACCTAAACATTATATTATTTTTCATTGTAAATCTGCAAATGAAATGAAAGACTGGACTAAAGAAAAATGGAATAAACTTGCTAAAAAATTACTAACTTTAAACTTTAACATAGTAGAAATAGGATTGTCTCCTATAATTAAAATTTCAAAATCCCCCCCCCACACATAAATGTAATGCAAAATATTATAATTTAACACATATACATAATCTTCAAGAAATAGCTTTAATTATAAAGAATTGTGACTATTTCATAGGGCTTGATTCAGGGTTTTCTCATATTGCAAGCTGTTTTAATAAATATTCAATTCTTTTATGGGGTGAATTCCCAAAAAAATTATGGAACAGAAAAATTTATTCAGGGAATTACGGTAAATTAATAAATTGTACTAAAATAATTGTTCAAAACGGTACTACAAAATACCTTCCCGAGAAACTCGTTTATAAAGTATTTAAAGGAATTGCCCTTTCTAATTTAAGTAATAAATATAAAAATACCCAGATTCTATATAAAATAAATTTCTTTCAAAAAATTTTTATAAGTTTTACAAAGGAATTAAAAAGATTTTTTTCGAAAATAAGATAATGGAATTGCCTGTAAATTATTAATAATATATAATATTGTCCGAGAAAAACAGGATTAAATTAAAACAGAGGACATCTTAATGAAATCAGTAAAAGA
This sequence comes from Candidatus Gastranaerophilales bacterium, assembly GCA_947589255.1. Taxonomy (GTDB): domain Bacteria; phylum Cyanobacteriota; class Vampirovibrionia; order Gastranaerophilales; family Gastranaerophilaceae; genus Avigastranaerophilus. The sequence goes on along the minus strand of CANQAL010000011.1, from coordinate 1,705 downwards.
ATCAGTAACGGAAACAAAAATATTTGAGAAGTTAAAGAACTACCCAAAATGTAAAGAGCTTGTAAAATATCTGTTTAATGATGTTGAATTGCAGGAAATGCAGGACTATGCAAATAATGTATCCATAAAAAGACTTGGGTTTAATGACCATGGGCCTGTTCATATGAGGCAGGTAGCCATTAATTCAATAAAAATGCTTAAAATATTAAATGAAGCGCAAATCCCGACATCATTAGAGCAGGAAGAAATCGGGACATTCGAGGACAGTCTTTGCGCTGTCGTTATTGCAAGTTTAATGCACGACTTAGGTATGATGGTAGGCAGGCAGGGACATGAAGAAATGTCTGTTATGCTTGCTCTGCCTTTAATTGATAAAACTCTAAATAACATTTTTCCTGATGATATTCATAAAAGAGTTGTAATAAAATCACTTGCGATAGAAGCTATTATCGGGCATATGTCATCAAGGAAAATCCATTCAATAGAGGCGGGAATACTTTTAATAGCTGACGGATGCGATATGACTAAAGGCAGGGCAAGAATACCTATGGCTTTAAATACAACCCCTAAAGTCGGAGATATTCATAAATACTCTGCAAATGCTATCACAAAAGTAAATATTCAGCACGGGGAAACAAAACCCATAAAAATAGATGTTGAAATGTCCGCTGAAGTTGGATTTTTCCAAATAGAAGAAGTATTGCTTACAAAAGTAAATTCAAGCCCCGCTAAACAATTTATTGAATTATACGCAGGTGTAACGGGCGAAGAGAAAAAAAGATACTTATAATTCTATAATTTCATCAAAGTTAATTAATAAATTCATTAAATTACACAATTCTAAAAATCTGTTTTTATCGTGGATGTAGTTATATCCCAAAACGACTTCCAGTGATGTCGCAGTGGAATGCAGGGCTCTATCTATTCTGCGGGAGGGCGATGTGGGAATATTCCTTGCTCTGCGGGCTAAATCTTTTTCTTTTTCCGTAAAATAAGGTGTAAGTTTTTCTAAAAGTTCGGTTTGAAATTTAGCATTAACAAAGTGGATTGTATATTCATGAAGTCTTTTTAAATTTGAAGTCATCATTATTGTATGTTCACGAATAAAGACTTCATAAACACTATCACCTATATGGGCATAATTTTTTATGTTAAGTTCCTGCATTTTAATATCTCTTTATCCTATTTAATCACCGAAAACAATAAACGGCAAATCCTTTTCTTTTGCGTAATTTTTAATAAAATACTGTTGGTCATCAATAAATTCATTTATATCCCCGACCTTATTACTTGGAGCATAAGCAAAAACTCCCATAACTTCGGGGTTTGATATATACATTTCATTATATTCCCGCTCTCCGAATCTTATATTTGAATTTATAGAGGCAAATTGCTGAATTATTTTATTTATTGCGCTTTCAGGCTGAATTTGAGTAAACGGTTTGTTTTTGTTTTCTTTTACAAATTGAATATATTCATCATCACTAAGATTTAAAGCTTTTTTTATCATGTTTGAAATACAGGTTCTTTGCTCTTCTCTTTCTCCGCCAAAAACATAATCTTCTTTAAATGTATCAATATCTTTTTTTGTCCCTGAGCCGTAATCATATGTTCCTCCACCATAGACATATTTTGCATCGGTATTCAGTATAACTCCGAAACTTCTGAAAAATCTGTATTTACTTTCAGGTCTTTCCGCATAACT
>CANQAL010000010.1 GCA_947589255.1 Candidatus Gastranaerophilales bacterium | reverse complement strand
GCAAATAAATTTTTGCGAGGTGATTTGCTGTGCAAAAAAATAATAATGAAAGGATATATTTATGGAATTTAACGAAGTTGAAAACTTATCTGACACACAAATAATGGAACTTTATAGAGAAGTTGTAGACGGACCTTCAAATTTATTGGCTTATTATTCTTTGTTTTATTTTTGTGATTACCATTATGGAACAATATGGGCAAATGTAAATGAAAATAGTGTTGCATATTCTTATAATACGGGTACTCCCTGTTCCGCAGGTGTAAAATAAAATTTTTATTTTTTATATTGACTAATTCTGTTTAAATCATTGCATATAAAAAATGTTCATGATATATAAAAAGTACTGCAGGAAGGAAACTTTTTGCTAGTCTAAAGAATGGAAGTTTAGGACACTGAAAAAAAATATAAAATTAGCTCAAGGCGCAGGGTTCTGCTACGGAGTTAAAAGAGCGGTCGAAACAACAAAAAAAATAAAAATAGAAAATGCATCTAAAAAGGTATGGGTATTAGGCGAGCTTATACATAATTCTCATGTTATTAAAGAACTTGAAGAGTTAGGTATTATGACTGTTGATAAATTGCCTGATAATGAAACAGGCATTTGTATTGTTAGGAGCCACGGGATGGCGCCTCAAAAAATAAAAGAAGTTACGGATAAGGGATTTGAAGTAGTTGATTTGACCTGTCTTGACGTTAAAAAAGTTCAGCAAAAAGCTGTTCAATTAGCACAGGAGGATTTTCTCGTATTAATTTTAGGTAAGCCCGAACATCCTGAAGTAATTGCAATAAAAGCTAATGCTGAGATGTATTCCGATAATGTGTATGTTATTCCCGATATAAACGCATTAAACTCCATAACGGAAAAAATAAAAGAACATAATAAAGTAGGGGTAGTAATTCAGACTACTCAAAAACCCGAACTTTTGCAGGAAATCGTTAATGCCCTTCTTCCGATTGCAAATGAACTTAAAGTTTTTAATACAATATGTAAATCAACCTCAATGCGCCAGAGAGAAGCAAAAGAACTCGCTAAAACTTCCGATTTAATGGTTGTTGTCGGCAGTAAAAAAAGCGCTAACACTACTCATCTTGCGGAAATTTTGTCTGCTATAACAAAAACAATTCATATAGAAACCGCAGATGATTTAAAAGAATATCAGGAAATTATAAAAAATGTTGAAAATATCGGGGTTACGGCAGGTGCTTCAACTCCCGAAAATATTATAAAACAAGTTATTACAGAATTAGAGAAAATATAAGAAAGGATAAATAAGAAATGACAAAAACAATTAATGAGCAAGATGAATTCGTAAAATTACTTGAAGAAAGCTACAATTATAAATTTTCTGTAGCTGATGTTGTAAAAGGTATTGTAATTAAACAGGAAAATGACGGGTTTTTAGTTGATATCGGTGCTAAAACCGAAGCTTTTCTTCCGAATAAAGAAATTACAAATAATCAGGTTAACGACAGAGATTATTCTGATTATATAGCAATTAATGATGTAAAAGAATTTTACATATTAAAAGATGAAGGTGATGACGAAAATGACAGAATTATGTTGTCATTAAGAAAGTTATCATGTGCAAAAGCTTGGCAGGAACTTCAAAATGTTAAATATAATAATGAAACAATAACAGCAAAAGTTGTTTTAGTAGTAAGAGGCGGTGTAATTGTTGAAGTATCAGATTTAAGAGGATTTGTCCCTGCAAGTCAATTAAGAACAGGCGCACCTTTTGACGGATTAGTCGGTCAGGATATTGAAGTAAAAGTTCTGGAAGCTGATGCAAAAAGAAATAAGTTAATCTTATCTCAAAGACAAGCTGTTGCTGAACAAAGAGAACAAGTTGTTGACGAAATTATTTCAAATCTTGAAGTGGGTTCTGTTGTTAAAGGCGAAGTTGTAAGAATTGCTGATTTCGGAGGATTTATTGATATTAACGGTGTTGACGGCCTTCTTCCTATCTCTGAAATCTCTTGGCAGAGAATTAAACATCCTTCTGATGTTATTTCTTTAGGTCAGGAACTTGAAGTTAAAATCTTAAAAATAGATACGGATATGAAAAGAATCAGCTTAAGCTTAAAAAGAATGGGCGAAAATCCTTGGGAATCTATTGAAAACGAATTTCAAGAAGGTCAGGTTATAAAAGGAACGGTTAATAAAGTAACTTCTTTCGGTGCTTTTATTAATATTTACCCCGGAGTTGAAGCATTATTGCCTTCTGCCGAAATGGAACCTGCTAATGCAAATCCGTTTAATATTTATAATGTTGGTGATGAAGTTGAAGTTTTAATTAAAAAATTCACTCCTCAAGAACACAGAATTGCATTAAGTGTTAAAGATATTCAAAAATAATAAAAATTTTAAGCGGCGGGCTTTATTTAAAGCCCGCCGCTTTTATTACGAAATATTAAAATAAAATATTTATAATGGCAAAAAAAGTTATGTACATGATTTAATAAGTGCAGAGTGTCCGAACAAAATTTTACGATAAGCCACGAAGTGGTGTGAGTAAAATTTTGAGAGTGGCATATTGAAAAGGTGAGCACTCGTACAGCGACGAGGAGTCGGTGGCAGAGTGCGACACTAGATTAAATAGTATAGTAAAGGGAAATATATGAAAATTTCAGCAATTAATAACCAATCACATGCAGCAAGAAACAGAGGCAGAAAAATCGGCGCTTTTGTTGGGCTTGGTGCAGGAAGCGGTTATATGATTAAAAACGGAAAAGATTTTTTTGTAAACGGAATTGAAAATACCGTTAAACAACTTGAAGCAAACGGCAAAGTTCTTTCTCAACCGATTGTAAAAGGAATAAAATTTGCACTTCCGGCAGGTATAATTGTTGCAGGTATGTTAATCGGTCGTACAATCGGCGGATTAATCGGTAAGGTTATTGATAAACATAATGCCAAAAAAATCCCCGTAAGAACTCCTGATGTTGTTGTAACAGGTATTAAAGGCATAGTAGAATAATTAATAAATAACATAAAATATAAAAAGGGAGTTTGTAATTTATTACAAACTCCTTATTTTGTCCGAACAAAATTTTACGATAAGCCACGAAGTGGTGTTAGTAAAATTTTGAGAGTGGCATATTGAAAAGGTTACAAAACGAGCAAGCGAAGAATGAGCTTTGCGAGCTTGTATGCGTAACGCAGTGTAGTCTGAGCACTCGTACAGCGACGAGGAGGCGGTGGCAGAGTGCGACACTAGATTAAATCTTTTGATTTAGAATTTTTTTCAAATACATTCCCGTAAAAGATTTTTTACATTCCGCCACTTCTTCAGGTGTGCCTTCTGCAACAATAGTTCCGCCTTCATCTCCGCCTTGAGGGCCTAAGTCAATAATATGGTCTGCCGTTTTTATTAAATCCAGATTATGTTCAATAATTAATATCGTATTGCCGTTATCAGCGAGTTTATTAATTATTTTAATCAGTTTATCCAAATCATACCAGTGAAGTCCGACAGTCGGCTCATCTAAAAGATACAGTGTCTTGCCTGTTGCCCGTTTATTGAGTTCGCTAGCAAGCTTAATTCTTTGAGCTTCGCCGCCTGAGAGTGTTGTAGAACTCTGCCCAAGCTTCATATAGCCTAAACCGACATCGTTTAAAGTTTGAAGTCTGGATTTGATTTTTGGGATATTCTCAAAAAATTCTAATGCTTCAGCTATTGTCATATCAAGAACTTCAGAGATATTTTTGCCTCCGTATTTAACTTCAAGAGTTTCTCTGTTATACCTTTGCCCTTTGCAGACATTACATTTTACATAAACATCGGATAGAAAGTTCATTTCTATCTTTGTAACGCCGTCACCTTTGCAGGCTTCACATCTTCCGCCTTTTACGTTAAAGCTGAATCTGCCCGCACTGTAACCTCTCATTTTTGCTTCGGGTGTTTTTGCAAAAAGTTCTCTAATATGTGTAAATACATCCGTATAGGTTGCAGGGTTTGACCTTGGTGTTCTTCCTATCGGTGATTGGTCAATACAAATGACTTTATCAATATTTTCAAATCCTTCAATAAAGTCAACTCCCTGCGGTTTTGGTTTATTTTTATTTAATTTATGAACCGAATATTGATAAATTATATCGTTCATTAATGTTGATTTTCCGCTTCCCGAAATCCCCGTTAATGCGATTACTTTGCCAAGCGGAATAGTTACATCAAGATTTTTTAAATTATTCTTATGTGCATTTTTAACAACTAAATATTTTCCGTTTCCCTCCCGTCTTTTCTTTGGAATCGGAATAAATCTTTCACCGCTTAAATATTGCCCCGTCAATGATTTTTTAGAGTTTATAATGTCTTCAAGTGTGCCTTGAGCTATAATTTTTCCGCCCTTAACACCTGCATAAAGCCCGATATCTACAATATGGTCGGCACTTCTTATTGTATCTTCATCGTGTTCTACGACAATTAATGTGTTCCCGAGATTTCTCAATCTTAAAAGAGTTTTAATCAGCATATCGTTATTGTATTGATGAAGCCCGATAGACGGTTCATCCAGTACATATAAAACTCCTGATAAACCGCTCCCTATCTGCGTAGCCAGTCTTATCCTCTGTGCTTCTCCCCCTGAGAGTGTTCCTGACATTCTTGCAAGATTTAAATAACTTAATCCGACATCAAGCATAAATTTAAGTCTTGCTTGAATTTCTTCTAAAATTTGTTTTGCTATTTGAAGTTTATAATCATCAAGTTCAAGATATAAATCGGAAAAGAATTTATAACATTCTTTAATCGACATAAGGCAGACTTCGTATATATTTTTCCCCATAATCGTAACGGCTAGCGAAAACGGTTTTAATCTTGCACCCTTGCACACACTGCAAGGAATTTGCGACATATATTCCTGAATATAATCTCTTACTTCATCAGAATTAGATTCTTCATATTTATGCATAAAATAAGGAATTACACCCATAAACGGTCTTGTCTGTGTAATATATCTTGTACCGCCAAACTCTTTATAGCGCATTCTTATCAATTCTCTTCCGCTTCCGAAAAGAATAATATTTTGATGATCGATGGAAAGATTATCAAACGGCATATCCATATCAATTCCGAAATGCTCGCAAACGGATTTTAAAACATCAAGATAATAAGGATTTCCTGTTTTTGCCCAAGGGTATATAGCCCCTAGCCTTAGTGATTTCGACTTGTCGGGAATTAATAAATCGGGATCCATTTCGTAATGCGCCCCCAGCCCCGAACAAGCCGGACACGCACCATAGGGGTTATTAAAACTGAAGATCCTTGGTGCAAGTTCTTCAAAACTTAAATTACAATTCGGGCATGCCAGTTTTTCGCTGAAAATCATTTCATTTCCGCCTACAACATCCACAAGTAAAAGCCCGTCTGCTTTTTGCAGTGCAATCTGGGCGCTATCCGTTAATCGGGATTTAGCGCTTTCTTTTATAACAAGCCTGTCAACAACCACTTCTATTGTATGTTTTTGAGTTTTATTTAGTTCAATTTCATCTTCGTCAAGATTATAAATTTGCCCATCCACTCTTACTCTTACAAATCCTTCTTGCTTTAATTCTTCAAAAAGATTAATAAATTCACCTTTTTTCCCTCTAACAACAGGTGCAAGCAGTTGAATTTTTGTACCTTCAGGCAGTTGATATATTTTATCAACAATTTCATCAATGGATTGAGGCGCAATCTCGCATCCGCACTCGGGACAGTGAGGTGTGCCTATCCTTGCAAATAACAGTCTTAAATAATCATATATTTCGGTAACAGTCCCGACGGTTGAACGGGGGTTGTTGCTTGTTGATTTTTGGTCGATTGAAATAGCGGGAGAAAGCCCCTCAATACTTTCCACATCCGGTTTATCAAGCTGCCCCAGAAATTGTCTTGCGTAGTTTGAAAGACTTTCTACATATCGTCTTTGACCTTCCGCAAAAATGGTATCAAAGGCTAATGAACTTTTGCCTGAGCCTGAAATGCCCGTAAATACTATAAGTTCATTTTTTGGAAGCTCTAAACTTACATTCTTTAAATTATGTTGATTTGCTTTTCTTATTATAATTTTGTCGTTCATAACATTATTATGTCACAAATTAAAATTAAATTCTAAATGATGTAGTAAGTTTTAATCTTTGCTTAATAGTTGAATTTTGGTCATATTGATTTGAGGCATTAATTTCAAATTCAAGATTATTTTTGCTCTGTTTTGGTTTGTATGTAAGAGCCATTTCGTCCTGCATAGTGTTTTGTGTAATATTTCTAATAAATCTTGTTTTAATGTATATTGAATCCGTCAGCCTTAATTCTGGGATAAAATATATGCTTGTTTCGGGATTTGTAGAGTTGGAATATCTGCTTTGCCCCACTTGCGTATTTAGTTTAAGTCTTTTATATTTGTATTCCGTAAAGACCCCGCCCGTTGTTTTGTCAAATTCCTGTCCTTCATTTGAAAATAAAGCACTTCCAACGGCAAAACTTCCGCAATTATTAGGAAGTAAAAGCGGATTAGATTTTATAATTGCCCCGCCTGATGAGGCATTATTATATGATGATGAAAAAGAGCCGAAAGCAATATTTAAGCAGTCTCCTTTGTAAGATATTACAGAGCCGGTGTTATATGTAGATTCATTGCCCCTGACAAATAAAACAGAACTGTCAAACGAATCAAAAAGGTAAGTTTGCCCAAGTTTAGCCGTTAAAGACGGTGATACTTTTGCTTCTATATTTTGTGAATTTATAACAGAGGGAATAGGTGCCATATGTCTTGAATTATTTATAAATGCCTGAGAAAAAGCTTTTGAACCGTCCCATATCATATTTTCGTTTTTAATATTTTGTTCAATATTGTATTGGGTTTCGTTAACTCTTAATTTAAATAACCTTTCGCTGTTTACATTGCTTATGTTTTCTTCATCAATATCATCAAGTTTTAATTCGACAGCATTTTCCTCATACCTTTTAGCTATATCAATTATAGCTTCCTGTTCAAATTTCTCATCATCTTCCTTTGTTGTGATTTCATTATCACTTTCATTTAATTCAAAAGTTTCCGTATATCTTCCCAAGTCAGTAAAATTATCAGGTTTTTCGGTGTTTTTACATATCCCTGATAATGAAAATAAGAAATATATAATAATTAAGCAGGTAATCTTTTTCATAATGTAATTGTGACTTAATTTATAAATTAATTCAATCATTCAAATACATAATATTATTTGACTTTTGAATAATTTAGATAAATAATAGGTAAAAAATATATACAATATTAAGAAATGTAAAGTTAAATTTTATTTAGATAAAAACCAGTTATGACGCGTATTTTAAGCTAAATAAAAAAATAAAAATAAAAAAATAGTATATATTTTATAAAAAGACTAGCAAAAAATTTTTGTACTGCGGTTTAAAACATATTGCGAATGAAATAAACACGGAGAGAAAAATGACAGAAATAAATAATATTCCCGGATTTGGATATAACCCCGAAAATAATCGTATAAGACATGCAAAGGAAACAGTAAATCTGCCGGAAGCAGAAGCAATAGTAAGGTCTGTAGTGCCGGACTTAGGTGTTTTAGGCCGTTCTCAAATAAAAGGAGTAAAGGGTGCCGATATAACAAGAAGTGTAGATGAAGCAGTAGCACTTGCAAAAGGTAATCCTGCAATACTTGAAGCATGCGATAAGCTTTATGAAAATATATACCAATCTAAAATCAAAGAAGGTATGACTGCAGCTGAGGCTCATGAATTTGCTCTAATGGCAGAAGGTGAATTATTGGATATCGTTGCCTCTCAAGGGTACTAATTTTTTTCCGATAATTAAGTAAAAATAAGTAATAAAACTATTGATAACTTAAATCAATAGTGTTATTATTTACTGGAAAATTTTATTTTTGGAAAGAAAATGGAACAAAGAAAACCGATTTTAGCAAAAGACAGAATAATTCTTGCTCTTGATTTTGATTCAATAGAAGATGTTATAAAATATGTTGATTTATTAAAAGATTACGTAGGATATTTTAAGGTGGGCTTGCAATTATTTACAGCCTGCGGATTTAAGTCTGTTGAAGTAATAAAAGAACACGGCGGAAAAGTATATTTTGACGGTAAATTTCAAGATATACCTAATACTATCGCCCAAACAAGTATCAATCTTTTAAAAAGAGGAGTGGATTTTTTTAATATCAGTGCAACAGGCGGTTCAAAAATGATGATTAATACACTTGAAGCCTGCAATGATTATGCAAGAAAAAATAATATTGAACCTCCTATGATACTTGCAGTTACATTATTATCCAGTTTCGGACAAAAGACTTTAACCAATGAACTTGGTGTAGATATGAATATATCCGCATATGTACTAAAACTGGCTAAAGTGGCGAAAGAGTCAGGTATACATGGTGTAGTAGCACCCGATACGGATGCGGCTCAAATAAAAAAAGAATTAGGAAAAGACTTTTTGGTAGTATGTCCTGCGGTAAGACCTACTTGGGCAATAGTAAACGATCAAATAAGAATAGTCTCGCCTTCTGATGCAATAAAAGCGGGAGCAGATTATATGATAATAGGCAGACCCATTACGCATGCGCAAGACCCTGTTATTGCCGCAAAAATGATAATTGCCGAAATTGATGAGGCACTTAAAGAAGTAAAGGAATAACAATGAAAATCGGAGTTCCAAAGGAATTAAAGGTAAGAGAAGACAGAGTTGCAATTACTCCGGAAGGGGTTAAATTACTTGTAAAAAAAGGACACACTGTCAGTATAGAGAAAAATGCGGGCTTTGGAAGCGGATTTACTGATGAAGAATATAAAAAATCGGGTGCAGTTATCTGTGACAGTGCTGAAGAAATATATAATAATGCGGAGATTATTGTTAAAGTAAAAGAGCCTCAGCCCTCCGAGTATAAATTTTTAAAGAAAAATCAAATATTATTTACATACTTGCATCTTGCCGTTGAAAAAACATTAACTCATGAATTATTGGCAAGAAAAGTAACTTCAATAGCTTATGAAACAATACAAAAAAGTGACGGGGTGCTTCCATTACTTGTTCCAATGAGTGAAGTTGCGGGTAAAATGTCTGTTCAAATTGCCGCAAATCTGCTTGAAAACAGAAATGGCGGGGCGGGAATTTTATTAGGCGGAATAGCCGGAGTTCCTGCAGGTAAAGTTCTTATTGTAGGTGCGGGGACGGTTGGTCTTAATGCAGTTAAAATTGCAGTAGGTATGGGCGCTGATGTAAGCATTGTTGATGTAAATACCGATAAATTAAGAACGGTAGATAATATGTTCGGTTCGAAAGTTAAAACATACGTCTCTAATGAATCCGTATTAAAAAAATTAATAAAAGATACGGATGCTTTAATAGGTGCAGTTTTAATCCCCGGACATAAAGCACCATCTATAATTACGGAAGAAATGGTAAAGAGCATGAAAAAAGGCTCTGTTATTGTTGATATTTCTATTGATCAAGGCGGAATAGTCGAAACAATCGACCGAATTACAACTATTGATAAACCCTCATTTGAAAAGTACGGAGTAATCCATTACAGTGTTGCAAATATCCCGGGCAGCATTGCAAGAACTTCAACCATTGCACTAACAAATGAAACAATAAAATACTTGTTAAATATAGCTGATTACGGTCTTGAAAATGCCATAAAAAAAGACCCTTCTCTTGCTTGCGGTGTAAATACATATCGTGGTAAATTAACAAATAAGGGAGTAGCAGAAGCTCAAAATCTTGAATATACTGAACTTCCAAGTCTTATCGGTTTTTAAACTTTTTCTTAATAAACTTTAACAAATTTATTTAATGTGGCAATTTTTAAATAAAAAAATTTTTTATATAAATACATACGGGGAATATATAAACAGGGAAAAAATACATGACAATTGGAGCAAAAGATAAAATCGATAGGGAATTGGTTAGAAAATATTCGAAACTAAAAATGGATAATCCGGAAACTACAAAATTGGTAGATTCTCAAAAAATGTTATCAGCAATGAACGATTACGCAATGATGCAAAGAAGCATGATTGAAATGAACAGTAAACTAAAAGATATATGTAATGACGTTACATCTAAATCTGTAGTATATTTAAGATTAAGGTTTAATCCGCCTAAAATAAAAAAATCATAATATAAATAAAATTAAATTTTACAAAAAGACTAACTTTTATTTAAAATATAGTTAGTCTTTTTTCGTATTTAAAGGATAAAGCATGAAAAAAATAATACTTGCATCAACCTCGCCCCGCAGATTAGCCTTATTAAAAGAAATGGGCATTGAATTTGAAGTTAAGGCTCCTTCATACAATGAAAATATTTTAGGTAAAAAATTTTCTTATAAATTAATTGAAGAAACAGCGGAAAAGAAAGGTCTATCAGTATTGGAAAATTTGCGAGATGCCGAAATTATAATAAGCGCAGATACTGTTGTAATAATGGAGAATGAAGTTTTAGGCAAACCTAAAGATTTTAATGATGCATTTAAAATGCTTTCAAAATTAAACGGAAAAACCCATAAAGTAGTTACGGGTGTATGCATTATAGATGTTGAAAAAAATCAAAAAATCATTAAATCTCAAACAAGTAAAGTAACATTTAATAAGCTCCAAGATGAAGAAATAAAAGATTATATAAATACAAAAAAACCGTATGATAAAGCAGGCGCATACGGGATACAAGAACTTCCCGCAGGCTTCATCAAAGAAATAAAGGGTGAATATAATAATATTGTCGGGCTTCCTACGGAATTATTAAAACAAATGCTAAATGAAATTACAAAAATGCAGGTTTAGTGTAAAATAAAAATAGGAGTTAAGAAGGAGAGAATAATGAATTCGGTAGAGATGGTAAAAGAAAAAATAAGAAGCATAAAAGATTTTCCCGTTAAAGGAATAATCTTTAGAGATATAACAACTGCCGTAAAAGATAAAGAAGCTTTAAAAGCAATGATAGATTTTCTTTCAGATAAATTTAAAAATCAAGGGATTGACTATGTTGCAGTAATTGAATCAAGAGGATTTATCTTTGGAAGTGCATTAGCATATAACATAAATGCAGGATGTATATTAATAAGAAAACCCGGTAAACTTCCTGCAGAAACTATAAGTGAAGAATATGCGCTTGAATACGGTACGGATAAACTGGAAATTCATAAAGATGCAATAGAAGAAGGCAAAAAAGTTATAGTTATTGATGATTTACTTGCGACGGGCGGAACAGTTTCAGCCGCTTGTAAATTATTAACAAAAGCAGGTGCAAATGTAGTTGCAGCAGCATTTATTATAGAGTTAAAAGAACTTGAAGGCAGAAAAAAATTACCTGCAGGAATTGAAGTTGTGTCAATGGTGGAATATTAAAATCGGTTAATAGTAGATGGGTGACGAGAATAAACAATTTGAAGCAAGCCAGCAAAAGCTTCAAAGGGCAAGAAAAGAAGGACAGGTTGTAAAATCAAAAGATTTTTCAACCGCATTGGCGCTTCTTGTTATGTTTATTGTAATTTTAAAATTATCGCCTTTTATTTGGGATCAAATTTCCATATTGTTTGTATATTTGTATGATAAAATCCCTGATAAACACTTGGAGGATATAGGCTATACCCATCTTGCAGTATCTATTTTAGTTCCTACGATATTAATAATAGGCCCTATATTAATAATAGCGGCATTTATTGCTATTATAGGCGATTTTATTCAGGTGGGACCATTAGTCACAACAAAGCCTTTAGAACCAAAGCTGGATAAGTTAAATCCTTCAAAATATTTTAAAAATATAATGTCGCCAAAAACCTTGTTTGAACTTGTAAAAAATATTGTAAAAGTTGTTATATTAGGTATTATAGGCTGGATGGTTTATAACTCTCATTTGGAAACAATAATCGGTTTGGCGGCAATAGAAAACAGTTTTGCGATTTTAAATGAATTCGGTTCTTTAATTATAGACTTTGTTATAAAAGCAGGAATTGCATTTTTAATAATAGCAGCAGCAGATTACGGAATGGTACGGTGGAAGTTTTTACAGGATCAAAAAATGTCTTTTAAAGAAGTAAAAGACGAATATAAGAACTCTGAAGGCGACCCGCATGTTAAAGCTGCGTTAAGGCAGAGAAGACAGCAAATGCTCCAGCAAAAGATGATGGATGCCGTTCCTGATGCGGATTTTGTAGTATCAAATCCTACTCATATTGCTTGTGCATTAAAGTATGATGCTCAAAAAATGGAATCACCGGTATTATTGGCAAAAGGTACAGAGCTTTTTGCCAAGAAGATTATTGAAATAGCAAGAGAACATTCAATTCCCGTTATAGAAAATCCGCCTGTTGCAAGGGCTATATTTAGGATGGTTGAAATTAATGCAACTATTCCGCCCGAATTATATAAAGCAGTAGCTGAGATTTTGATTTTTGTATACAATTTGCGAAATACGCAAAAAGGTAGTAATATGTATAATAAAAGATAACAGAATAAGAGTATGCAGGCAAAAATACAAGATTATATTGAAATAATCGAGAAGGTAGCAAAGGTAGAACATAAAAGAATTCCATCGCATATGGTGGATTATGATGAACTTGTAAGTATTGGTATAATTGCAATTCAAACAATGATAAAGGATAAAACCGAAGAACAACTTGCAAGATATAATAATGCATACATTTCTACCGCAGTAAGATGGGCAATAAGGAATGAATTAAGAAACAGGTATAAATGGTATTCCTTAAAGCATACAAATGTAGATAAAGATGAAGAAGATACAGTTTCAAGTGATGAAGGTGAAGAAGAAAATGCAATTACCCCGGGTAAAGTAAGGGAGGCCATCTATGAAACAATTTTATCTATTGACAGTTTAGCGGCTGCTGCTTCTGATAATGATTCGCCTTTTGATTTTATTAAAGACCCTTCAGCTTTACCTGACGAAAAAGCTGAAATATCAGAACTTGGCAGAGTAATAAGAGAAGCTATTGCAAAATTACCTCAAAAAGAAAGAATTATTATTGAATACAGGTTCTATCGCAATATGCAGGTTAAAGAAATAGCAGAGCAGGTAGGGCTTTCTTCATCAAGAATTACCAGAATTATTCAAGCCTCATTAAATGTTATAAGAGAGTATTTGAATAAAAAAGAACATTACGATTATTAAAGAATTAACTTTTTCTGATTTTATAATATTAAACTTCAAATAAAGAGAAAAGTTTTTGTCTTATTTCTTCCGAATTCATTTCTGCTTCGATTTCATTTAATTCAAGAGCTTTTTGATAATATTTTGCCGCTTCAATTTTTTTGCCTGATTTTTCGTATGCCCTGCCTAAATTAAAATGAGCCATTACGTAATCGGGTTTTATTGATATTGCGGTTTCAAATAATTTTTTAGCTTCTTTTAAGTTATAGATACCGTCTAAGTATATAACCCCTAAATTATTATAGGCATTATAATAATCAGGATTTATTCCCAATGCTTTATGGTATGCAATTATTGCTTCTTCAAGGTAATCTTTCTGCCAAAGAGCCATTGCACATTTATTATACACCTGTGCATTTTTCGGATTGATTTTTATTGACTCGCAATATGATTTTATTGCACTGTCAATATCTTCGCATTCAATATAAATATCGCCTAATTCCTGAAAAGCTTCATCATTATTTCTATCAAGCATTATAGAATTTTGAAGTAAATCCATAGCGGAATCTATATCATCAAAAACTTTATGATAAAGTGATGCCAAAGCCTGACAAACTATTGACGTCCATTCGGGATCGGGATTTTTATCTATTGCAAATTTATAGTGTTCGCAAGCCTCTTCATATTGTTCGGCTCTGACTAACGCATAAGCTATTGCATTATGATAAAAAGGATTTTCACAATCTCTTTCAATTGCAAGTTTAAAAGCATTAATAGAATTAATAAAATCTTCTTTTTTTAAATAAAGATGTCCGAGTTCATAGTATATTTCTGGTTTATCTTCACCCTGCTCCAATAATTTGGAATAGCAGTCAATAGAAGTATTAATATCTTCTTCAAAATAAATTTGTGTTAAAGTGGCGAGTTTTAAAAGTAAATCTTTATTATAAGGATTTGCGTCTAATGCCTTTTTATATGAAGCTCTGGCAGTTTGAATTTCTTCATTTCTTATATTAATATCACCGATTTTTGTATAGTAAAGTTCTTCTCTGCCTGTAGAAGCTGCTGCGTGGTCATATGCCTTAACGGCTAAGGAATAGTTTTTTGTTTTTTCAAAAATATTGCCCAGTATGTCATAAAATAATAAAGCACTGCTTTTTTTAATATTTTTACAAAGCATTTTAACGGAAGGCAAATCAAAAGCAATGCTTAAACTGCCTGATAACATATAGTATAACGACATAGATATATCTTTAGCATTGATATTTGTATCATGCATTTTATCAATGTACATGGAAGCTAAAGATAGTCTTGGTCTTGCAGATTTAAAATTACTTAATTTAATGGCTTCTTTAAATTCTTTTTCGGCTTCTTCATAATTTTTAGCCTGTTCCAGAAAATAAGCCGTATAAATTCTGGCATTAGGGTTGTTCGGAGATAAATTTATTGCAGATTTACATTGTTCAATAGCGCAGGAAAGGTTAATTTCGCCTTTATCCCACAGTAAGGTAGCAAGCCTGTAGTATGCTTCAGGAATATTCGGATTATATTTTATGGCATCAATATAGTTGTCAACCGCATTATTTAAATCGTTACGATTGCCTTTAATAAGGTATTTTTCATGGCACAGTCTTGCTTCTTCCATGAAATTTTGAGCCACCAGGTTTAAATCTGTTTTTTCTTCAAACATTAAAATTTATTCCTCTATAATATATCATCCGATAAAACTTGAAAAAAAGGAAGGTTTTTCGCGAAAAATACAGCATTTGGAGTAAAGTTTTTATTATGAAAATAATTGTAAAAATAATTAAGTTAAATAATTTTTACAGGCAATTTTTATATTAAATTTGTTTTTAAATATATAAGGTAAAGGAGTAAACTATGTGGAATAATATATTTTACAGTAATTACCAATCTTCATACGGAAGTAATTATCTGCATTCAAGAACAGAAAATTACACAAATCCGAACAGTCCCATAGCAAAATCCAAAAATATTCAAAAAGACAGTTTTGCAAAAACTATATTAACAGCAGGCGGGATAACGATTGCAGGTATAGCCCTTTTTAAAAGCAGAGCGGGCATATCTAAATTACTGAAAGCAGGAAGAGATTTTCTGTTAAAATATTTACCTAAGAAATAATAAAAATGAATAATAATTTTTCCGTAAATAATAATATTTTTAGTGAATTTCCAAGTTACACTTTGGAAAAATCATCTGATGAAAAAAAAATTTATTATACGCAGCCTCCAAAAGTTTCAAATTCGGAATATAAAGATAATGTAGAGATAAAGAAACATAAAAGTACCAAGAAAAAAATAATTTTTGGTTCATCTGTTGCATCAACCATTCTGACTGCAGGAATAATCGGTTTAATTCTTGCAAAAGGTATGCACGGCTCAAAAATTTCTATTTTAAGTAAAAAATTATCAAATGATATTAAAAATGCAAAGTTATCAAATACTAAAACTTTGACATCAAAAACAAAATTTTATGCGAAAAAAGGAACAAAAAAAGCTGTTGATGTAATGGAATCAATGTCTAATTTTACGGCAATTAAAGACAGCTTTTTTGATAAACTTTGTAAAGCTAATAAATTAACAAAAAAATTCTGTGAAAAAATAACTTCGGGATTTAAAAATATAGTAGATAAAACTCTCGGGAAAAAATATAACAAAGCAGAGGTAAAATTAAAAGATTTTTCGTCTTTGCTAAAAGAGTATAATATACAAGATTTAAAAGCTTTAGACGCAAATGCAAAGGCTCAAAAAATAAAAATTAAAGATGTAACAAAAACTCTTGGTGAATGGATAGATATATTGGAAAAACAGACACAAAATCTGGATGCCGTTTATGATAAAAATTTCAGTCTCGGAGCAAGGGTAAAAAGAGATAAAATCCGCTCTAAACTTTTAGAAGATTTGCCTGAAAAAATAAGACAAAGATTTTTTAAAGACAAAGGACTGTTAAAAAAATCAAGTTATAAAAACTATGCAACGGAGGATTTATCTAAAGAAGCTCAATCTGCTTTAAGCAAGCAAATATTATCCGCCAAGAAAGAATTAACTAATAATATTAATACTATTACCGAAAATATCAAGGGAAATATAAATGCACTTCTGGATGTAATTAATCCGGAAGATACTGTTTCAATGGAAAAAATCAAGCTATTAAGACAAAAATTAGAAATATTTAAAAAATGTTCGGGCGGAAATGAAGCAAAGGCAAGAAAAAAAGTTTCCGAGGAGATAACGGGAATTTTAAAAGATATACTAAAAAGTGTATCGGAGAAAAAATATTCCGCAGATGAAATAAAAAATATACAAGAAATTCTAAAAGAAGCATCAGATACTGTTTTATCGGCAAACGGTAATTCAAAAGGTGCATTAGAAGAAATAATGACGATATTAAAAGGATTAAACACTTCAAATATCCTATCGGATAAAAGCTTTAAACAGTATTCAAAACTGGCAAAGAAAATAACAAAAAATCTTGAAAAAGCAACAGAACTTGAAATGGGACAGTATTTTCTTAAACAGGCGGAATTAAAAGTAGGTTCGGCTCCGACGGATGTATTATCGGTATTATTCCCGATCGGAGCGGGAGCTTATGCGGTATCTAAGGCAGATAACAAAGATGAAAGGATTTCGGCTACTTTAACGACCTGTATACCTTTAGTCGGTACATTTGCGACCTTTGTATACGGTACGACAAAAATGTTTTCAGGTGCTAAAAACTTAATGTTCTCGCTTGTATCGGGTGCAGTTCTTGGTATTCTCGGGGACAGCGCAGACAGATTATATAAAAAGTATAAACAATCAGGCTCTATTCAAAATGTAGTTAAAGAAGAATATGATAAAATCTGGACTGGGCTTGAAACTCAAATCCAAAAATTTGAAGAACCCGAGAAATAATCACTCATTTAACCGAGTAAAAAAATAACAATTAATATTAAAATAAAAATATGAAAAAGATTTTTGCTTCATTTTTATTGTTAATATTCATAAATACCTGCGTTCTTGCGGAAGAATTTGATTCCTCCATAGATGCGGATATACGAAAAAACTATAATGTAGAAGAAAATGAACTTCCGCCACTGCCTAAAACGGTTCCTACGGCATCAGAAGAAACATTTGTACCTGCCGTTAAAAAATATAATCCTACGGGAAAAACATATAATTTAAAAAGCGGAACAAGGGTTGTATTAAATCTTAACTATGGTATTTCAGACGGAACTTTGAAAGGAAGTATGGTTACATTTACTTCAAAAAACGGATTTACAACAAAAGAAGGAGCAATTATTCCATCCGGTACAATTTTTAAAGGCAGAATAACAGACAGCCACGGCCCGCAAATTACAGGTAACGGCGGATTAATTGAACTTCGTATTGATGAAATATACTTTAACGGCATAATGTCTAAGATTAATACAAAAGTAAGCTTGGCAAACAGTAAAAAAGTGTTTTTAAACAATATAAAAGGGAAAAGAAGGTACTGGCATAATGTATCAAAGTCATTAACCCCCGGGAGAAAAGTATATGGAGCAATGCATAATGCAGCTATGGTAATGTGGCCCGTGCCTGTTATAAATATTTTATCCGTAGTTCCTTTTGCAATCGGGACTGTTGTATATACCGTAAATTTTGTTGCATCGCCCGTTATTGCAATATTTACAAAAGGTTCAAAGTTATCGCTTCCTGCGGGAACTCAATTTGAAATAAAATTAACTCAAGATTGCGCAATAAAAGGTTAATTCTTGATTAGAAGATATTTTTATAATATTCTTTTTTTATATTGAAAGGGAATATTTATGTTAAGAGCAGGTATAGTAGGACTGCCGAATGTAGGCAAATCAACATTATTTAATGCACTCACATCATCAAAAAATGCGCAGAGCGAAAATTATCCGTTTTGTACGATTGAACCTAATGTGGGAGTTGTAAATGTTCCCGATGAAAGACTTTTGGTATTAAAAAAACTTGTAAAAACAGATGTCGTAATACCTACAGCTATTGAATTTGTAGATATAGCAGGGCTTGTAAAAGGGGCAAGCAAGGGTGAAGGGCTTGGCAACCAGTTTTTGCATAATATAAGAGAAGTTGATGCAATAATACAAGTTGTAAGATGTTTTGATGATGATAATACAATACATGTTGCAGGAAAAATTAACCCGATTGACGATATTGAAACTATAAATACGGAACTTGCACTTGCCGATATGGCATCAATCGAAAAAAGGCTCGAAAGATTAACAAAACAAGTTAAAAGCGGGGATAAACAGGCAAATTTGGAATATAAGGTTCTGTCTAAATTAAATGAACTGTTATCTGATGCAATGTTTATAAACTTAGAGGACCATTTTGACGGTGATGAGC
Organism: Candidatus Gastranaerophilales bacterium; assembly: GCA_947589255.1. Classification (GTDB taxonomy): domain Bacteria; phylum Cyanobacteriota; class Vampirovibrionia; order Gastranaerophilales; family Gastranaerophilaceae; genus Avigastranaerophilus. The sequence goes on along the minus strand of CANQAL010000010.1, from coordinate 7,362 downwards.
TTGAATTTGCCAAGACATCTCAATTAATGTGTATAAAACCCGTAATATATGCCGCAAATGTTAGCGAAGCGGATTTGGCAAGCGGAAACGCATATGTAGATAAAGTTAGAGAATATGCATCCAAACATAATGCGGATGTTGTTGTAATCTCTGCAAAAATAGAAGCTGAACTTGTTGATTTATCAGAAGAAGAGGCAAAGGCATATCTTTCTGACCTTGGTGTAACAAGTTCAGGGATTGAAAGAATGATTAAATCCGTTTATAAATTACTTGATTTAACAACTTTTATAACGGCAGGAGAAAAAGAAGTACATGCCTGGACTGTAAAATCAGGTTCAAAAGCACCAAAAGCAGCTGGGGTTATTCATACCGATTTTGAAAAAGGTTTTATCAGGGCAGAAGTAACAGGTTATAATGATTTTGTTAATGCAGGCTCTTATGCGGTTGCAAGAGATAAAGGACTTACAAGGCTTGAAGGTAAGGACTATATTATCCAAGACGGAGATATTGTTCATTTCAGATTTAATGTTTAATTTGATAACTGCTTAATTATCTCGTCGGTTTCTGTTTGAGTTTGTTCTTCTGCAGAAGGTTTTTTACTTTTAAACAGGTATTTATATTTTGCATTATCAAGTTCTTCAGTATTATCGGGGTGTTTAGCCGAGTCGTATTCATTTATTTTATTCATTGCTTCACGGCCTTTAGGGTTTACGTGATTACAGATTTTATAATATAATTCCGCATTTTCCAAATCCCCCAATTTTTCAAAACATTTTGCAGTCTGCAAATTTGTTTCATAATCTCTTAACAGTCCTGAAGCAAGCGCAAGTTTATAGTATTCAATAGCAGTTGAATACTCTTGGAAACTGTAAAAGAAGTCGCCCATTTCTTTTTGAATTTTCGGATCGGCAGGTCTTAAATTATATGCCCGAACAACGTATAATTTAGCTTCTCTTCTGTCTCCTATTAATTGAAATGTTTTTGATAATCCCACAAGCACTTCAATATTATCAGGAGTTTTTTCATATTCTTTTTCAAATAAAATTCTTGCATTATTTATATATTCATAGCTCTCTTCTTTGACTGAAGTCATTTTTGCCTTTTTTAAAAGCTTTTGAGCTTGTGATATATTACTTGCATATGCTTGAGTGCATATAAAAGAAAAAATTAAAAGTAGTGTAACAAATTTTAAATAAAAATATTTCATAGCTTAATAATAGCATATTTAATTATAAACAAAAAGAAGGTACTAAATGTATCTTCTTTTTTAATTGATTTAAATTCTTTTTAGTAATCTTTCCAGCTCCAGCCGTTGTAACTTCCGCTGTGATTATAATAATCAAGATCGCCGCCTTGACCCGGAACAAGATAATGATATAATCTTCTCGGAATATTTTTATCATTATTAATATTAGGTTCTCTGTATGGATTATCGGAGTTAAGTCCTACAATTCTTGAATTTTCTGCAGAATACCCGATATTAGTCAGAAATTTCTCGGTTTTCATATACTGAGAATCAACAAAAGCATTAGCTGTTTGTGCTATTAAAATTAAAGAAAATATGATTGCTATCTTTTTCATATAATAAGTTCCCCTTTTTAATAACATGATATCTTATTTTTTTAGATATTGCAATATTTAAATATTCTCTGTTTGGATGATATTTATAAATTCATCTAAAAGTTTCTCTTCGGGAAGCCTTTTTATAATTTCCCCTTTTTTAAATATATAGCCTTCATTTATGCCTCCTGCAATACCGTAATCAGCATGTTTAGCTTCGCCGGGGCCATTCACTGCACAACCCATTACGGCTATTGTTAAGGGTTTTTCAAAATTTTCAAGCCGTTTTTCAACTTCTTTTGCAAGCTTTATTAAATCAATTTGAGTTCTTCCGCATGTCGGGCATGAAATGAAATTTATTCCTCTTTGTCTTAACCCTAAAGATTTAAGTATCAAATAACCTGCTTTAACTTCTTCAATAGGTGAATCTGTAAGAGAAACTCTTATTGTATCGCCTATCCCTTCAGCTAAAAGAGTGCCTAGCCCGACTGCTGATTTAACAATTCCGCCCGTATAAGTACCTGCTTCGGTAACACCTAAGTGAAGCGGATAATCAACTTTTTCTGCCATTAACCTGTATGCTTCAATAGTTGTCATAACATCGCTTGATTTTAAAGAAATTTTAATTTTGTCAAAATTATTATCTTCTAAAATCTTAATATGGCGCATTGCACTTTTAACCATTTTTTCCGCAAGCGGAATATCAAGCATAGCAAATTCTTTTTCAAGAGAACCGCCATTAATACCTATTCTGATAGGCACATTATTTATTTTAGCAAGATTTACCACTTTTTTTGTATGTTCTTCTTTTCCTATATTTCCGGGGTTAATTCTTAAAGCATCAATACCGTTTTCTATACATTTTATTGCAAGTCTGTAATCAAAATGGATATCCGCAATCAAAGGCAGAGGTGATGATTTTTTAATTTCTTTTATTGCCTCAGCCGCATCAGGGTTTAAAATGGCAAGTCTTATTAACTCACATCCTTGATCTTTTAATTCATTAATTTGTCTTAATGTTGCCTTTATATCTCTTGTATCGGTGTTAGTCATTGATTGAACACTAATCGGGGCATCTCCGCCGATTTTTACATTTCCGATTTGTATCTGTTTAGATTTTCTTCTTTTAATCATGCTTTTTATTCCTGCTAAAATTATATTAGCATAACAAATGGGGATAAAACATGAAAGTTGCAATAATATCTGATATACATGGCAATCTTGAAGCACTGAATAGTGTTTTAGCTGATATCAAATCAGAGGAGTGTAGTAAAATATTCTGCCTCGGTGATATTGTTCTGGCGGGACCTGAGCCGATTGAAACACTGAACAGAGTTAAAGAACTTACTAAATCAGATGACTTTAAAATAATACAAGGAAATACCGATAAAATGCTTTCTGTATTTTCGTTTGATACCTATAATCAAGTTGTAAATACTAATGCAGTGATGGGCAGTGCATATCTTGCAGACAGCAAAATATTATCTGATCAGGATAAAGAATTTCTTAGAAATTTAAAAGAACAGGAAGAAATAAATTTATTCGGGATTAAAATACTGTTAGTACACGGTTCTCCAAGAAAAAATAATGAAAATATATATCCCGATTTGCCTTTGAGCGAAGTGGAAGAAATGATAAAAGATACGGATGCGAATGTAATATTCTGCGGACATACGCATATGCCCTGCGGATACCAGACAAATACGGAACAAACAGTAATAAATGTCGGAAGTGTAGGTCGTCCGTTTAGTGACAGTCCTGATTCCTGTTATGTGATTATGGATATAAATGAAGAAAAATCTTCATTTACCGTAAAACACAAATTTGTTAAATATGATGTTGAAAAATCTGCGGAAAAGATAAGAAAACGGGGATTTGAAGGGGCTGATAAATTAGCAAAAATGCTGATACATGCAACATCAAGATACCCCGAATAAATAATGTTAATTTTTAATACAAACATGGCAAAAAAATCCTTGAAGATTTTTATCATATTTGGATTGAGTGTATAACAAAAAGGGATTAAGATGAAAATTGCAGCCCATAGGCTGATTGATATATCTGAAAAAGGAAAAAAACAGGAATTTAAAAATTCTATATACACTCATTCTCACTCAAATCCGACTTTTAAAGGAATCCCTGATACAATAATTTCGCAAGCCGATGAAAGTATAATGAATATATTTTCTCAACAATACGGGGATATTGCACCCAGAATAGGCAAAAAAATTGCAAAACTTGGAAGTGAAAAAATTATAAAATCCACTGCAAGATTTGATTTGGAAAAAGGAATAACCTCTATAAAACAAAAAAAAATAGGTGCATCTGTACTGGAAAATGCTTTATTCCCTTTTATTACACTTCCGCTTGATATTGTAAGCTGGGTATTAAAAAGAACACCAATATTAAAAAAGAGTGCGGATAAACTGTATCGGAAGCCAATATTAAGAATTCCCAGAAAAATAAACGAACTTGATCAAAAAACCAGCATTATTAAAGGAATGTATGATAGAACTTTGCAGGTTGTTAAAGATTTTTCAAAAGAAAAAAATATAGATTATAAAAAATTAATAAGTATTTTAAATAAAGCGGATAAATCTGCAGAAGAGCAAAAAATTTTTAAAGATGCTTCAGAATACATAAAAACAAATTTATATAAAATAAGTAATAAATTTTTTGATAAAAATACCGGTAATTTTAACACGGCATTTGAAAGACCGTTAAACAGAATTGTTTCAGGATTAATTCCTGTATTATTTTTAGCAAATGATGCATACAATTTGTCTGTGTTGTGCGGAGATACCAAAGAAATGTCTACACATGAAGCAAAACAAAGACAAAAACAAGAAATATCAAGAGTACTAATTACAGCATATGCCCAATTAATAATGTTTGGGGCATTTACCAAAAAAGTTAATACAAGTCCAGCATTTGTTCCCATAATGGGAGCATTAATAGTTTTAGTATCGGAAATAATTTCCAGATTAAGTTTAGGCAGGCCAATCTTATTTTTATCTAAAGAAAAAGCAAAAGAATATAATAAAAAACATAAAAATACTCAAAATTTAACTGAAATGACATCAAACGGAAATGAAAAAAATAAGGTTAATAACGGGGAAATTAAAAAACGAACCGAAAAAACCAAATCCGTATTTGGTGAATTTATGGATTTTTCAGAAAAAAGTTTTATAAAAAATACAAATTCCGATACAACAAAAGCTAATAACAAAAAAGAGCAGAAAAAAGCATTAATAAATATGCAGACATTTAAAAGGGCGATTGGAGTATTAATAGGTGCAGGATTTGTATTTAGTTTCCTTAAAAACAGTTCATTTACAAAAGATACAAAATTAGTTAAAGGAGTAACTAAAGTTTGGAATTATCTGAAAGATAATATATACAAAAAATTAGCTTTTAAAGATTTTGAAATTCATGAAAATGAATATGAAAAGATTATTAATACTCTAAAAGATGCAGGAGTGAACGAAATAGTTGAGGGACATGAATTAATTAAAAATAAATATGCAAAAAAATCAGCAAACGGAATTATCAAAATGTATAAAGATGCATTTTCGGAATCTAAAATTCCCGAAATTATAAATTCCTTAAAATCAGAAATTAATACCCTCGGAATAAATGAAAGTAATCTGCCTGTAATAAACAGAGCGGTTAAAACAGCGATGAAACAAAATCTCTCTGCAATAGAGGAAAAAAACTATTCTAAATTAACAAATAAAATTGTAGAAGCAATAAATAAAAATCAAACGGATATACCTGTAGAAAAATTAAGAAAATTGGCTGAAAAAGTATCTGAAACAGTTAAAAATAATACAAATGAAGTTCCCGTACAAATTGAAACAAAAATTAAGCCTTTGGTAGATTTTGTAATAGAACCTTTTAAATTTGTGTTTGGTATAATGAAAAAACCTTTTAATATTGTAAAATCGCTAATAACCTTCCCCGTAAATAAAATTATTGAAAACGGAATGTCAAAAAATAATAAATTGAACGGGTTTGAAAAAACTCTTGATAGAGTAACAAAGGAGATATTCGGAGAGGCTCCTATAAAATCGGGGAAAATAAATCAAAATGTTTTTGCAAATGCAATGGAAAAATTTCAAAGTAAAACAGCAAAAATTCAGAAAATAAATCCTAAAGATACCGAAAAAATAGAGATGGCAAAATTAAAATTAAAAAGATATATAACAGATGCCGTTGAAAAATCTTTTGATGAAGTATCACAATCCAGTAATAAGAATACCGATATAGCAATGCTTTCAAAAGTAGCATCATCATTAGTAACATCAGCCTTTTTAGTTGCGGATAATTATAATATGGTAATGATAAAGTCAAACGGAGAAAACAAAGAACAGGCAAAAGAAAAAGCGAATGAAAGAATAATACAAAGATTAAGTGCATTGTTCTATCAATCAATGTTTATAAATCTGTTCAATTCAACATTTAAATCACTCTATAACAGTTCATTGCTTGGTATGGCAATGGTAGTAGCACCTAATACCTTAACAACGGAAATAATAACAAGAAAATCAATCGGCATGCCTGTCAGACGGAAAACATACGAACAGCTACAGGAAATAGATGAAAAAAATGAAAACAGAAAAGGGCTGGCAGGTAAATATTTTAAATTTATGAGATTACTTACGGGTAAAAAACCGTTAAAAGACCGATTGCCAAAAGACAAGGTAAATACTGCAGTAAATACTGACGGAATAAAAAAGCAATATTCTACGGATAAGAGTTCTATAAATTATCTGGAGTATTTTAGAAATAAGTAATGAGAAAAAATATTTTTAGTTTATAATAAATTTATAAGCTGACGTAGCTCAGTTGGTAGAGCAACTGATTCGTAATCAGTAGGTCGGGGGTTCAAATCCCCCCGTCAGCTGTTCTCTACAACCTTCATTAAACTTCTATGACCACTCTGTATCTGTTTTTAATTTTGAATTAAATGCTTTACAATTAAAATATTTTTAGGTATTATAGAAACAGATATTCCTCAGTAGCTCAATGGCAGAGCATTCGGCTGTTAACCGAAGGGTTGTAAGTTCGAGTCTTACCTGAGGAGTTTATTATTTTAACTTGATTTTTTCTTGTAAGACGAGAACTTAGTGAGATACAAAGCGAAGCACCGCAACGAAGTGAGGATTACAAAGCGAACATCTAAGCAATGCGAAGATTGTGAGCCTGTATCCGAAGCGAAGCGGAGTGTGACTGAGCCTGTATGCGAAGGCGAAGCCGCAGCTGTCTTACCTGAGGAGTTTATTATTTTTAACTTGATTTTTCCTGTAAGACGAGAAGGGTAAGTGAGCCTTACAAAAAGAACAAGCGAAGATGAGCTTAATGAACTTGTATACGAAGGCAATGCCGTAGCTATCTTACATGAGGAACTTTTTATTGTCTATATTTTTCTACACACATTATCTGTTAAGCATTAGCCGGTTGTTTCAATTCCAACAGCTGCGAGTTTTTTCGTATTTATATAACATTGTCTATCAATTTAAAAATTTAAAATATTATTTAAAAAGTTCTAAAAATAGTTTCAAATAAAAATTTCATTTTATAATATTTAAAAAAAGGAGGTTGGAATGGTGTCATCGTTAAGACACACTGTTTTTAAAAATTTTGGTAAAATTGATTATTTGCATTATTTTAGAAGGATGATTAAAGATTATGAATCACACAAATGGGATTTTGACATAAGAGAACAATTGAAAAAAATATAAAAGTAGAAATACCTTGCCCAAGATATGTTGCAAAAAGAGGTTTTACAAAACGATTATG
>CANQAL010000009.1 GCA_947589255.1 Candidatus Gastranaerophilales bacterium | reverse complement strand
GGCACTCTATCAATAGTGGTAGAGAGATTTTTAATACTCCAATTACCCCCCCCCCGCGGTATATTTATGATGTTTTAGAACTTTTTGATTTATTAAAAAATAAAATAAAAAATAACTTCGCAAATATATTTTTGCGAGGTGATTTGCTATGCAAAAAAATGAAAGGAAATAATTATGGAATTTAACGAAGTTGAAAATTTATCTGATGCACAAATAATGGAGCTTTATTCAAATGTAGTAGAATCGTCACAAGCAGATTTAATAGCTAGACATGGTCTTAGTTGTAATCCGGGTGATTATGAAACAGCTAATATCGGTTGTATGTGTAATTATCTGAATAATGGTAAATTAGGATATCCTGTTGAATTGTGTTCCATTGAATGTATTCATACGAATCCTGATTCGTCTCGATATGTTTATACTGTCGGATATTATTACGAAGGGTGGATGAATCAGACATATATGTGCGGAAACGGTGTGAAATAAAGCAAGCCTCTTTTAAAGTAAATCTATATTCTAATGTAAAAAATGAGGAAGTTACATAGCTCCCTCGTGTTATTAATATTGTTCGACCAAAATTTTATGTGTTATCATTATTCTATGATTGAAGAGTTGGAATTAATAAAACAAAAATGTTTAAAATGTGAAAAATGCGCATTGTCTAAAACGAGGACAAATGTTGTATTTTCGTCAGGAATTCCAAACCATAAAATGGTTTTGGTGGGTGAAGCCCCCGGGTATTGGGAAGATCAAAAAGGCGAGCCTTTTGTCGGCAAGGCAGGACAATTATTGGATAAAATATTTGAATGCGTCGGCTTATCCAGAAAAAACGATGTATATATATGCAACACAATAAAATGCAGACCGCCTGAAAATCGTGACCCTTTGCCAGATGAAAAAACTGCCTGCAAAGAGTATCTTGATGCACAGCTTGAAATATTAAAGCCTAAAATAATTCTTATCTGCGGAAGGGTTGCCTTAAATACTTTTCTTCCCGATAAAGGCGGAATAACGAAAGTTCGGGGTCAGTGGTTTGACGGCCCGTACGGCTCAAAAATGATGCCTATTTTTCATCCCTCATATCTGCTTCGTAATGATTCAAGAGAAAAAGGAAGCCCGAAGTGGCTTATGTGGCAGGATATTAAAGAAATTAAAAGAGTTTATGATACTATTGATATTTAATCTATTATCAATAAAAATTTATATACATAATTTAATAGCTTAGTATTATTAGAAATTTTATTATTTATGTATTTTAAATACTCATCTTTCGTTTTTTCATTTATATCAAAATCGAATAAAACTCTTGGTGAAATTGAAAGTGCTTGACAGATAGCTTCAAGATTTTCCGCTGACACAAAGTTATTACCTAATTCTATCTGACTTAAACTTTTAGGTGATATACCTATTTTTTCTGCCAGTTCTTCTTGTGTTAGTTCTTTTTCCAGCCTTTTTTCTTTTATTTTTTTCCCAAAGTTCTTTTTTATGTTCATTTTTCTATAATATTATTATTTAAAATAGAGTAAACCTATTGACAGTAGAATATATACAATTTAAAATAGAATTAATCTATTTTAAATTGTATATTTGTATACTTTAAATAATCTGCAGGAGTAATATAAATTATGTATTATACCTTGGAATATTATAGAAATTTGATATTATATCCTTTCTTTTCCGAATCAAGAAATTTTGTAAGAAATTATAAAAATATAAATTTTAAATTATTTATGGTTTATACGGTAAAAAACGAAGAAGATATTATCGAAAATAATATAAGATTTCATAAGGCAATGGGTGTTGACGGATTTATTGTTACAAGTCACAATTCTGATGACGGAACAAATAAGATTTTGGAAAAATTAAAAAAAGAAGGTTTAATTTTAGAAATAATATATGAAACGTCGGATAAATTTAATCAGGCGCAATTTTGTGACAGGATGATTAAATTGGCAAAAAATAAATATAAAGCCGATTGGATTATTAGTGCTGATGCGGATGAAATATATTGTCCTAACTTATCTTGGGAACAAGGTATAACATATAATTTAAAAGAGTGTATTGCAAAATATAATCCTTCTAATGTTAATGTATTATTATTAACTCCTATAACATTTTTTCCTGACGGTCGTGATGAATATTTTAATTGCCCGTATTTTTTAATTTACAATAATAATTTGAATATTGAAAATTATGAAATGAATAGATTTATTAATTCTTTTGCTATTGAATGTAAAAAGGTAATATTTAAAGCAAAAGATTATAAAAAAATATCAATAGGTAATCATAGTGTAAAAATGCGGCATAAGATAGTATTACCTTGTGCGAATATTAAATATTTTCATTATCATATAAAAAATTATGCAGATTTCGTAAAAAGGGCTGAAAGGTGGTTGCCTTGTGCACAAACTATGCCTAAAAATACCTGTTGGCAGGAAAAATTATATGTTAATTTATACGAAGACGGAAATTTGAAAGAACATTATAATTCCTTATTTAATGAAGATACAAGAGAGTATTTAATTAAAGAAGGTGCTGTTATTATTGATAGATCCGTATCTAATATTATGAAACATTTAGGATTGTTGAAATAAATCATCATATATTTTTTTGTATTTAATTGCGCTTTTTGACCATGAAAAATCGGCATTCATAGCATTTTTAATTAATTTTTGCCATTCTCTTTTGTTTTTATATGTATTTATTGCATATTGAATTGTGCCTAGCATTTCGTGTGCATTATAATTATAGAATTTAAAACCGTCGGCATTTTCATTAGGGTATGCATTGATGGTATTTTCCAGCCCTCCTGTTGCCCTTACTATCGGAATTGTGCCGTATTTTAAAGCTATTAACTGGGATAATCCGCAAGGCTCAAATCTTGACGGCATTAAAAACATATCCGCTCCCGCATAAATTTTGTTACACAGGTCAGCTCTATATTCTATTCTTGCTCTTATATTTTTTGAGTTATAACTCAGCCAGACAAAAAAGTCCTCATACCGTTTTTCGCCCGTTCCGAGAACTATAATATCCGCTTCAAGTTCTCTCAGTTCATTTTCTACAAATTTTAAAAGGTCAATTCCCTTTTGTTCCACAAGCCTTGATATTATGGCAATTAATGGTCTATCCTTTTTATATTCGAGCCAATAGTCTTTTAATATATCTCTCTTGCATTTTTCTTTATTTTCTATACTGTTTATGTTGTAATTATACCTTATATGTTTGTCTGTGTCGGGGTTAAATTCATTATAATCAATTCCGTTTAATATCCCTTCAAGCTTATATTGATTGTTCCTTAATGCCCAGTCCATACCTTCACCGTAGTCATAGGTTAAAATTTCCTGCGCATATTTAGGGGATACCGCTATAATTTTATCGGAATAATTAATTGCACCCTTCATCCAAACAAGATTTCCCCAGTGTTCAAGTCCGTCTTGGTGATAAGTTTCATTTTTTGATATCCCTGCAAAATCCAATATTTCAGGAAAATACCTGCCTTGGTATGCTAAATTATGAATAGAAAATACCGTTTTTGCATTTTTAAAAAATTCATCATTCTTATATGATGTTTTTATCCATACGGGAATCATTGCCGTATGCCAATCATTACAGTGTATTATATCGGGCTTAAAATTTAATGCCCTTGCATACTCTAAAACAGCTTTTGAAAAGCATATAAATCTTTCCTGCTCATACCAGCTGTCTATTCCTTGAGGATATACACAGTTAAAGCAAGAATAAAATTTAGGGTTATCAATAAAAAATACGTTTATATTTGTCCCGGGGAGTTTGCACATTGAAAGAGTAAACACGTATTCGGCATACCCAAATCTTAACTGCAGTCTTGAATTTTCAAGTTCTTTAATATTATATTTTTCTTTATCTATACTGCCGATTAACGGAGTAAATATTGCAATTTCCGTTCCTTCTTCCTCGATGTACTTAGGAAGCGACCCCATAACATCCGCCAGCCCTCCGACTTTTGTAAACGGAGCAAGTTCAAATGTAGCATATAATATTTTCATTCTTTTGCCTCTTTATGCTTGTCTTGATAGGTATTCAAGTGAATATTTTAATATATCTTCCGTCTTTGTGCAGTCTTTTTTATATTTTAATATTTCCTGTATTGCTGTTTTTGATTCATTGCTTGTGTATCCCAATGAAATCAGCACGGATTGCACTTCCATAACCGTTTCCTGATTAACATCTTTTGACGTTTCAATATCCGCAACATCTACAGGGGTTACATTAGACCAATTGATTAATTTATCTTTAAGTTCAAGTATTATTTTTTGAGCGACTTTTGCCCCGACACCTTTTGCCCTTGAAAGTTCTTTAAAATCTTCCCTTATCATTATGTCTATAAGCTCCGATATTGAAAATTCATCCAATATCAAAAGCGCAAGTTTAACACCAATGCCCGATACACTTTGCAGAATATTAAAAATATCCCGTTCTTCTTTTGTTATAAAGCCCGTAAGGCTCATTGAATCTTCCTTATGGCTTAAAGATACGTAAATTTTAACTTCGCCCTCTAACAGTTTTTCAACGGTTCTAATGCCTGTATTTATTAAGTAGCCGACATTATTAACATCTAAAACTATATGAGTGCCTCTATAAGAATTTATTTGTTTACTTACAAGCTGTCCTTTTAAATAGTCGTACATTTATTTTTCTTCTTCTTTTAACTGATTATATTTATCAAGTGCTTCTTTTGCTTCTTTTTCTTCGTTTAAGTTTTTAAGAGCAAGTGCAAGATTATAATAAAAATCCGCATTGTCATTTTTTAATTTAATAGCTTTTTCAAAGGCAGATTTTGCCTCTTTATAATCTTTCTGCCCAAGATATGCACACCCTAAATTGTAATAATAATAAGGAAAATCTTTTTTGTACTTAATTGCCGTTTTATATTCTTTTATGGCACTGTTATATTTTTTTTCTTTTAAATAAATATTCCCCAAATTATAATGCGCTTTATCAAAATCAGGTTTCATGATTATTGATTTTTGAAGGAAAAAAACCGCATTTGTATCATTATTAAAATCTTGCGATAAGTTACCAAGAAGATACCAAATTTCATAATCTCTTTCATCTTCAGTTATTTTGGAAATCATATTATAAGCTTCCTGAAGATTATTTGAATTATATAATGCTATAATTTCCTTTTTTTTATCTTCAAAAGATTGTTCGGCTAAACAACAATTTGCCGTATATGATATTAAAAGTAATATTAATAGAGTTTTAACAATTTTTTTCATAATCTGCCTGACAATATTATAAAATATAATTGTAAAATTTTATAACATTTTATTCATTTTATTAAAATTTTTAATAAAAAAATTTTTTAATATATATAAGGATACGTATAAATACGAGCAGATATGATAACATTAGACCTGAATTTATCTTATTTGAGTAAATATTACAATATAAGTTCAAGTTCGCTTGAAATGTATCGTAATAAGAGCATCAAAGAAATAATGGAAATGGAAGCGGAAAAAGGAAATCCGCTTGCAGCTAATTTTATGCTGCAAATTACTAATGACCCTTCTAAGCTGGTTGAATTATTTCAGTTAATAAATCCTATAAACAGGTTTTTAATACTTTCCAATATGAATAAAGATGATTTAATGAATATAATGACATTTTTAGAACCAACTCAAATTGTTTTGGGACTAAGTATTTTTAATCAAGATATGATTATTGCTTTAATGACAAAACTTGAGCCCGAGGCTTTATCTAAAGTAGTGCTGACAAAAATGTCACCTGAAAAGTTCTTAAAATCCATTCCCGAAAAATATATGGATGAATTTTTAAATTCCGATAAAATTGACAGGGATATTTTAAATAAAGGAATCCAATATGTTGATGAGTATAATCTTCAAAAAATGATGGAAAAAACAACAGGCAAATCTTGTTATGAAGATAAAGATTCTATCATAAAAAAAATGTCATCAATGAAAGATGATGAGTATAAAGATACTATTTTAAATATGGAAACGGAAGGTAAACAACAGTTAATATTAGGTATTCTTAAAGAAAAACCGGAATTATTCCAAGAATTTTCGCCTGATGCTATGGTGACACCATTTAAAACTATGGAGAAAGGTGAAATTTTAAAATCCTTAACGGTTTTGGAAACTGAAGATTTGCTTCCTATGGTTGAAGATTTACCGCAGGAGGTTATGGCTTTAATCGCTACTCAGATTGACCCTGAAGTATTTGCAAAAGTTCTTGTTACTGACTTTAAAGATATTATTGCGGAATGCGGTATTTAATTTTTATTTTATTTTTGAAGCCTTTTAAGAACTTCTTCTGTTTTAGGATTATCCTTTTTATATTTGGCTTTTAATCCTCCCTGTGGATTTAAAAGTAAATTTTTAAACAAGAAACTTGTTATTACCGCATTGTTATCCGGGCCCATATAGGGAAGTAATATTGCATATGCGCAGTCACCGAAGCTGTATGAAGAATTTCCTTCAAATGCCGAAAATACTTCTTCCAGTATTTTTTTATCTTCCGTGGATAAATCCTTATAAAATTTTGTTTGTTGTAACGGGGGCTGTATTAATTTGTTGTCGGTTATAAAAAAGTCTTTATTTAATCTGTCTAAAGTGCTTATGTAATTTTTAATTTTATCGGACCCTGTTTGTCCTGATATTAATGAAGCGAATATTATATGCCTGTTTCCGATATTTTTCATATCTGTTTTATTATATTTTATTTCTTCCCGAACCATTGATTCTCCTGAACCTATTACATCATCAAGTGCAACATAGATTTTATCATCAGGATAATCCGTAATTTTAGAGGCATCCGTAAATATAAATTTATCCGTTTCTATTCCTTTTAATTTTGAAAATTGGTATGCAATTTGGTCGTATGATTTAAGTTTTCCGCTTGGTATGATATAGTAAACATCCTCCATTGAAAAGGATGAACCGTCAGATTTCTTTAATTTATTTATTTTTAACTCAATTGCTTTATATAAATCCGTTAATTTTTCACTGTATCGTTTTGGAGAAAATACATTCAGTTCATTATTAAAATATTCCGCCAAAAGAACTTTTGCCCGCATTGATTTTTCTTTATCATCGGGATAAACGGTGTCGGATATTGCGTTTATCACGGTATCAATTTCTTTTTCATCAATTTTTATCGGCTTTAGATTTTTATAAATTGAATTTATATCATATTCTCTGTTTTTTTCCGTTAAAGATACCGTTTTAATATCTTTTATTCCCAGCATATTTGCACGGTTAATTACAGGTTTATTAAGCACTTGATTTAGCGCTTCTTCAAAAGGTATGTTCTTATTTTTTTGTATTTCTTTTGCTTCCGCTGTTAATTTTTTAGCTTTATCCGCAATTTGACCGTTATTAATGCCTTGTGTGTATAAATTTATTCCCTTATCCCAGCCTTCAAAGTTTATAAATAATATATCGGGATTATTGATAAGTGTGTTTCTTTCCTCAGAATTTAATGATTCTAAATACTTTAGTCCGTTCTCATCAAGAATAAAGCCTTTTTTAGTCCCTTGCAGCGGAATTTGTTTTTTATTACCGCAAAAGTATTCCAAAGCATTATTAGCACTTATTATATCTTTTTGTGACATAAAAGAGTTAATTTCTTTATTAAGTCCTGAAGTTTTAAAAGCGGTTTCCAGTGATTTTACACTTCCGAACTGTGTAAGCATTTGCAGTGCATATATTGCTTCAGCTCTCGTTATACCTGATTTTTGGACTTCTGTTATAACTTCTTCCAAATCCTTCAAGGAGTATTCCGTTAATTGTTCGTTAAGTTTATTATAAATTATAGGTTCTGATAGAGATTTTTCCGTATCATTTAGGATCTCTCGCATTTGTTGTAATGCGTTAGGAACGGTTTTTATTTGATTTGAATTTAATATTTTTTCTGATTTCTTTTTAAAATCATATTTTTCAATTAATGATAAATTATCAAGATTTACATAATTAACAGCTGTTTCCCAATTATCTAAACCTAAATTTTCAATTATATCAAATACTTTGGTAATTTCATTTTCGTCAAAGTTATTCTTTACTGCATATAACAAACTATCAGTAAGTTTTTCACCGCCGTATTTCTCAATTAGGGGCTTATATTTTTGAGTTATCTCAATATATCTTTCAATTTCTGATGATTGAAGTTTTGATAATTTTTTTATTTCATTATGGCTGCCAGAATTATTTAAAATCTGTTCAAAAAGTTTATCACTCCAGCCGTTTCGGATACTCTGCAATGCGGTAATATTACTTCCTTCATACTGCCCGTATTTTTCTGATAATTCTTTTTCTCTTTTATTATATGATTTTACATTTTCTTTGTTTGTTATAAATTTTACGGACTTATCTAATGCTTTGGTAATTGTTGAATATTGGCATTCTTGTTTTTCCATATTTAAGGAAAAATCAGTTTCAAATAATTTTTTATCTTCCTTGGGGATTGATTTCATTATGCGGTCAGTATAATTAATTGTTTCCAAAAACATATCAAAATCATTAACCATAGTTTGAGCATTTATGTAATTTTTTAATATATTATAGTTTTCTCCTATTTTATAGACTGCTGAAAAATCAATTAATGCAAGGGTTGTAATGCCTTTAAATATATCAGGATTTTCTGCCATATCATACATATCAATAATTTTTAATAATTCTTTTAAATTTTCAGCACCGATATACCCCGCATTGGCTATTAATTCAAACTTATTACTTAATTCTATATTCTTATATTTTTCCAATAAATTTATACAAAGCTCATATTCTTCGCTTTGCAATGAACTCATTGTTTCGGCATAGGTATTAAACGGCTGTTCTTTTGATTCATCACTATCTTCAAGTATATCTGATAATTTCGTTAATGTCTTTATAAATAATTCATAGTGTTTATTATCCATGGCGGTATTTATGGAATTACTTATATTCGCAGAATTTTCAGAATTTATTTTTTGCAGTGTTGTATATGTTTCAATAAATTTATCAAGTTCATCCTCTCTCATTGCAAGAATTTGCGGTAAATATTTTTCATTTCCGGATTCAGTAATTTCGGTTATTATTTTATCTCTGTATTCAGGTGAGTAGGTATGTGAAGGAACATTTGCTTTTTGAATAATTCCGATATGATAAGATGGATAGGCAAAACTATCCGAATAATTTTTATTTATTTCTTTAATGTTTCCGTATTTATCTTCTTCTGTTTCATAACCTAAAGCATTAAGCGCTTTTATTACTTGTTGTCTTTTTGTTTCAAATTCTTCTGACTGCTTCAGGTTTCCCTTAGTTTTTAGTTCGCTTATTGCTTTATTTAATAAATCCAATTCGGTTGAATATCTCGTATAAGAATTTTTAAGATCTGATTTATCGATTTTTTTCTGAAATGCTTCAAGCATTTCAACGGCAGATAAATCTTTTAAACCAAGATCCGTTATATTCGTAGGGTTAATATAACCATTTATATTATTATTGTACATACCTTTATTCCATACCGAATTGTCAGATATATTTAATAACGTTATAAATAAATTTTTCTTTAGAGTTTATGTAAAAATTTTTACATAATGAAATAATTATTTTAAATTCCATTTTTCTTTCAGCTGTCTTAGTGTACCGTCTTTATGCATTCTTGTTATTATTATGTCTATATTTCGTTTAAGCTTATCATCTTCATTTTCATCAGGTTGCCTTATTCCTATTACATAAGGTTCTTTTGAAATTTTGTTTTTTAACATTCTGTATTCGGGGTGTTCCGATAAAAATCCTGATAAAATTGTATTATCGGTGCTTATTGCATCGCCTTTCCCGTTCAAAAAAGCATCAAATGCTTCGGTATAGTTTGTATAGCCGATAATTTTTGCCATAGGGATTATTCTTCTGATATTTTTTTCTGCCGTTGTCCCAAGTATGACAATTATTGTTTTAGTCTTTAAATCAGCAAAGGTATATATATCACTATCTTGTTTGACAAGTGCTGTTTGCCCTGCAATAAAATAAGGCTCCGAGACATCTATTAAATATTGTCTTTGCGGAGTAGCTGACATTGTTGCAGCTATTATATCAACTTCCCCTGATGTTAATTTTTCTATTCTGTTTTCGGGTGTTACACTTACAAATTCTATTTTTCTGTCGCTTCCTAAAATGTCCTGAGCTATATATTTAACTACATCTATATCAAATCCGTCCGGCTGTTGTGTTTCATTGTTAATAAATCCGAACGGGATAGAATCCGTTTTTACCCCTGCAATTAAGTAATCCCTTTTTATTATTTTGTCATATCTGCTTTCAACCTCTTTTTTTCCGCAGGATGTAAGTATAAAGCAGACAAATATTATTAATATGAGACACAGTATCTTTTTCATATACTTATTAGACCACATTTTATTATTAATGGGAATACAAAAAGTATATGAATTTATTCACTTTCTTTAAAATATAAGTATAATAAAATTATGAAAAAGATTGTAACAGTAATGTTGTTAATTTTTACCGCTATAGTTACTGCGGGAGCGGGATATGTGGGTACTCTGCCTAATGTTGAAGCGGAATTTGAATATTTAAAAAAGCAGAGTTCTGAAAATGCAAGCGCCCCGTATTCTGTTGAAGAACTTGATAAACAGAACGAAAATCAACTGAAACCTATCCCGAGAGATAACGAAAATTATGTTGATATAATTATAAAAAAAGATAAAACCACCAAATATTTTAACGACTTAAATGACGTAATAGGCATTCTTGAAAAATTAAGAAGGTGTCTTAATACTAATGGGGATATTCAGTTATTTAATGCGATTGTAAGTAATCTTATAGATAATATCGAGTATATAAAACAAGAATATAAAGATAAACCCGAGAGCAATTATTTGTCTTACAACAGATTGATAATACTTTCAGCTCAGGCAAGAGAAACAGCTAACTATAGAACCCAAGGACTTGCTTATGAAAAATACCTTCCTTATACTTCTTCAAAGAATGTTTATACTAAGGAAAATTTAAACTCAAAGCTTGAAAGTCTCCTTACAAATGTAAATGAGACAATTTTTATTTTAAAGAATTTAGAATAATTATACTAATTTTTAGCTTTATGACTATTATTTGCCGTTAAAATTTCTTCTACATTAACTAAGAGGAGAAGAAAATGTTTTTAAAATTTGCAATTACTATCATATGCGTATTATTAACGGCATTATCGGGCGGATGTTATTCTGATGAACAGCTTGCAAGTATAGAAATGAACAGGTACGGTCAGACTTTTGAAGATGACAGCCTGTCATCAAGATTAATAAGGCTTGAAAACGATTTATTCGGAATGACACAATCGGGCGACATAGATACAAGGCTTGATATGATTTCACAAATGGCCTCCGTTTCAAAAAATCCTTCGACGTTAGCAGATAATGATACTTTTTATCCGGGAATAAAACAAAATCCCGTAAAAAGAGTATGGAACAGTATATCATCAGGGTTTACGGGCGGAGGTATGACAGGTTTTACACCCTCCGTTAATTCTTACGGATATTCAAGCAGTAATTACGGAAACGGATTATGGAACTTTGTTAACGGAACAAATTCTTATTGCCCGTATCATAACACATATCATAACGGATTTTTTAATAACCATAATTTTCCTATGGGTTACCGTCCTAACTTTAATAACAGGCATTTCCCGCATAATCATAATTTAGGACATATCCCGCATAATCATATCCGCCCTGCATATAATACTCCATACGGATTTTATCATAATCCTGTTCCGACTAATTATTCATCTGATGTAATAACAGGGTCCAGTATTCATATTCTTAAGGACTGATTTTATACAATAAAAAAGAGAACTTAATTTTTTAAGTTCTCTTTCCGTTTGAAAAAATTATTAAGTTAACCTTCATAAACATAGCATAATAAAGAAGCTTCTCTTGCTTTTTTAACAGCTTTAGCAAGCATTCTTTGGTGAGCTGCGCAGGTTCCTGTTATTCTTCTTGGGAGGATTTTACCTGCTTCAGTTAAGTATTTTCTTAATTTTTGAGCATCTTTGTAATCAATTTCGGTTACTTTGTCTGCACAAAAACTGCAGTTTTTTCTTTTCTTTTTGTCTAATTGTTCTTTTGCCATTGTTTTTTCCTTTACTCTTTTCTAAAACGGAATCTCTTCTTCGCCTATTAATACATCATCCATTTCTTTTTCGGAAAATTTAACAACATCTGATGTATCGGAGGAAGAAGATGATGGCGATACAGATTTAGAAGAATTTACAACTTCAAAGCTTGTCATATCAAGTTCCATAACTTTCTTTTCCGTTCCGTCATCACTTTGAACGGATGCAACTTGAAGTCTGCCTTCAACTACAACCTTATCACCTTTAGAAACTGCGGATTCCAATAAATCCGCATTATTTCCTCTTGCAATAACTCTTATCAAAGAAGTTTCTTTTTCGTCAATATTTAAAGTGAAAGAAGTCACGGGAATATTATTCCCCGTAAATCTTTTTTCGGGATTTCTGTAAACCGTACCTGATAATACCGCTTTTGCTATTGACATAATTTTCTCCGATTAGTTATGCTTTTACTTCTGATGTTTCAAGAAGCATAATTCTTAAAATGTTTTCGTTTAATCTTAATTGTCTGTTGAATTTTTCAACTTGATTAGGTTCCATTGTAAAGTTGTGTACTACAAAGTAGCCGTCTCTAAAGTCTTTAATATCGTAAGACAATTTTTTTCTGCCCATTTTATCCGTTGATGTAACTTTACCTTCCAATGAAGTAATTGTTTCTTCTATTTTTGTGCAAAGTTTATCAAATTCTTCGGAATCAATGTTAGGTTTGATTATTGATAATAATTCGTAACTTCTCAATGTCTTTCTCCTTGACTTAATATGTTCAACAATAATATTACCATGAACATTTTTAAAAACAAACATTTGTGTTTTTATGTTAAAATAGTTTGCGCTATGGATAAATTTGAACTTGTCGGAAAGAGTCTGAGTGAAATTGAAATTTTTATGTCTGATATTAATCAGTCGAAATTTCGTGCGAAGCAAATATATAATTGGATTTATTTAAAATCGGTTAACAGTTTTGATGAAATGACCGATTTGCCCTTATCTGCAAGAGATCTGCTAAAAGAAAAGGCGGTTATAACTTCTGTAAAAATAAAAGATAAGCAGATAAGCAGGGATTCAACTATTAAATATTTGTTTGAATATTCTGATGGAGAGTACGCAGAAGCTGTTTTAATGAGGTTTGATAATAGAGCTAACTTAACCGCCTGCATTTCAACACAAGTAGGATGTCCTATGGGCTGCAGTTTTTGCGCTACGGCAAAACTCGGGTTTAAAAGAAATTTAACGGCCGTGGAAATTATCGGGCAGATATTTTTAATTCAGGCGGACACAAACTTAAAAGTTACAAATATTGTATATATGGGGCAGGGTGAGCCCTTATTAAATTTTGAAAATTTTATAAAATCGGTTAATATGTTCAGAGAATTTTTTCAAATCGGAGCAAGAAGAATAACCGTTTCAACCTGCGGAATTATTCCTCAAATTAATAAACTTGCGGATATGGATTTTCAATCAACACTTGCAATATCGCTTCATGCCGGCAATCAAAAAACAAGAGAAGCAATTATGCCCGTTGCAAAAAAATACGGATTTGATGAACTTTTATCCGCATTAAAAAATTATACTGATAAAACAGGCAGAAGAGTTACGATTGAGTATGTTTTAATTAAAGGAATAAATGATTCCGTAAATGATGCAAAAGAGCTTGCTTATGCAATATCAAAGCTAAAAAGCAATGTAAATCTTATTGTTTATAATGAGAATGAGAAAAGTAATTTTAAAAGACCCTCTAAAGACGCAGTCTTAAAATTCAAATATATATTGGAAGCATCAGGCAAAAAAGTAACAATAAGACTTGAACGAGGCAACGACATTGATGCCGCATGCGGTCAATTAAGTTCTAAGTTTAAATCAAATTAGATTAAATCTTTTTCTTCAAAATATTTTTCAAGAGTTTCCGTATCCAAACAGGTATTTTGCGGAATAAGTTTTGAAAGTATAAATTTGCCGTCTTTATAAAATTCAACAGTAACAGGGTATTTGGATTGATTTTCAACAGAACCGATAACAGAATCTTCATTATTTAAAATAGAAAAAGAAGGATAAAATGAATTTTTCTTACTGTTTTCAGGTATTACAAGTTTACAAATATGAGAATTATTTAATTGATATTCCCCGTTAGGATTAATATTGAGAGTACCAATTTTAGTATTATAAATATCTAAAATTGGGTTTGTGGAATTATCCGAATTACGAAACGGATGACCTTTAACGTATGCTGAATTTATAACCGAATCTTTTGCGGTTAAAAAATCACAATTTAAAGAGTTAATTTCACTTGCGCAGGCATCCATTTTTGAAGTGGTTGCTTCATTTACTTTTGTATTGTCGCCGGAAAGAATTATGGCTGATGTTGACTGAAGTTTGTCTGCTTGTACGTTCCTTAGAACTTCAATTTTGCTAAATCTTGAAGCTTCTCCGATTTCACAATCCGATATTTTAAGCCGGAGCGGGAGAGTTCCTTCAAGTTTCCCGATTTTAGAATTTAATACTTTACGATTTTTGTATAATCCGATTGAAGCTTCATACTTGTTTGGTTTTAAATATACTTCTTCAAGATTTTTACCTTTCAAAGTCGATTGTTTTGTTAACAGGGGTTTAGGTTCGCAGCTTTCAAAGATATCCATTTCCCATGGATGTGTAGTCTGTTTGATCTTTTTAAAAACAAAATTATTATTGGCTTTAACACTGTCTGTTGAAGAAATTCTCATGCCTATATCCCTCATTAAACTCAATATATACTTGCATATTAACACACACAAATGTTTTTGCGAGATTTAATAGTGGTATTTTGCTAAATTGTAACACTTCTTAATCCGACACCAGATTAAATATAGACCTATAGAAATTTTTGCTTAATTTTGTAATAAATCTTATTATTATTGTTAATTCTTGTAATTATTTCTATTTTGAATTACAATTTAGATTAAGTTCTTAAATATATCTTAGTGACAAATTGTAATTATTATATTAAAATATTTGTAAAAGGTAGAAGAAAATCTAATCAACATTATTTTTTTAAGTACAAGAAACAAGAAATCCTAATTGGGAGAGAGATTATTTTTTAAATATAAGGGACACATTAAATGTATGTAAATAAGTGTATTAAGTGCGGAGCCGAATTTGAAACGAAAAACCCGAAAAGGGTAATTTGTCCTAATTGTTTGTATTCGGATAAAAAATATACGGAAGAATTATCTCAGGAGGCTGCTAATTCATCTCAATCCTCCTCAACGGGAAGAAATTCATATTCGTTCGGGTCGGATGAACAAAGAGAAGAACGTCCCAGATACAATAACAGAGAAGGTCAAGACAGGAACGAACACTCACAAAGACCCCAATACAACAGGAATTTTAACAGAAATGACAGACCTCGTGATTCAAGAGGCGGATTTCAAAGACCATATAACAGACAAAGAAATGATAACGGTCAAAGACCAAGAGGAAATTTTAACAATCGTCCCGGCGGATTTAATAAACCAAGACCAAAAAATAAACCTCAAAGACAAAAACAGCTTTTAGTAAGCAAAGAACAAATTGAACAGATAGAAATTTTATATAAAAAGGCACTGCCTCTGCCAAATCCTGATATACATGAAATTATAGGACAGGCTATTGGGCTTGAACCGAGAAAGGTATTCTTTGGTATTAATCTTGTAAGACAAAAATTAATGCTTCCGAAATTACCTTTCCCAAAAAGAAAACTTGCAGTTTCGCCGGATCAGCTTTTTGCTATAAAAAATCTGTATGAACCGCTATTACCATTACCTCCTATCGGTTGTCATAAAATTATTGCCGCTCAGTTGAGAATGGATGAATGGAGAGTTCATGTAGGTATCGGGCTTATTCGTAAACAAATGGGATTAGACCGTTGGAACCAGGAAAGAGAAGATGCTCCTAAAGAGTATAAAAAGTCTTAGTTAATTATGACTGATAATTTAATATCTATTGCAAAAATACTTAATTTCCACGGTGTTAAAGGCGAGGTAAAAATCGGTTTTTCCAAAGGCAGAGAACACCAAATTCAAGCTTTAAAAAAAGTATTTGTTAAAAAAGATAATGAATATATAGAACTAAATGTTTCCGCAGTGCGTTTTCATAAGCATTTTGCAATTATTAAATTTAAAGAATTTAATAATATTAATGAAGTAGAAATTTATAAAGGTTGTGATATATATCTTTCTAAAGAAGACGTTGAAAAATCACTTGAAAATGACGAGTATTTAATTAGCGATTTAATCGGAATGAATGTTTTTGATGAGGACGGAAGCGAAATCGGCACGGTAACGGCAGTCGGTGAAAACCTTGCTAATAATCTCATTTCGGTTAAAGACGCAAATAATAAAGAACATCTTGTTCCCTTTGTTAAAGAACTCGTGCCTGTTGTAGATGTAAAAAATCATAGAATAGTTGTAAATAATATAGAAGGTCTAATAAGTTGAATTTTTATGTATTATCACTTTTCCCCGAAGTAATAAAAAACGGTTCAAGCTTTAGTATATTAAAAAGAGCCTCGGAAAATGGGCTTATAAATGTTAAAGCCATAAATCCGAGAGATTATACACTTGATAAACATAAAAAAGTAGATGATACACCTTATGGCGGAGGCGCAGGCATGCTGCTGGCTTGTCAGCCGTATATTGATGCTTATAACAGTATAAAAAAACTTGAAAATTCAAAAACTGTTATTATGTCGCCACAAGGTAAAGTATTTAATCAGGAAATGGCAAAAGAATATGCAGGATATTCCGAATTAATTATAATATGCGGACATTATGAGGGATTTGATGACAGAATTAAGCAGATAACGAAAGCAGATGAAGTTTCAATCGGTGATTTTGTTTTAACAGGCGGAGAAATGCCGGCCTTGTGTATTATAGACAGTGTTACAAGACTTCTTGACGGTGCTTTGGGTGATGAAGAATCAAAAGAATATGATTCTCATTATGACGGATTGTTAGAACATCCGCATTATACAAAACCTCGGGAATATATGGGCTTAGCTGTACCGGAGGTGCTTGTTTCGGGTAATCATGAAAAAATAAAAGAATGGCGCAGGTATCAGCAATTCCTTGTTACAAAAGAAAAAAGACCTGATTTGTATGAAAAATTTTTAAATTCGGAATTATCTGAATATGATAAAAAAATTTTAAAAAAGAATAATTTGATTTAAAATATTTGAGTGAGGTAAATTATGAAAGCAGCAGTATTAAATAATAATAAATTTGAAATAAGAGAAGTCCCCCGTCCTTCATTAAAGGAACATGAAAACGGCGCCATAGTTAAAGTTATAGGCTGCGGGCTTTGCGGGTCTGATTTGGTTAAAATCAGAACGGGAAAAGCTAAAAATGGTACTGTATTAGGTCATGAAGTAGTCGGAGAAATTGTTGAAATTAATACCAAAACTAATTTTGAAGAAGGCGATAAAATTGTTTTAGGACACCATGTTCCCTGTTTTAATTGCATATATTGTTGGGGCGGAAATTATTCAATGTGCCGTCATTTTAAAGACACAAATATAATTCCGGGAGGTTTTGCAGAGTATATTTATGTATCGGAAGAACATTTAAAAAATACGGTATTCCAGGTAAATGCTAATTTATCGGATGTGGAAGCTGCATTTTTAGAACCTTTGGGCTGCTGTATAAGGGCAGTAAAAAGATCGGGTATTGAAGATGATACAAAAAATCTTATAATCGGGCTTGGCTCTATAGGAATATTAATGGGACAGGTCGTTAATTGCTACGGTAATAAATCATTTGGTTGTGATTTGATCTATGACAGAGTTCGTTTATCTGAAAACTATAACTTTGAAAAGTCATTTTTTATTCAGGATGAAGAAACCGTATTGAATGAAATGAAAAATTATGCACCATACGGCTTTGATAATGTATTTTTAACTGCAGGCTCTTCAAAATCGTTGGACTTTGCCGTAAAAGCAGTCAGAGATGGCGGCAAAATTATAGTATTTTCAAGTACTAAAGATAACCTCGCAGGGTTTAAAAATAATGATATTTATTATAGAGAATTAACAATAATGGGCAGTTATTCGCCATCTCCTATGGATTTAGAAGATTCCATAGAATTAATTGAGTCGGGTAAAGTTAATGTTTCAGGGCTGTCAGAGGTGTATCCGCTTGCTCAAATAAACAAAGCGGTCAACGAAACATTATCAAATACAATCATAAAGGCATTTATAAAAATATGAAAATGAAATCTCTGCAATTTTATTCTCCTTTAAATGTAAAATTTGAAGACGTAGAAATAAAAGAGCCTAAAAACGGCGAAGTTCAGGTTAAAATTATGGCGGCGCTTACTTGCGGTACGGATGTTAAAACATATAGACGCGGTCATCCCGTATTAATAAAAAAAGTTCCCTCCGGCTTCGGGCACGAGTTTGCAGGGGTTATTAATAAAGTAGGAAAAGATGTAGCGGGTTTTAATATAGGTGACAGAGTAGTTGCCGCTAATTCAGCACCTTGCGGTAAGTGTTTTTTCTGTAAAAGAGGAGAATACAATCTTTGCGAAAACTTAGAATTCTTAAACGGAGCATATGCGGAATATATAAATATCCCTTCATCTATAGTAAAAAGAAATTTGTTAAAACTGCCTGATGACTTAAGTTTTGAAAAAGCGGCATTTTCTGAACCCTTGGCAAACGTTGTCCACGGAATAGAAAAAACAGGAATAAAGTCAGGGCAGACGGTAGGAGTTGTTGGCTTGGGTCCGATCGGTCAAATGTTTGTAAAACTTGCTAAATTAAAAGGTGCAAGAGTTATAGCCGCAGGAAGAAATCCCTTGAAACTTAAGCTTGCAAAAGAATTTGGCGGGGCTGATGAAATTATAGACTTAACAAAATATAAAAATCCCGAGAAAATATTTATTGATTTTTCCGAAGGTAAAAAAGGACTTGATGTTGCTGTTGAATGTGTAGGGCTCCCCGAAATTTGGGAAAGAATGTTTACATTTGTCAGAAGAGGCGGAGTTGTACATCTTTTTGGCGGATGTAAAGAGGGCAGTTCAATAAATATAGATACAAGAAGACTTCATTATGATGAAATTAAAGTAATAAGTATTTTTCATCATACCCCTTTATATTTTAGAGAAGCATTAAGATTAATAGCAGAAGGGGAAGTAGAGGTTGAAAAACTTATTACGGAAACCATGCCGTTAGAGCGTGCTGAGGAAGCTTTGATAAAACATATGAACGGTCGAGCATTAAAGGTTTTAATTAAACCCTAGCCGTATTTTATTTTTATAGTATAATATAATTATTGGGAAATTTTCAGCATTTTGCTGACTAGAATATAAGTATGAATAACTTTTTTTTAGAACTGAAAAATAAAATAAGTGACGCAGAAAGTATAGTTATATTTTCACACGTTAGTCCCGATGGAGATACATTAGGCTCTAACCTTGCAATGAGTATGATGATAGAAAAGTACTTTAATAAAAAGGTTGATTCTGTTATTGTAGGCTCATTACCGAGTTTATATACTTTTTTGCCTCAATCGGACAGGTTTACAGATGTACAAAAAATCGACAAAAATAAAGTATATGATTTGGCTATTGCCGTTGATGTCGCCTCAAAAGACAGACTCGTTTACGGTACGAATATTTATGATAATGCTAAATATAAAATAAATATAGACCATCATAAGACAAATGTCGGATATGGAGATTTAAACATAATTGAAGGTGATGCGGCTTGTGTGGGGATAATACTCTATAAAATATTTAAGGAGTGGGAGTTTGAAATTCCAAAAGATGTTGCAAGATGTATATATACTTCGTTATTGACCGATACTGGCGGATTTAAGTATGAAAATACAACCCCCGAAACTTTTATGCTGGCAGCGGAATTAGTAAGGCTTGGAGTTTCTCCGACATATGAATTTAGAGCATGTTATGAAACAAAACCCCAATCAATGGTTCAATTCCAGGCATATGTAGTATCTAACACCGTATTTTATAATAACGGAAAAATTGCATTTTCTAAAATTACTAGAAGTGATATGAGTAAATTTAATGCTACGGATGATTATACGGAAGGTATAGTCGAAGTATTAAGGACTTCAAAGAATGTAGAAATTGCAGCTATATTAAAAGAAACAAAGGAAGGCTTTACAAAAGTCAGCCTTAGAAGCAAAACAACGGATTTAACTCCGATAGTTGTTGACTTTGGCGGAGGCGGACATACCTTTGCCGCAGGTTGTACAATAAAAAAGCCAATAGCTATTGCATATGATAAACTTTTAAAACGTGTTCAAAGTGAATTAAAATGAGAAAATATATTGAATCTCTGGTAAAAAAGATTATAGAACAGGATTTTTTCGGAGTTGCCGCCGAAATGGCATTCTGGTTTATTTTAGGATTGTTTCCTTTTCTTTTATTTTTAACCTCGCTTTTTGCCTGGATGGGGAAAAAAACATTAATAACTCCTATATTAAATTTTTTAACAAATATTGCACCAAAAGATGTAGCTTCATTAATATTAAATACTTTAAATGAAGCAATGATATTTAATCAAGGTAAATTAATTGCTATTTTTGGATTTATTATTACAATATGGCTGGCATCTAATGCCATTGCGGTTATTATTAAAGGATTAAACAGGGCATATGCAATAGAAGAAACAAGAAGTTTCATCTATACAAGAGTACTTTCCGTAATTATGGTTTTTGTTAATTCATTATTGCTTTTTCTGGCAGTTAATTTAATAGTTTTAGGCAAAGTCTTTTTGGATTTTACATTGCAATATACAATATTGTCAAAGTTATCAATAAATATAATATCTGTTATAAGGTGGCCTGTATCATATTTAGCACTTGTATTTTGTGCAATAGGGAATTATTTTATACTTCCCGCTATTGAGGGTAATGATAAAATAAAATTTAGGAGTGTACTGCCGGGCACGTTATTTTTCAGTTTCTTTTGGATGCTTGGTTCTTGGTGTTTTTCCTTATATTTAAGTAATTTAAATACCTATAACAAAGTATACGGTACAATCGGAGCATTTGCGATTTTAATGGTTTGGCTTTATTATACTTCATTAATTATGCTTATTGGCGGAGAAGTTAATTCAAGGATGTATTTAAGGCTTAATAAAAAAGAAGAAGCATAACTTGATTTTTATGAGATAAAATAAGATAATTATTATGTAAAAATCACGGAGGGATGTATCATTAATACGAAGAAAATTATAACGTTACTTTTAAGTTTAGGATTATTATCAATCCAAGCTTATGCAATGACACCCGAAGCCAATAATTATTATAAGGAAGCATGTAAATATAGCGATAACGGAAATTATGCGGAAGCTGTTGTAAGTTTAAATAAAGCAATAGAACTTTCAGGCGATGATGCCCTTTTATATACTAAACTTGGCGGTATGTATTCGGAATTGGGTCAATGGGGAAATGCTGTCGACGCATATAAAAAAGCTTTAAAATTAAGACCTGATGATGCTTTTATATATATAAGCCTTGGGAATATATATGAACAGATGCAGGATTATAAAAATGCCGATGATGCATATTCTCAGGCAATGAAGATTTTTCCGGAATATAAATATAATTATTTAAATCTTGCCAGTGTAAAAACTCATTTAAAAGAGGATGAAGAAGCTATAAAATATTATCAAATGTTTTTAAATTATTATCCTGATGCGCTTGATGCAAGAGAAAATATGGCTTCAATATATTTAAGGATGAATAAACCGCAGGATGCCGTAAAAATATACAATGACTTATATTTAAAAGATCCGAGCAGCTTTGATGATTATTCAAATTACGGACTGGCTCTATATAGAATATCGGATTTTGATAATGCCGAAAAAATATTAAAAAAAGCAGTAGAAAAAGATACAAATGATTATGTTGCGAGGGCAAATCTGGCTTATGTATATCTTGCGCAAGCAAAGGATAATGAAGCGGAACAAGAGTTTTCAAATGTTTTAAATATAAATCCCGATATGAATTCAATAAGATTTGATTTTGCAAATCTGCTGGCAGATAAAGAAAAATACGATGAAGCATTAGAACAGTATAATAAATACATAAATGAAGTAAAAGATAACGATATAGCATATCTTAACGCAGGAATAATATATTCTAAAAAAGGTGATTATGATAATGCCATAAAAATGCTTGAAGCCGGCAGGGGAGTTTCTCCTAAAAATATGGATATTCAAAAAGAACTGGCGAAATCATATCATTTGGCAAAACGATATGATGAAGCAATCGGAGTATATGACAGTTTAATAGCAAGTGCGCCTGATAACAGTGAATATGTACTAAATAAAGCGATAGCAATGCATGCACAAAAACGTTATGAAGAATCTATTGCCTTGTACAATAACATATTAACGAAAGAACCTGATAATAAAACGGCAAAAGACTATTTAATAAAAGCATATTGCGCACAAGGTGACAGTTATTCGCAAACCGGAAATTATAAAAAAGCAATATCCTCGTACGAAAATGCACTTAAGTATGATGGTGATAATCCGTTATTATATATAGCGATTGCGAATGCGTATGATAAAACCGGCTCAAAATCAAAAATGACGGAATATTTTGAACGGGCTATGTCTATAGCTCCCGATAATCCCGAAGTCCTTTCGGCATATGGAAAATCTTTAAGTAAATATGACAAAACCGATGAAGCAAAAATAATTTATGAAAAGGCTATTGAAGCTAACGAAAACAATAATCCCGCCGAGAACTTTACTTATTTTGTCAGCCTTGGGGATAACTATTATAAAACAAAAGATTATAAATCCGCATTAACGGAGTATCAAAAGGCATACGGTGCAAATCCGAAAGATGAATATATAAATATAAAATTAGGTAATACTTATAAAGGGTTAAATCAGCTTGATGAAGCAATAAATTCCTATGATGAAGCAATAAAGACAACACCTGATAATCCTGATGCATATTTTAATAAAGGGTTATGCTTAGCTGAGCAAAATAAGCTTGATGAAGCAAAACAATGTTTTGAGAAAGTTATAGAGCTAAAAAACGATTATGCTTATGCCTACTATGCTTTAGGACTTGCATATGATAAAGAAAATAATCTTAATTTCGCCGTGGATAATTATGAAAAATTTGTTTTGTATTCGCAAGATAAAAATTTAAAAAATACCATACAAAATAAAATTAATAATATAAAAAAGAAGCTCCCGCCACAGGAAACGGCTAATCAATAATGAAAAAAATATTATTGGTATTATTAATATTTCCGTTATTGATTTGTACGGGGTTTAAAAAAGAAAAACCTTATATAATACTGTCAAATGAGGCAATAACTAATCAAAGCATAAAAAGGATAGAGAGAAATTTCCCGGTAAAAACGAGGATATATTATGCTCTTATAATGCCCGAGGGTTTAAAGTATTCGGGAGTAAGAATGCAGGTTTCAAATCAAAATGATAAAACATCAAACTGGGGTTATTCCATAAATACAACAAAAGATATATATATTGATACTTTTTCAAAAGTATACAGAGATTATATATATATTCAAAAACCGGGGCGCTATACTATTCAATTTTTTTACCTGAATAAAAAAAATTATCCTTTTGCGCATAAAGAATTTATGGTTTACTGATGTTCAAATATTTAAAATTTTTAATACAAAAGCTATCTTCATCAAAATATGTAAGAAAGGGGCAATGCAAAAGATGCGGAGCCTGCTGCAGAAATATATTGTTATATATAGAAGATGAACCGATAAAAACGGAAGAGCAGTTTGAAAAAGTAAAAGAGTGGGATAATCATTTTAAAAATTTCTATGTTTCGGGCAAAAGTGAAACAGGTGCTTTATTGTTTACTTGCAGGGAAATTTCGGAGGATAACAAATGCAGAGTATATTTATTCAGGGGGCTTGGGTGCAGGCAGTATCCGAAAATAAATACTAAGTTTTTAATTAACGGAGTAAAACCTTTAAAAGGCTGCGGGTATTATTTTGAAGCTGATAAAGATTTTAAATCGTATTTAAAAAATCCTTAATAGCTTCTATTGCTCTATTTGCAAGAAGTTCATTTTTTAATTTTTTATTTTTTCGTATTTTTTTATCCGTGTCAATATGCGGTAAAATTCCCCAATTAGAGTTTATCGGCTGAAAAGAAGTATGACCTTCATAAGATATATAACTCATAAGAGCACCGAGCATAGTTTCATTAGGAAGTTTAAATAACGGCTCATTATTAATATATTTTGCCATATTAAGACCTGCAAGAAGCCCTGATGCTATGGATTCGGTGTAACCTTCAGTTCCCGTAATCTGCCCTGCAAAGAATATATTGGAATTTTTTCTTGATTGAAGTGTCGGATTAAGAGCTTTAGGACTGTTTATAAAAGTATTTCTATGCATTACCCCGTATCTTACAATATTTGCGTTTTCAAGCCCCGGGATTGATTGAATTAATTCTTTCTGGCTGCCCCATTTTAGGTTGGTTTGAAATCCTACAAGGTTGTATAAATTAGCTTGTTTATCATCCTGCCTAAGCTGAACTACGGCATAATTATTTATTCCTGTTCGCTCATCAATAAGACCTATAGGCTTTAACGGACCAAATCGAAGTGTATCGACACCTCTTGAAGCAAGTACTTCAATAGGCAGACAACCTTCAAAAAATTTTGCATCTTTTTCAAACGATTTAAGTTCTATTTTGGGAGAATTAATAAGAATATTATAAAATTTTTCATATTCTTCTTTATTCATAGGGCAGTTAATATAGTCTTTATCGCCCTTGTTATATCTGTTAAGATAAAAAGCTTTATCAAAATTAACGGACTCTTTTTCAATAATAGGTGCTATTGCATCAAAAAAGTATAAATAATCTATTCCAAGAAAATTTCTTATGCTCTCGGATAATTTTTCTGAAGTTAGCGGGCCTGACGCAACAATAGTAGGAATATCCGTGTTTAAATTAGTTACCTCTTGTCTTATTACATTAATAAAAGGATTAGACAGAATTTTATCCGTAACTTTTTTAGAAAAAAGAACTCTGTCAATGGCGAGCGCTGTGCCTGCAGGAACTTGAGATTCCATAATAAGCGGCATTAATTCCGAGCCTAAAAACTCCATTTCATGCTTTAAAAGCCCCGAAGCATTAGTTATATCATAGCTTCCAAGACTGTTAGAACAGACAAATTCTGCAAAATCACCCGTTTTATGCGCACCTGTTTGTTTATCGGGGCGCATTTCATATAAATCCACATATATACCTTGCTTAGCCAGCTGAAGTGCGGCTTCGCTGCCTGCAAGTCCTGCTCCTGTTACATTTATTTTCATAATTTTATTATCTCACAAAAATTGTTCCATATATTAAAATTTATAGTAAAATAATAGCTATGGAAGATGTTGTTTCAATAATTTTATTTGATGATGAAGATGTAACTAAAACACTTGTTGAAAGTTATTTAACAGAAATAACATTTCCTTATAGATTTGAACATTATAAAGAATTTGATATCAGCCTTATTCCTTCTGATAACCGTAAAAAAATAATAATTGTTAACATTAATAAAACAATTATAAAAAATATTGATATTTTGGAAAAAATTGGGCATAATATGAATAATAAGATAGTTATTATATCTTATGATAAATCAGCGGATGTACAAGTAAAGGCATTAAGAAACGGGGCAAAAGATTTTCTTTTTAAACCACTTATAAAATCGGAATTTTTAAATTCACTTCAAAAAATTTACTATAAAGATATAAATACAGAGGATAAAAATATGAGTTCAAAAGTATATTCGGTAATTTCGTTGGTAAAAGGTGTAGGTAAAACATTTTTTACATTAAATCTTGCTGAACAATTAGCTAAAATTACAAATGAAAAAGTTTTGCTTGTAGATTTTAATAATAATCTTACAGATATATTTCAAATTCTTAACAAAACTGTATTTTATACGACGGTTCAATATGTAAATGAGCTTTCAGACGAAAATGCACCTCAAATGCTGGGAAAACTTGAAAAATATGGAAAAGTTCCTTTATATATTTTAGGAACGGGAATGTGTTCATATAATCAAAAAATAAATGAAGTAAAAGTAAGTGAGTTCTTTAATGTATTAAAAAAGCATTTTAAGTATATTCTTATAGATAACGATAGTACTATGGGCAGAGATGATGAAATTATCATGAATAATGCCGATTATGTATATATGATAATAGAACCGAGTGTTGCTATGGCGGAATTTGCCGATAATAGAGCACTAAATATGAAGTTGAGAAATAAAATCGTAAGGGTTATATTGAATAAATATAAAGAACAAAAAGATGATCCTGTATTGCCGAAACTTGAAAATTTAATGGGCAGAGAGATATTTGCAAAAATCCCAAAAAATTATATCGCAGCAAATAAGGCATTTGATAAAGGATTAACGGTAGATGAAATTAATCCTGAACTGGATATAGTAAAAGAATATGTAAAATTAGCCAAATATATTATAGAACGTGATAAGTAATGAATTTAAGTGAGAGAATATTAAAAGCAGGAGAGAATGCTCTAAATCCAAATATAATAGAGTTAAAGAGTGAATCAGATATATTTGTAAAAAATAATGAAGTTGAGACGATAATTACAGAAGCAATTGACGGGGACAGTAATATAATACTTGCTTGTTCAAAAGAGGTTGAAAAATATATTGCTTGTAATTATGTCAGAGAATTTATAAAGAAAAAATCCGTAGAATTAATAACTAACAACATAGAAGATGATATAAAATATTCTACGGCGCAGACTATAATCGCTCCTGAACCTTCAATTTCGGATATTGTTAAAATATTAAAAATTATGGTTCAAGGGTATAAAACCTTTGTATATGCAATAAATATAAAGTCATTTGTGAAGATTTTTGAAACCTTAAAATTGTTAATTATGTTAGAGTGTCCTAATTTAAAAGAAAAAAATATTTCACATTTACTTGGGTTGTCTTCTTGTGTTGTTTTGAACGTTATAAGAAACGAAGACGGCTTATTTGAAATAATAGACGCAAATAAACTGTATTACGAAGGTGAGGAGTTAATATTTGAACAATTAATTAAAAATGAAACAAAACGGGAGCAAGATGTTATTTCAACCGATTTAGAGGAAGCTGACATAGATGATGAACTTATGCCTCCTGAAAATGGAGAATACATAGAGGTATATAATATTCTTGATGAAGAGCAAGAGCATAAAGAAGATCAAGAAACTCAAGAAAATATTGATAATATTGAAAAAAATAAAAAACCCGTAAATAAGTATAAGTTATTAAGAGAAAAGATTAGAAAAAAGAAAGAATTAACATAAAAATACATTATACGAATTAAAATTAAAAAAAGAGAGGTTGATATTTCAATCTCTCTTCTTTTAAGTGTTTTGGGGATTTTCTAAATCTAAAGATTAATACAAAAATCGATCTTTTTGCATAGATTAATAAATCTTTGTATGGATGAGCTGAACATGCCGGGCATGTAATATGAAAATGTAGGGCATGAAATACAGGGAGCTTGGGTGTGTATATGAGAAGAGTAGATTTTACAAAAAAAGTTAAAGTAATTCTTGTAGATGACAATTATGAACATCTTATGGGAATCAGGGAATTAATAAACCTTGAAAGTAATTTTGATGTAATTGCAACAGCGACAAATGCAAATATTGCGATTAATTTAGTAAAAAAATATCAGCCGGATATAGTATTAATGGATATAAATATGCCTGAAAAAGACGGATTGACGGCAATAAGCGAAATAGAAAGACTTGAACTTAATACAAAAATAATAGCATTAACAGGATATGACGACCCTGACTTAATCTTTAGAGCAATGAAAATAGGAGCAAAAGGGTATATATTAAAGACGATGGCATCAGCGCAGTTGATGTATGCAATTGAAGAAGTAATGCAAGGGAAAGTGTATCTGCCGTCAGGGTTGTCATCCAGATTTTTTGAATACTTCCAAAAAACATTTAAAGAAGAAACAAAGGCAACTCCTGCATCAGAAACTTTGCTTCAATATTTAACTCAAAGAGAAGAAGAAGTTTTAGGATTGTTAACGCAAGGCTATACTTATAAAGATGTTGCTAAAGAGTTATTTATAAGTGATACAACCGTAAAAACGCACGTTAACAACATATTTCAAAAACTTCAGGTTTCAGACAGAACACAGGCTGTTTTATATGCAATAAATAACGGTTTTAATAATAGAAAAAAATTAAAAATTGCTATATAATCAGTTTATGAAAAACAGATTTAACACACTTAAGAAATTTATATATGACAACTCCGAAAAGGAATATCACGAAAAGACCGTAAATGGTCTTTTTCGTGCGATATTAGAGCCTGTAATATCCAATCAAAAATTTGATGCTTGTGTATTATTAAGGTTGTTAAATACGGAGGGGCGAGAATCTTTATTAAAAAGATTAATGTTTTCGGGGGCTGAAATAGTCAGTTTTTCTTCCGCAATAGAAGGAACAGAAAACTCAGAACTTGAAAATATATGGGATACAACCGAGTTTATGGTTGTATTAGGTCAAAGGTATACTTCCGTTTTAATATGGGATTATTCTACCTGCCAAAATAAAGATTATACCGAGCTTTGCTTGTTATATAACTCAAAAAAGATAGCGGAAATAGTTAAAGTAATACAGGATAACTCTAAAAAGGATTTAAAAAATATACTTTTAAAATACAGTCCCGATCGCCGTGAAAATTTAATTTTCAATCAGTCAATAAGAGCGCTGGCTGATATTTTAAATGACAGAAATAATGAATTATTGTTCTCTAATGCCGAAAAAGATAATATGGCAGGGATAGAGGATGAAGTTTATAAAACAGCTCAAGCGGTTAGTGAAAATGCAAAATTTACGGCACATGAAATTAAAAACAATTTATCCGTTATAAATTTGTATTCGAGAATAATAGAAAAACGGCTGAAAAATGCTTCTTTTGACAGTGAATCAAAAGAATCCGTTACAAACGCAATTAAAAATATAAATAAAGCCTCGCAGACAATGTCTGATTTAATAAACAATTTAAGGTGTTTATCCGCGCCCAATGTTACTGAGTTAAATTTAAAGCGAACAATTTTATCTTCAATTCTTTTGTGCGAAGAGAAGGCAAAAAGTAAAGGTGTTGAAATTATTGCGGATAATATGGCGGATGAAGTTATAAGTGCCGATAAAACTCATATAGAGTGCGCAGTTACAAATGTTATATTTAATGCTATAGATGCCTGTAAAGAAGGTTGTAAAATAGTTGTAAAAGCCTGCATTGAAAATACCAGAGCCTATATAAAAATTTCCAATAACGGAGAGAAAATCCCCGATGACATAAAGGAAAAAATATTTAATCTTGATTTTACGACCAAAGAAAATGGCTCAGGCGCAGGACTTTATATATGTAAAAAACAGCTTGAAGCAACGGGCGGGGATATAAGACTTGTATCTTCAGACGAAAACGAAACTGTTTTTGAAATCAAGGTATAATAGTTATATGGATAATGTGACGGTAAAAAAATATACCCTAAAAAAGGTAGAAACAACAAATACATATAAGGTTGATTATGAAAAAGAGCTTAATCCTGCTCAATTAGAGGCGGTTATACAAAAGGAAGGCGCTATTCTTGTTATAGCAGGGGCGGGCTCAGGCAAGACAAAAACTCTCACATACAGAGTTGCAAGACTGATAGAAGACGGGGTAAACCCCAAAAATATACTCCTTTTAACCTTTACAAAAAAAGCTTCAAGGGAAATGCTCTCAAGGGCTTCTATGGTATTGGATTCAAGATGTGACGATGTAGAAGGCGGAACTTTTCACGCATTTGCAAATTTAATTCTGCGCAAATATTCGTCATTATTGGAACTCCAAAATAATTTCACAATAACGGACAGAACTGACAGCGAGGATATAATTAATCATATCCGC
>CANQAL010000008.1 GCA_947589255.1 Candidatus Gastranaerophilales bacterium | reverse complement strand
TAAACTGTTGAATTATTTATCAAATAATTGTACAATTAGTACAATTCAGTATGAATAAGAGGTTATTATGAAATTACACTTACAAACATTATTTGTTGCGGTAGGGCTTGGTATTAAGCGCAACTGGCATATATTTATTGCAATTATTGCAGGTATTATATTCGGAAACTATATACACGAAAATCCGGGGATTTTTGTTCCGTTCGTTAAAGTACTTAATATCGTTGGGCAGGCATTTATTAGGGTAATTCAAATGATTGTTATTCCTCTTGTTTGTTCTGCTATTGTTGTTGGTATTTCAAGTATCGGGGACAGCAAGCAGATAGGTAAATTCGGGAAAAGAATGATTTTCTATTATGCTTTAATTACTATTGCTGCCGTTTTAATCGGTTGTTTCTTAGTATTAAGTATTAAACCGGGTGTTGGTGTTCAAGAATTTATCAGCCAAACTTCCGCTCTTGAAATCCAAAATCAGGTAAATACTGTTTTATCTGAACAAAGAGGACAGCTCGGTAACTTATTTTTAAATATGATTCCTCAAAATCCTTTAGAATCATTAGCTAAAGGTGAAATGATTCCTATTATATTCTTTGCTTTAATTTTCTCGCTTGCTTTATCTAAAGTAGGTGAAATAAATAGACCAATCGTTTCATTTTTTGAATCAATCTTTGCCGCAACTATGAAAGTTACCGATTGGATTATGGTTTTTGCGGCTCCCGGTATTTTTGCATTAACTACCGTTGCTGTTTCATCTTTCGGGTTAAGCATATTTAATACAATTTCAAAATTCTTAGGTGTTGTATTTATTGGTTTTTGTATTCAGTTCTTTGTTATATATCCGCTTATACTTAAATTCTTTAGTAAAGTTCCTATCGGCAATTTTTATACGGCTATTATTGAAGCTTTACTTGTTGCATTCGGTACGGCAAGCAGCAGTGCTACACTGCCATTAACTATTGCATGCTGTGAAAAAAGAGGCATATCTCATAAGGTTTGCAGTTTTGTTCTGCCGTTAGGTGCTACATTAAATATGGATGGTACGGCACTATTTCAAACAGTTGCAGTTATATTTTTAACACAGGCTTACGGTGTTGCTTTAGATCCT
This sequence comes from Candidatus Gastranaerophilales bacterium, assembly GCA_947589255.1. Taxonomy (GTDB): domain Bacteria; phylum Cyanobacteriota; class Vampirovibrionia; order Gastranaerophilales; family Gastranaerophilaceae; genus Avigastranaerophilus. The sequence goes on along the minus strand of CANQAL010000008.1, from coordinate 29,150 downwards.
ATTCAAATTATTCAAATTATGGTTTTAGCAATAATTGCATCTTCTACTTCTGCAGGAATCCCCGGGGCCGGGTTAATTACTATAGCACTTGTATTAAACGGCTTAGGATTAACTCCGCAGCAGCTTGTTGAAGGGTTTGCATTCTTGTTCGCAATAGATAGAGTTGTTGATATGATTAGAACAACGGTTAACGTTGCAAGTGATGCTGTTGTTGCTGCTGTTATTGCAGATAACGAAAATGAAATTAACTACGATTTATTAAACAATACTGACCAATATAAAGAAATAATATAATAATTTATATTATTAATAAGCAAAAGAAAAACTCCCAAAAAATGGGAGTTTTTAATTTTTCATTATTAAATTAATCTACCAAAACCTGCTGTATTTCTACATTCGGTTTACCCAATACTCTCACCAATTCTAACACGGATGCTTTCATTTGGCATTTTTGTGATGTACCGTTAAAAAAGTCCGTATAAAAACATCCTTCACAAACACATCCTCTTTTGTAGCATTCTAAAGCGGTATTTGTCCACCTTCTTACTGCAATGGATCTGCCCATATCTCTGCTTCTAAGCACTAGAATTTCCTCCTTGATTTATCCCCAAAAATATTAATTAATGTACATATTTTTCGCATGTATATTCCCTAATATATTTATTATTATATTCGTTTACTTTTCGATTTCAAGAATTTTTATTCAATTATTACGTTATGATACAATTTTTATTAATAAATTATTTTGTATGGTATATTTATTTGTTGAGTATATCTGCATAAAAAAACGGGAATAATCCCGTCTTTTTTATCTGTAACTGATTGTAGGAAATTTTTTCATTAGACCTGATTTAATGGTATTAATTTGTAAATCAATTACATCATCCGTAAGAGTTTTTTCTTCATCCTGAAGAGTAATTCTATATGCCATACTCTTAAATCCGTCTTGAATGTGTTCTCCTTCATATATATCAAATAAATTAGCACCTTTGAACAGTTTAGAATCGGCTGATTTTTTTATGGCCAGTACAATTTGTTCATTGGTTACATTCTTTTCTATTGCAAAAGATATATCTCTTTGTACTTCGGGATATAATGCAAGCGGTTTATATTTTACTGTATTTATTTGACTTGCTTTAATCAGTTTACCTAAATTAAGTTCAAATAAATATATATTCTGATTGATTTTTAATTTATCTTTTAATAACGGGTAAATTTCACCGAAATATCCGATTACTTCAGGAGTTTTACCGAGCATAACAACTTTAGCGCTTCTGCCGGGATGTAAATATTCGCATTCATCAGCGGGCAAGAGTTTTATTCTGGATGATAAACCTAATAATTCAAATAAACTTTCCATTATGCCTTTTAAAGTATAAAAATCAGCTTTTGGAAGTTTTTTCCATAAATTATTATTTGTTTCACCTGTAATTACACCCGAAATCATTTGGTTTTCTTCAACACCGCTGTCTTTTTGTGTGGCGGGAGCTTTAATAAAATAAGTTTTGCCTAATTCATACAGCCAAATATCTTTTTGTCCGTTATCAAAATTAGATTTTAAGGTTGCAAGAATATTTGCTATAGTTGTTTGTCTTAACATAGTATGTTCATCAGACTGCGGATTTTGAACAAATACGGCTTCTTCCTTTTTATATGAAAGTCCGAATTGGTTTAACAAGGGTTCACCTATTAATGATGAAGTCATTGCCTCGTTAAATCCGTAGCCTAAAAACAAATTATTAACTTTTTTCAGTAACTTAGCTTCCTTTAATATTTCAGGTGATTGAGTTTTATTTGGAAGCGAGGGTTCAATTTTATCATAGCCGTATATTCTTGCTATTTCTTCAATTAAGTCAACTTCCTGTTTAACATCATTAATTCTAAAGCTTGGGGTTTTAAACCTTGCTGCGGAATCATTTTTGCCCAGTAGCTCAAAACCTAAGTTTTGAAGTATTTCTATACATTTTTCAGCTTCTATTTCACAGCCTAATATTCTTTTAACCTGTGCAAATCTTAAAGTTATGGTAACATCATCAAGTTTATTATTGCCTGTTTCTACTATACCTTCAATTTTTGCATCGGCATATTTATTTAAAAGTTCTATTGCTCTTAGAAGTGCGGGTTTTGTTGCTTCAATGTCAACTCCCCTTTCAAATCTGGCACATGCTTCACTTCTGTAGCCGATACTTCTTGAGCTTTTTCTGTTTGTGTGCGGAACAAAATATGCGCTTTCAAGTACAATATTTTTTGTATTTTCATCAATTTCGGAATTTTCACCGCCGAAAACACCCGCTATACAAACACCTTCTTCTCTTGTTGCGCATAAAACCGTGTCATTTGTCAGAGTTCTTTCTATACCGTCAAGGGTAACGAGTTTTTCACCATTTTTTGCTCTTCTTACGCATATATAGCCGTTTAATTTATCCTTATCAAAAGCATGCAGTGGCTGACCGTATTCCAGTAGTACATAGTTTGTTATATCTACTACATTATTAATTGAACGAATGCCGGATACTTCCAGTCTTCTTTTCATCCACTCGGGTGATGGTTTTATAACGACATCATTTAAGAGCCCGGCTGAATAATAACAGCATGTATCTTTATCAATAATTTCTACTTCAAATTTATCTTTTGCATTTTGTATATTAAGGTCAGTGTGTTTGAAATTAAGTTTTTTGTTAAATAATGATGCAATTTCTCTTGCTACTCCTATTACAGACATTTCATCGCCTCTATTCGGGGTGGGTGATACATCAATAATAGTGTCCTCTTTTATATTTAAGAGTTTCTCTAAATCCGTACCGAGTTTTATATCATCAGAAAATAATCTGTTTAAAATTAATATGCCGTCTTCATCTTGCATATTTTCTAACCCAAGTTCATCTTGAGAACAAAGCATACCTTGAGATTCAATTCCCCTTATTACAGCAGGGGTGAGTTCATATTGCTCACCGGTTTTTCTTGAAAGCACTTTAGAACCAACGGAAGCATAGGGAATAATTTGCCCTTCTTGTATATTTTGAGCCCCGCATACTACCGTTTTTGTTATATTATTTCCTAAATCAACATCAACAAGATGCAATTTATCAGCATTCGGATGATTTTTTATTGCAATAATTTTTGCCGTAATAATATTTGTAAATTTTGCGCCTGTCTTTTCTACATCTTCAACTTCAAGTCCGCTCATTGTAAGTTCATGTACTATTTGTTCTACCGTTAAATCAGTAATATCCACAAACTCGTTAAGCCATTCTAATGATATTTTCATATTTTTTCCCTCTTAATACATATTTATTCTATTATAAAGACAACTTATTGTACACGAGATTATTTACAATTTTGCAATATACTCACGAAATGTTTAAATTATTATTATGTACAAAAATATTAAATCGAAATTAACAGCGGTTATTCTGCTGCTTTTTATACTAACTTTAATATATCTGTTTTCTCTCAGTTTTTTAGATAACAGAGCAAATGACTTTTGTACAAAAATTTTTACTAAAATATCTAAAAACTATTCTTCCGATAGAGTTGTATTAATTGCCGTTGATGACATTTCAACCGACAAAATTAAATGGCCTTGGTCAAGAGATTTATTTGCAGACATATTTAATTATTTGACTGACTTTTCGGGTGCTAAAGCTGTTGTTTTTCAAAATTTAGTTATTTTCCCTGATTCATACCAACCTGAAAAAGATTTTATCTTTTATAAAAATATCAAAAATAAAAAAAATCTTATAAACAGTTTTATTTTTGTTAATTCAAATGCGGCAGGTGATGTTCTGCCATCTGATTATATTCCGCTTTTTGACGGTAAAATTAATATTAATATTATTGATAAAAGAACTAAAATTAATAATACAAATTATAAAGCAGTTATTAATCTGCCGAAAGATCTTCTATATAATGCTAATAATCTGGCTTCTTCTATGCTTGTTGAAGATAAAGATACAATTTTAAGAAGCTATATGCCTGTTGTTCAAATGGGTGATAAATTATATCCTTCTCTTGCGTTGAGTGCTTATTCAGTATTTACGGGAATTAAAGAATTTGTTCTTTATGACCGTTATTTATGTACAAATGATGAGTGCAAAACTTTAAAGATCCCTATATCTTATAAAAAATCATTTGACAGCCTTGATAACACTGTAATGGGGATTTATACTCGACTTGATTGGTACTTCCCGATTGAAAATTACTATTCCCACAAAAAGTATTCCGCAATAGATATATTAGAGTCTTATTATGCATTAAAATCAGGTAATAAGCCAATAATTAATCCTGATGAATTTAAAGATAAAATTGTTATAATAGGATTAAATGCCGATAAAAGTGTTTGGGAACAGCTTAGTGAAACCCCTATATTAAAAAAGCAGGCAGATATTGATGTACATGCTGTTATGTTAAGCAATATGCTTAAGAATATCTATAGAGAAGATGCAAATTTTGATGCGACACTCATTATAACGGCAATATTCACTTTATTTGTATTATTCGGATTTAAAAGACTTAAATATAATTTTATTTTTGCTTTAATTTTATCACTTGTTTATTTCGCATATTATGTCATTGAATATTTTATGAACATATATATTCCGCCTGTTACTCCAATAGTTACAATTTGTTCGGCTTCTGTCTTGAAACAGTTATATTCAATAATTACAACTGATAAAACGGCTGAAATGATAAAAAAAGCCATGGGTAAATATGTTTCAAAGGATGTTATGAAAACGGTTCTGAGTAATCTTGATAAACTAAATTTAGGCGGAGTAAGAACTGTTGTTACCGTATTATTTGTTGATATAAGAAATTTTACGCAAATGTCAGAAAATTTGTCACCTCAAATTGTTACTTCAATACTTAATGAGTATTTTTCCACAATCGAGCCTATAATAGCTAAATATCACGGAATAATAAATAAATATATGGGTGATGGCGCCTTAGCCGTTTTCGGTGAACCGATTAAAGATGAAAATCACGCATTAAATGCGATTAAATGCGGGCTTGAAATGACTGAAAAAGTGAAAATTTTAAGAGATAAACTTATAAATGAAGGTAAACCCAGAATTGAAATCGGTATCGGGATAAATACAGGCGAGGTTTTTGCAGGCAATGTCGGTACGGAAGAAAGATTTGAATATACCGTTATCGGGGATAACGTTAATCTTGCTTCAAGAATTGAGGCTTATAACAGTATACTTAAGACTTCTTTTTTAATCAGTCAATATACTTATGATTATGTCAAAGATAATATTGAAACGGTTAAATTAAGTCAGGTTAGCATAAAAGGCAAATCAGTGCCTATTGATATATATGAAGTTTTGAATATTAAAAATGAAAGATAATTATACAAATAAAATTGATATTGAGCATATCAGAAAAGCAATACAGCTTGAGGAAAAATACAAGTATATTGACGTAGTCGGCAGGGAAAAATCTTTTTCGGGCTATATGATATCTCAGTTAAAATTGATTTATAAGTATTCGGGGAAAAATTCAAAATGGCTTCCCTTAATGGAAGCATTTGAGCATTATCCCGTTGAAAATATTTTTCAGCGCAAAAAGACCATTAACAGATTTATAAACATTTTAAAAAATGATTTACATCCCGCAAATAAAACTGAAAATATAATTGATGATACGGATATTTATAATTCTGATGTAGTTATGCTTAAAGGTGTCGGGCCTAAGTTTGGTTACCTTTTAAATAAGCTTGGAATATATTCAATCTTTGATTTAATAAGTTATTACCCTAAAAAATATATTGATTATTCTTCAAAATGCCCTATTATGAACTTAAAAGAAGGTATAAATGTTACCATATACGGAAAAATAACTGCATTAAAAGCTTTTACGACAAAAAATAATTTAACAATAATAAAGGTAACAATTTCTGATTCTACAGGATCAATAGAACTGAACTTCTTTTATAAAAGCTTAAACAGGTACTCTTTAGAGCGGTATAAATCACAATTCCCGAAAGGAACGGGAATAATTGTTTCAGGAACCGCCAAAATTGATAATTATACGGGGAAATATACAATAGATAAGCCTCAATATCAAATAGTCAGTGAGGAAAATTTTGAAACAGAAAATCTGAATTTAGGAAGAATTGTCCCCGTCTATCCGCTCGTTGAAAACTTAAATATAAAAGCACTAAGAAAAGCTATCAATAATGCACTTGAACTTTATTATGATAAAATAGAAAACCTTCTTCCTTCGGAAATAATTTCCAAGTATGAAATGCCTGATAAAAATAAAGCACTGAAAATTATACATTTCCCCGATAATGAGGATGAACTTGAAAAGGCAAGATTTACCCTTGTATATGAAGAATTATTTTTACTCCAAATGAAGCTTTTTGCAATAAAAGAAAAAACGCAGGATAGTTATAAAACAGTTTCTCTCTCGGTAAAAGAGGATGGTCTTGTAAAAACATTCATAAAAAATCTTCCCTTTGAACTCACTGATGCTCAAAAAAGAGCAATAAATGAAATACTTAATGATATAAATTCTGATAAACCTATGCAAAGATTATTACAAGGAGATGTTGGAAGCGGGAAAACGGTTGTTGCCTGCATAATGCTTTTAGCTGCCATTGAAAACGGATTTCAGACCGCAATTATGGCACCAACAGAAATTCTTGCCCAACAGCATTTTAATAATTTCATCAGGTGGCTTACTCCACTTGGAATTAATATTGCTCTATTTACTTCATCAAATACAAAAAGGCAGAGAGCAAAATTGGAAAAAGATTTAAGAAACGGTCAAATAAACATTGCAATAGGCACACACGCACTTTTGCAGGAGAATGTTGAATTTAATAATCTTGGTGCAATAGTTATTGATGAACAGCACAGATTTGGTGTAAAACAAAGAAATATCTTAAAAAATAAAGCCGAAATTCCGCAAATGCTTACAATGACAGCAACACCAATCCCGAGAACTCTTGCTTTGACCGTTCACGGGGATTTGGATTTAACAATAATTGATGAACTGCCAAAAGGCAGAAAACCTGTTAAAACCGCATTATTAAAACAGTCACAAAGAAAGCAGGCGCTTAATTTAATAAAAGATGAAGTAAAAAACGGGCATCAGGCATATATTGTTTTCCCGCTTATAGAAGAATCCGAAACTCTTTCGGCTAAAGCTGCAACAAAAGAAGCAGAAGAACTCCAAAACGGATATTTTAAGGATTTAAAAGTAGGGCTTTTTCACGGAAAAATGAAAACCGATGAAAAAGATAAAGTAATGCAGGATTTTAAAAATAAAAAATATGATGTACTTGTATCTACAACAGTTGTTGAAGTCGGTGTTGATGTACCTAATGCAACTGTTATTGTTATTGAAAATGCGGAAAGATTCGGGCTTTCTCAGCTTCATCAGTTACGAGGCAGAGTAGGCAGAGGGAACAGTCAATCATATTGCATTTTAGTTTCTTCAACACAAAACGAAGAAACATTACACAGATTAAATGTGCTTGTTCAAACAAATGACGGTTTCGTTATAGCAGAAAAAGATTTAGAAATAAGAGGCCCGGGAGAATTTTTAGGAGTAAGACAGAGCGGACTTGTTGAACTTAAACTCGCAGATTTAACAAGAGATTTACCTATTTTAGAAAAAGCAAGAGAAGATGCTAAAGAATATTTAACAACTCATAATAAAACGGATTATCCTGACCCTTTAAAAAAATATCTTAATTCGCAATTAAGAGCTTCTGATAAGTTAATATCTCCGGATTAGTCGGCTTTTTCATATACATATAAAGTCCAGTATCCGGCATGTGTAATTGTATCAAGTTTTAATTGCTTTTTACATACATATATTGCACTGTTTCTCAGACTTGAAAATATTAAAAATATAAAAGGAGTTTTTCTGTATTTTTCTTCGTTATCAACAATATTTTGTAATTCTTGATTTCTAAAAAAAGAAACACTGTCTAAAATTACAATTCCGAGCCTGTCACCTTTTTTCATATTATTAATAAAGTTGTTATTAATGTAACTCAAAACCGCTTCATTCGGATATTCCCGCAATAAAACTTTGTAAGTATTTTTTCCCTCTGTTATTACTTTATCGTAATTCTCTTCATTAAATAAAACGTAATTAAAATTATATTTATTAATTGAGTAAAAATTATAATTTATATTATCGGTTAAATACTTTTCAAATTTATCTTTATCATAATAAGTAAGAAGAACATAATCAGTAGATTTTAATCTTGAATGTTTTAACAGTTCAACTACGGCCCTATGACCTTCCGGCCTTGTTTTTTTAGGAGCTGAATCATTAGATGTAATTAAGTAGAATAAATTTATAAATAAATATATTGATATTAATAAAATTTTATATATTTTTGATGAAAATAAAGAAATCCCGAAACAAAATGCTAAAATTAATATTGGGTATATTTCAACCGTATATTTAGTAATTAAAATTAATTTTCCGAAAAAAGAAAGAATTATAACAACAACTAAAAATAAAGCAGAAGCCGATAACATATAATTTAAAATTTTATTTTTTTCCGAAATTGCTCTAATTAACGCAAGAAAACCGATTATAAGAGGGATAATTGCAAATATATAAAACAAATAATTAATTTTATCGTTTATATGAGTGTATTCATAAAAAGTACTTAGTGTGTTTACAATATTTGTTTGAACCGGCGAGAAATAATCAATAAATATACAGAGAATTTTTAAATGTGAAAAATCAGACCAGAACTGCGAAAGGTTTTTGGACAGGGCTATATTAAATAAAAAGGGACTTAGCAAAATAATAATTATAATAAACGGGGAAATGTATTTTATTAAATTTGATATTTTAATTATATTGTTTCGATATTGAGGTAAATATTTATAAAAATAAATTGCCAGAGATAAAATTAAAAAGAAAGAAAAAATAATGCCTAATGTATGAAAAGCACAAATTAGAGCATTAAAAGTAAAGAATAAAGTAAAGTTTAATTTATTAGGATTTTTTACAGATTTAATAAAGTACAAAAAAGCTAAAGATGAAAGTAAAAACAGTATTGAATAAAATCTTACTTCCTGAGCAAAATAAATACAAAAAGAAGAACAAGCAGTAATTAAAGCGGCAAATAAACCGAGATTTTTATTTTTAAATTCTTTTCCCAAAAGAAACATTGTTAAAATGCTGAATAATGAGGGGATAAGCGAAGAAAATCTTAAAGAAATATCCGAATCCGAAAAAAGAAACATCCAAATTTTCAGATAAATATAATAAAGCGGGGTATGACAATTTTGCATAACAGCCTTTATAAATTCGGCAAAAGTGTTTTTTGAAGCAATAAACCAGCCGAAATATTCATCAAAATATAAGCCCTCGGGCTTATCCAGACACCAAGTCCTGAAAGCAAAACCTAATATGAAAATAATAAATAATTTGAGAATTATATCTTTTTTCATATGAAAAATTTATTTACATGATAATATATATAATTGTAACATATATAAGTTTTAAAAGTATGAAATTAATAATTCAAATACCTTGTTATAATGAAGAAGTAGCGCTGCCGGTTACATTATCGCAATTACCTGAAAAAATAGAAGGAATTGATGAAATAGAAGTTTTAATAGCAGATGATGGAAGTACGGACAGAACGGTAGAAATTGCTAAATCATATAATGTAAAGCATATAGTTACTTCAACACACCATAGAGGGCTTGCAAGAACCTTTATGTCAGGGCTTCAAAAAGCAATATCTGAAGGTGCTGATATAATTGTTAATACTGATGCTGATAATCAATATAATGCACAAGACATAGAAAAGCTGGTAAAACCGATACTTGAAAAGAGAGCTGATATAGTAATCGGAGCAAGACCAATAAAAGATATTGAAAATTTTTCCAAATTTAAAAAATTTCTTCAATATTTTGGTTCAAAAGTTGTACGACTTTTAAGCGGTACGGCTACTGATGATGTTCCAAGCGGATTTAGAGCATTTTCAAGAGATGCGGCTATGTCAATAAATGTTTTTGATAATTATACATATACAATAGAAACCGTAATTCAATCAAAAACAAAAGGACTGCATATTGAATCTGTTCCTATCAGAGTAAATTCTTGCTGCAGAAAATCTAAACTTGTTAAAAACCTTTTTACATATATTCAAAAAAATTCTTTTACTATTTTAAGAATGTTTATTATATACAGACCATTTAGATTTTTTGCAATAATCGGAGGTCTAATATTATCAGCAGGTCTTTTTTTAATGGTTAGATTTCTCTGTTATTACTTTATTGGTTCAGGTAACGGCCATATACAATCGTTAATTATATCGTCAATTTTGTTAATAACAGGATTTCAAACCTGCGTATTTGGTGTACTTGCTGATTTATTAGCTATAAACAGAAAATTAATTGAAGACATTCAAATAAGAACCAAAAAACTTGAAAATAAATAGCCGTTTATATTGTATAGGTGACTGACATATTTTTTTAAAAATTTAAACATAATTATTATATGAAAATTCTTATAATAATTATAATTATAATAACATCTCAAATATATGCTTTTGCTTCCGAAGTAACCGATTATATTAATTCATACGATAATTACTTTGAGAGTGAAAGTTATAAAGCATTTTCAGGAGTAATAAAAGGTACTGCAACAATATCTGATATAGAAAAACAGTTTATACTGGATAGAGAGATATCTGATGAATTGAATTCTCCGTTTATATATACTGATTTGGAAAACTGTATCAAAATAGCACTTGAAGAGAATTATGATATAAAAATACAGAATCAATACAAAAAGCAATCATATTGGCAGTATAGAAACTCTCAGTTTCAACTGCTGCCTGATATATACTATAATTTTGATATTAAAAATCTTGAAGGACAATATTTAGTCGGAGGCATAGTCGCAACAACAACCCATGAAGTTCCGATACAAAGTCTTGCAGTACTTGAATGGTCAACCATAAATCAGGGTAAGTACTTCTTTTTAGTTGCACAAACAAAAAATATGTTTAAGGCATACAGGGCAAATTTAGAGTTTACTAAAGAACAAAAATTACGTGATACGGTACTTGCTTATTATGATGCACTAGAAACAAAAATGGAAATTGAAGTTCAAAAAGTAAATTTATATGACCGCTTGGAACAGCTAAAATATACAGAGGGCAGATTTGAAGCGGGAATTGGTACACTATATGATGTTAAAAGAGCACAAGCGGAGCTGGCGGGTGCACAACAAGACTATACTGAGACATTAAATATGCTGCGATTAAGACAGGCAGCACTCGCTAATGTACTTGGTATTGAAATACTGGATGCAGTTTATCCGTTTGAAATAACAGTTGATCAAAGAGAGTTAATAAATTCATCAAGAAGTATTGAAGAGTTATATAAACAGGCACTTGAAGCAAGAGAAGATATTCGTTCTAAAAGAGCAGAGGTCGAAGCATATAAAGCCCAAAGGAGTTCTAATTATACTGATATAATACCCGAATTGACATTATCTTATCAAAACGGCTATGTCGGTACAAAACGTGCAGGAATGAGTGCGCATAACAGCTTAACTCTTGACTTAAGAGCGCATGTCGGAAAGAATCTTCTTATGGGGACAATAACACAAATAAAAGCTGATACTGCTTTAGTTAATGCCAAAAAATTAGAACTTATTAATCTGCAAAGAGAAGTAAAAGAAAATATCTTATCTTCGTATTATGACTCATTAAACGCATTAAAAAAAGTAGAAGCTTCAAAAGTTGAAACGGAAGCGGCTAATGTAAGCTTAGACTTGTCTTTGACAAATATGAAAACAGGAGAAGCCACTTTTATTGATGTTATAGCATCACAAAATTTAAAAGTTCAGGCAAATATAAATTTAATAAAAAATATGATAGAATACAATAAGGCGCAGGCAAATCTGCTTTTTGAAGTCGGACTTATGAGCCCTAAAACAGTACTTAGAGGTTATAAAAGTAAATTTTATTAGAAAAGGTTAAATATATGCTAAATTTTTTTAAACATTTTTTTGTATCCGCCGCTAAAACAAATATGGAAAAAGAAATTTTTGAACAACCTGACGTAATTTCAAAATTAATAAAAGAGTATATTAATAAAAATAAGACAATTAATATAGATATTCCCGATAATATTAAAAATGTTGCACTAATAGCTTGCGGCTCATCATATCATTGTGCTTCTGTTGCTGCAAACTTTATCAGAGAAAAAGCACATTGCAATGCACAGGCATATTATGCAAGCGAGTTCTCGTTGGTTGAAAATGCAGATGTTGACAGTCAGACATTATATATATTCATATCTCAATCAGGTGAAACTGCAGATACAATTAAATCCCTTGATATTATAAGGTGTAAAACCGATAAAACACTGGCTGTAACGAATACAAAAAATTCGACATTATATGAAAATTCTAAATATAAGTTATTAATACATGCCGGAATTGAGAAATCAATAGCATCAACAAAGGCAATGAGTGCACAGTTATTTTGTTTATTTTTATTATCAGCAAAAATTATGCAGCAAAAAGAGCTTCCCGTAACAAATCTAATAGAGGAATTATATAAAATACCGCAAATAATAAAAAAATCATTTGACTACAAAGATGCCATAAAAATATTCGCAAATAAACTTATATCTTACGATAATGCGGCAATACTGGCATCAGGTATGTTTTATCCGTTAGCAAAAGAAGGAGCGCTTAAAATAAAAGAAACTTCTTATATAAACACAACGGCATACCCGACAGGTGAATTTCTTCATGGCCACATTGCTATATTAAATAAGAAGTGTGCCGTTATATCATTAGTAAATAATCATAATGTTGATTTTACAATAAAAGTACTTGAACGGATAAGAGATAATTATAATTCGGATTCGCTTATTATCTCGGCATTCAAGCTTAATTTAAAAAATCAGAAATCGGCAATATGCCTTGATACATACAATGATATAGATTTTATGTTTTCAGCGCTTGTTTTACTTCAAATTTTGGCTTATGAAACAGCACACGGATTAAACAGGGACGTTGATAAACCTTACGGATTAACTAAAGTAGTAAGATAAAGTTTAAAATTTGTAAAAAAAATCATTATTTTGTAAAAAAATTAATATGTTTATTTTTTATAAATTTGGTGAACCATGAAAGTACAATTAAACAATATTTTAGTAAAAAAAATATATAATCAACAATTAAACACGGCATATAAATATAATAATCTCAGACCGTTAGAGATGGACGTTGTATCATTCGGACATACAAAAACAGATACAACAAAAAATAAAAATGATTTAAAGAAAAATGTATTTACATCGCCTCAAAATAAACAGGTTTGTAATGATGTACATAAATATGCAGAGCCTGCAAAATGCTATTTAGAAGAAATTTTAAATCATTACTTGTTGCCGATATCAGATTTATATCCTGCGGATTCAAAACCATTCAGAATTATAACAAATATAAAATCATCAAAAAGTATAAAACAAAAAATAATATATAAATTACCTGAAAAAATTGAACAGGAAAGTCATGAATTTGCAAAAAGAGCAATAGCTGAACTAAGAGGCATATACAAAAGTAAAAAAGATGTTGCAGAGAGCGAACAGTACAATATTATTATAAATAATTCGGAATATAGAGCGGCATCACAAGAAACAAGTGCATTTAAATCAGCTCTTGGGATGCTGAAAATAATAAGAAAAGCGCTTGAAAAATCAGGTGCAATGATTTTTGATGAAGATGAAAAAAAGATTAACAAAGAATTAAAGCATATTGCAAAACGTTTGTCAGCAACACCTTCAAAGTTAACAGAGGATAATTACGAGATTTTGGGATGTTCGGATGCAAAATCCCGAGTAAAAAAATTCGTTCATGACATAGTTAGGGGTCGAATTGTTCTTAATAGTAAGGATAATATAGTTTCCGATAAGATACTTAATGCTATATACCAAATGGCAAAAGACGGAAATATAAAAATAACCTCGATTGAATATATTACCCCGGATAAGACAATGATACCAAAAGATAAGACAATTGATGATTACATGCCCATAAAAGAAGATAAAATGGTTAATTTCGTTTTAAAAACAACCCCCTCCGGATGGAATAAAAGAGTTTCAAAATCAGGTTATACCGCAATACATGTAAATTTAGAATTATCAAACAAATTGTTTGGTGATTTAAACAGTAAATATAACGGATACAGTGCTGAAATCCAAATAATGGACTCTCATATACAAGATTTAAAAGAAATTGAAGATTTGTTATACAAATTCTGTGACAGTATTCCGCTATCAGATAAGGAATATAAGCCGATGGCAGACTTGTTCACGAGTAAACTTACACCCGATGTAAAAAAGTATTTTGATGAGTACAGATACAAATTGTATTTAAGGCAAATATCAAATCCTTTAACGGGAAAGAAAAATATGTTCCCGTCACTTAAAGATATGGGATATGAAGGTTTAATTCCGCCCGAATTGGATTTTAACAATTTGAAAAAATTTAAAGATAAATGTGATGAAGAAATAAAAAAGCGCAAAAACAGCGAGAAATTAATTGAAAAATATAAACAAAAAACTCCTGAAGATTACTCAATAATGACAATGAAAAAAGTAATTAAAGACACTATTTCAGGTGGGGTGAAAGGTTTATCGTTAAATTCTAATACGCAAAATTCAATAAAATAATTAAAATCTGTTCATTACTTTTTGCATAAATTTGGTAAGTATCGGAACATAAAGTATTTTGCTAAAACATATACCAACAATCAAATATAGAAACAATAAAAATAACAATAATTGGACGATAGAAAAAGATAAACCAAATTGAGAAAATCTGATAATTTTAACTGATATAATTAAATTTAATATTCCTGCAACTGGGTCAAGAAACGGGATTTTTGAGAATATTATAAAAATAAGCTGCACCAGAGTTTTTAAAATAACTAAAAAAATTGAAATTACCATAGATTGACATATATTATACATTAAGAAAAATTTTAATTTTCTTTTACATTTATATGCAAATATTATCCATAAGAAACCGATAATTCCCATACTTATATATGATAGAATCGAAATAATTTTTTCAAGCGGTAAAATTTTAGTTGTATTATTTTGCATTATTCATCTCGTTTGCTGTCTTAATTTTAATATATTCATTTACAATTTCAACATAAATTAATTTAATTTCATCATTATCCGTATCAATATCAATACATTGTTTATAAATACTTATTGCCGACCGTAAATCATTAAGCATAACATAAGTGTTAGCAAGCAATGTATATGCTCCGGGGTCTGAAGGCTTAAGCTCAATAACTTTTTTATATAAATCAACGGCAAGCTCATATTCTTTTTCAGAGAAATAGAGATTTCCCAGTAATGTGTATGCATTTGTATATTGAGGATATAAGTTTATAGCTGAATTATATAACTCAATAGCTTTATCAATATTATTTTGTTCATATGAAGATAGAGCATAACACAAATAAGTTTGGTAATATTTAGGATTTATAGCCAAAATTTTATCAAAGTATTCATTAGCTTTTTCATAATCAGCGGCTGCGGAATAAGCATTAGCGGAAAATAGTAATAATCTGTAGGAATTAGGCGAAAGTTTAAATGCTTTATTAAAATTATCCGCAGCTTCAGAAAATCTGTTAATTTTCATTAAAACAAAAGCAATATTAATATAGTTTTCAGATGAATTATTGTTTAAAGACAAAGCTTTTTCATAATATCTTAAAGCTTCATCGTAATTCTGTTTATCCTGATATAGCATAGCAATGGCGGAATATACTCTGTAGTTATTTTTATCTTGATTTAATGCTTTTATATAATTAGATAAAGCAAGCTTAAATTCACCGATTTCCGCATATGCATTGCCCAAATTGTAATAAACGGTAGGATCCTCAATTCCGAGATTTGCAGCTCTTGAATAAAAATTAACTGCTTTTTTAAACTCTGATTTACAGAAATAAATACTTCCCAAATTAGTAAGAGCTACATAATTAGAAGGCTCAAAATTTAATAAACTGTCATATACACCGATTGCTCTGTCATATTCGTTATCACTCAGATAAATACCGGCAAGCTTTAAATAACATTCAGATTTATTTGGATTATCAACAATTTGTTTTATTAACTCGTTTATAATTTTGTTTTTATTATCAGCGCACATGTCATTATTATACAAAATATTGCTATAACAATCAATTCGGTTAGCACAAATTAATGTGTAAATTAACTAAAAAAAGAATTAAGAAAGAATACTTTTAAAATATTCAATAGTTTTTTTCAAGCCATATTCAAGTTCCACCGAAGGTGCCCAATCAATAATTTTTTTAGCGGCAGATATATCCGGTTCTCTTTGTACGGGATCATCTGAAGGGAGTTCTTTAAATATTATTTCAGAGTTTGAATTTGTAAGTTTAATAATAATTTTTGCAAACTGCAAAATGCTATGTTCTTCAGGATTACCTAAATTTAAAGGCCCGATAAAATTTTTATCATTATTCATAAATTTTATAAGCGCTTCGATTAAATCCGAGATATAGCAAAAAGATCTTGTTTGACTGCCGTCGCCATATACTGTAAGGGGTTCATTTTTTAGAGCTTGTATAATGAAGTTAGATACAACTCTGCCGTCATTAACTGCCATTCTCGGACCGTATGTATTAAATATTCGGGCAATTCTTATATCAACATTATTTTGCCTGTAATAATCCATCATAAGTGTTTCTGCACATCTTTTACCTTCATCGTAGCAGCTTCTTATCCCGATAGGATTAACATTTCCCCAATATGCTTCAATTTGCGGATGAATTTTAGGATCGCCGTATACTTCACTTGTACTGGCTTGAAGAATTTTTGCTTTGCATCTTTTTGCAAGACCAAGCATATTTATAACACCCATAACAGATGTTTTTACTGTTTTTATCGGATTATATTGATAATGAACGGGAGATGCGGGACAAGCCAAATTATATATTTGATCTACTTCGGCATAATATTCTTTGATTATGTCGTGTCTAACAAGTTCAAATTTGTTATCGCCAATCAAGTGTCTTATATTATCCTTGTTCCCCGTAAAAAAATTATCAAGACAAATAACATCATTTCCGTCTTGCACTAATTTTTCGCATAAATGCGAGCCTATAAAACCGGCCCCGCCCGTAACAAGAATTCTTTTCATATTATATTACCGCCTCTGTTGTATTATTAAACTGCATTTCATATAAATGTTTATATTGTCCGTTTGGAATTTTCATCAATTCCTCGTGAGTACCGAGTTCAACAAGGCATCCGTCATTAATAACAGCTATTCTGTCAGCATTTTTAATTGTAGATAATCTGTGAGCAATAACGAATACTGTTTTATTTTTTATAAGATTGTCAAGTGCTTTTTGGACAACTGCTTCTGATTCATTATCAAGTGCGGATGTTGCCTCATCTAAAATAACAATGGGAGTATTTCTAATCATTGCTCTGGCGATTGCAACTCTCTGTCTTTGCCCGCCGGAGAGAGTTAATCCTCTTTCCCCGAGAATTGTATCTATTCCGTCAGGTAATGTATCAATTACTTCCTTCAAATGAGAAGCCGCCAGAACGTTGTTTAAATCTTCTTCCGTAGCATTTTCAGATGCAAGCATGATATTTTCTTTTATTGTTCCCGTAAACAGGAAATTATCCTGAAAAACAAAAGATATATTATTTCTAAGTTCACTAAGCTTGAAATTTTTAATATTTATTCCGTCAAATTTTATTGCCCCTGAGTTAACATCGTAAAATCTGGGAATTAAGTTTACCAATGTTGATTTACCGCCACCGGAATTTCCAACAATTGCGATTGTTTCTCCTTTTTTAACTTCTAAATTTATGCAATTCAAGACATTAACATTTTCGGTATAACCGAATGAAACATTTTCAAATTTAATATTGTTACAAAGCTGAGGCAAAGGGATTGTATTATCACAGTCTTTAATTTGCGGGATATAATCAAAAAGTTCAAAAACCCTGCCCATTGCGACAAATATATTTTGTATTGAAGTTAATGTATTACCTAATGTTTTAACGGGTTTATAAAGTAGCAGCAAGGAGGTAACAAATGATGCAAAGGAACCTGCAGTCATACTTCCTTCATAAATAAGTTTTGTACCGTAAAACAGAACAAAAGCTATTCCAAATGATGCAATCAAATACATTAAAGGAGACATCCAGCCAACTCTTTTTGTAAGTGATATAGAAACTTTAAAGCTGTCATCTATGCCTTTGTTAAATAGAAGTCTTTGTTTATCTTGAAGATTATATGCCGTTACAACTTTATTTCCGGAGTATGTTTCGTTCATTATAGTTGTAATATTACCGCTAATAACCGTATTTTTGTTAGAAACTGATTTTATTTTTTTTCTGATAAAGAAGACGGGAACAAAAGCAAAAGTTAATACCAAAACACCGACGAGTGCAAGTTCCCAAGAGCTGTAGAGCATAACGGCTAAGAGCGAAAATGCTCCAAAAAAGCTTATAATAAAAGTTTTTATATAATCAACTATACCTCTTGATGCGGTATCAGGGTCAATTAAATATCTGTTAATAATCATGCCCGATGAATTTTCATCAAAGAATGAAGTATCCATAAAAACAAGTTTAGAAAACAAATCTGTTTTAACAGCATTAGTAATCTTAAGGCTGGTCCAATCAGTAAGGTAAGAGTTAAGATATCTTAATAATCCTTGAAGTACAGCAAATAAAACAATTGCAAAGGGCATTGAATATGCAAGAATAATATAGTTAATTTCGTGTCCGAAAATAATTAAATTTTGTTTGCCAACAACATAATCCATATACGGTTTTAAAGAGAAAGAAACAACACCATCTAAAAGGCCGACAGGTATTGCGACTAAAAATCCCAATATAACTCTGCCTAAAAATTTATTGATATAAGGAAAAATTCTTTTTAAAAGCCAGCCGTAATTAAAAGAAGTAAGTGCTTGTGTATTTTTTAATTTCATAATAATAAGTTCCGTAATAATCTGATATGAATATTTTATTATGAAATTATAATTAATTAAAATAAATTTAACAAATTTTATAATTTGTAGTATAGTTAATTTAAGGTCTCAAAATATTGTAACAATTACTTAATAAAAGGCTGTAAAACCAGCAAAAAAAAGACTTTACGTGTTTTAGACAAATGTGTTTATAATAGGGGTATAAAAGTATGACGTCAGGGATATTTTCAAACATGACAGTGCCTGCTGTACCAGCTGCAACTGTTCCTTCAGTACAAAAAGTTACGGTACAAAACGATCAAAATGTTTCAGTAGCACAGACAAAAAAACAAAAGTATATTGATGCGGCAAAAAAAGCGGCACCGGTTGTGTTACCTTTGGTAGCAATCCCTGTTACGGCTTTAATAACATATAAAATTACTAATAATAATTCTAAAATTCTTAAGCAGACCGTCGAAAGTTTTTCTGATGATTTAAAAAAACTTACAACAGACTTTAATAATTATAAGGCGGCCGCAGATAAAACTGCTGCAACAGTTACTGAATCTATAAAGACAGGCAAAGCTGCAGATGCAAAAATGTGGGCTGCTATACTTGGTATAGCCGGTTTGACGGGCGGTGCTTATAAAGCAGGTAAATTAGCTGATGATAAAACTGATAATCTTTCAAAAGAAGATAAAGCCGAAGTAGATAGAGTAATTAATACAGTTAATAATGAGCGGGATAATTGGAAAAATGCTCTATCCTCTGTTCAGCACAGTTCTTTAACAAACGGAAATAATCTCGGAAAAAAATATTTAAGTAATTATTACGGCATTCAGTTATTAAAAAATGAAACACCAATAAAAGATAAATTAGCTGATGAAATACAAAAAACAAGTGAACAATATTTAAAGAAACCTCCTGTATCAAAACCGATAGATTCTGATCATCCTTGCTTATGGTCAGTTACATCTGAATTTCAGCCGATAAAAGAGGGCGGATTAGGCAGTGTTCCTGTCGCAATTCAAAATAACTTTGATAAAGTAGGAGTAAAACTTCCGACATTTATTCCAATGTATCTGGATAACGGAATTTCTGCGTTTACGGAAAAAGATGGTATTTACAATTATCAATATAAAAATAATAAAGCATACGATCTTAAAAAATTAGCCTCATTCCAAGTTGATACATTCCAAGCAGGAAAGTCAAAAACGGAAGATGTCGAAGTATATATGGCTGAAAATAACGGCAAACCGTTAATATTTATTAAAAATGATAACTATTTCAACGGTTCTATATACTCTACGGGCTCAAAAACGGAGGAAGCCGAAAAGTTTGCATTTTTCTCAAAAGTTGTCTATGAACTTGCAAAATTAAGAGAATGTATTGATGATCTTCAAATCGGGAAAGTCCTTTATAATGAAAAAGGAGAAGTAATCAAGAAAAACCCAAATATCCTTAAAAATCTTTCATTGTATGATGAGGCTGCATTTAAGAGCATACCTAAAATGGACGCATTACTGTTAAATGATTGGCAGGCAGCACCGATTGCAGCATTGGCAAGATATAAAGCTCCTGTAGAAGCTGAATTTGGTAATATTCCTAAAGAGGTTGCAAACAAATTAAAAAATATCAATATCATTACTATCGGTCATAATGCAATGTATCAGGGTTCAACCAAAAATAATAATAACGATGAACAGCGACGTGAAGCAACTTCAAATATTTTAAATACATTATTTGATAAATATACTTATGATATTGTATCAAATGCCAATTGCAAAGCATCTGCTACGGATAAATCAGACCCGGGGTTAAAAAATCTCGATAATGTACTTTTACTTAATGAAAGTGATTACTCTCAAAATCATGTTAATTTATTAAATTTAGGTATATGTTTAAGTGATTATTTCTGTCCTGTTTCTCAAAACTATGCAGAAGAATTAATTTCAAAAGATCATGCTGATTTATCGGGTGAACTTCAATGGGCATTAACTCAAAAAAATAAGCAAAAATCTTTAGTCGGAATTATAAACGGTAATGATTTCAATATATTATCAATTGAAGCTACGGCAGAAAAAACAAAAGAATTAACAGGTCAAGAGCTTGATACATATAATAGAGAAAATACAATTGATGAAATAATGGAAAGAAGATTAAAGAACAAGATAAAAATCTATAATAATTACATCATTCCGTTCTCAATATCTAAAACTTCAGCTAAAAAAGACTTAAAGTTTATTGATACAACTCAAGGCATGACACTTCCTAAGTTAACTGATGAAGAACTTAAGACAACACCTATTATAACCTCATGCGGAAGATTAGTATCTCAAAAAGGTATTAATATATTAACTGAGGCAATTGATATGCTTTATAAAAACTGGGATAAAGATTTCCCGGGTAAAAATAAACCGGTCTTTTATCTCGCAGGTGACGACAATGCCAATGATATTCAAAGTACACATATTATTGATTTAAAAAATAATAAATTATCAAAAGAAGATTCTGACAGAGTTATTTTTGCTAAAGGCTATGCACCTATGGCAGCCTTAACTTCTTCAAGTGACTTCTTCATAATGTCATCAATATTCGAACCATGCGGATTAACTCAAAGTGAAGCTTTAGCACTCGGTACTCCCGTAATAGCATCTGCCGTTGGCGGTATTGTAGATACATTAAACAGAAATGGTAAGCAAAACGCAGTACTGACAGATAAAAATAAAAAGTTTGATGCCCCTCAATTGTATGAAGCAATGAAAAAAGCTTTAACAATATATTTTGATAATCCGGAACAATATAAGAAAATGGTAAGAGATTCCATTGATGAAGATTTCAGCTGGATTCAACCGGGTAAAAAAGGTCCTTGTTTTGATTACATTGAAAAAGCAGGAATAAACAAGGAAAAATTATCTGATGTAAATCAATAATTTGTGCTATGATTTAATCATGGATGGCAGATACAAAGAATTATCAGATAGAGCTTTTAAACTTCATAAAAACAATGATTTTAAAGAAGCAGAGAAAATTTATACTCTGCTTCTTCAAATTAACCCAAATGATGTAAATATATTAAATTTATACGGGTTATTATGTGTATCTCAACAAAAATATAATGATGCAATAAGATATCTCTCTAAAGCTGTTGTATTAAGACCTAATGCATATATATCAGGCAATCTTGCTAAAGCATACTATGAGGCGGGTGAGTATAATAAAGCCGTTATACTTTTTGAAACAATTGTCAAAGAGTCACCCTCGGATGATTTATATTATTCTTTGGGCTTATCGTACAAAAGCATTAATAAATATGAGCAAGCCGTAAAAAATTATCTTTTAGCTTTGAATATCAATCCTGAGCATTATTCATCATTATTTAATTTAGCTAATACCTATAAAGATCTTGATAATAATGAAAAATCTAAAGAGTATGCTCTTCGGGCATTAAAAATTAAACCCGATGATATAGCTTTACATGCCCTGCTATCTGAAATATATGCCTATGAAAAAAATTACTTATGTGCAATAGATGAATTAAAAATTTGTATAAAGAGCAATAAAGGCAATTATTTATATTTTTATAACTTAGCAATTTATTATTCCAAATTAAAAAATAAAAAGGAAGCTGAAAAATGTTATATTGAGTCGTTAAGACTTAATCCTAAACACATTAATTCAATGATTAATTTAGCTTCATTATATAAGGATGACAATAAAGAAGAAAGTTTAAAAATACTTGAATCTGCATACAAAATTTCTCCTGAAGAAGAAACATTATGTCTATCTTTAGCTCAAGTATATAGAGATTTGTATGATAATAAAAAAAGTATAAATATTTTAAAAAGATTAATAAAAAGAAACCCACAATGTTCTGAAGCATATATGCAGCTTGGAACAAATTACATGGATGAAGGCAAGTACAAAAGTGCATTAAATAATTTTGATAAAGCGATTGAATTATCACCTGATAATTTAAATTATCAGCATTGCAGGGCAACTGCATTAAAATATCGGGGCAAGCTCGCTGAGGCTGAAAAGATTTTAAAGAAAATAGTTAGAAATCCTAATGCCTCATTAAAATCTAAGTTATCATTGGCAATGATATATCTTCAAAAAAAGGAATTTAATAAGGGTATGAAATTGTACGGGCAAAGGTATCTTGAAGATAAAATGCCTCAAAAAATAAAAGATAATATCTGGAATAAATCGGAAAAAATAAGGGGTAAAAGTATTTTAGTATATTCAAATTGCGGGCTTGGAGATACTTTAATGTTCGCAAGGTATATACCCTTTTTAAAGAAAATCTGTAATAATATTGCTCTGCAAACAGATAAAGAGCTTTGTGAAATTTTAAAATACAATTATACTGATATAAATGTATATAAGAAATCAGAAGAGGTTAAAGATTATGAAAGAATCCTGCAAATAATGGATTCAGCCTATGCTCTTAATATGGATTTTAATAAAATCCCATCTTCAGAAGGCTATTTAAAGGCGGATATTAATAAAATAAAAGAGTTTAAAAAGCTTGATATATTTAATACAAAAAAATTAAAAGTTGGCATATTTTACCAAGGCAATAAGAATATTTTCAGAAATAGAGCCTTACCCTTCAAATACGTTGAAGAACTTGCCCAATTAAAAAATATTCAATTATATTCGTTTCAAATAGAAAATAACGAAAATGAATCAAATAAAATTGTGAGTTTAAAGGATTATATAAAAGATTACAGCGATACTGCCGCATTATTAAACTGCATAGATATACTTGTAACAATAGATTCATCTATAGTCCATATGGCAGGTGCTTTGGGTGTAAAAACTAAATTGTTAATACCAAAAGTTGCGGAATGGCGCTGGTTTGATGATACAAAAACTACACCTTGGTATGATAGTGTTGAAATAATAAGGCAGAAAAAAGCATTTGACTGGTCAAACGAAATTGAAAAAATAAAATCGGAACTGAATGAATATAAAAGATAAATACATTGTAAAAATTGAAAAAATGTTATTTGGCGGGAATTCTCTTGCGAGGTATGAAAATTTCCCTATATTTGTTAAATCGGGCTGTCCCGAGGATACGGTTAAAATTGAAATTACAAAAATAAACAAAAACTATGCGGAAGGTAAAATAATTAGAATTATTGAGGCTTCAAAATACAGAGTAAATCCAAAGTGTGCGCTCCATAATATATGCGGAAGCTGTAATTGGCAGTATATGAAATATAATAAACAATTACATCAAAAGCAAAATATAGTAAAAGAAACAATAAAAAATATAACAGGTAAAGATTATGAAATTAAAGAAATAATTCCTTCACCAAAACAGTATGAATACAGGTGTAAAATACAGCTTCCCGTTTCTCAAACAAAGGTTTCTAAAAGGATTTTAGCGGGTTATTACAAGGACAACTCTCATGAACTTATCAACATAAAGCATTGTCATATGTATGACGATTATATAAATAAAATTGTTGATTATATTAAAATAAATGCTCAAGAGCTTGGTATAAGCGGGTATAATGAAAAAAACAATATCGGAATCTTGCGGCATATTGTTATAAGAAAATCCTCGGATAACAGCGAAATTTTGGTTATTTTAGTTATTAACTCGGATAGAACGGATAAAAATATAATATTGCTTGCAAAAAAGCTTATGTCTGAATTTCCTAAAATAAAAGGAGTTTGTGCTAATTTCAACACAAAAAGAACGAATGTTATTTTATCTGATAAAACAAGTATTATTCAGGGGCAGGATTATTATATTGAAAACCTTAAAGGAATAAAATATAAAGTCAGCGCAAACAGCTTTTTTCAGGTCAATCCCGAATGCGCAATGCTTATATTTAATAAAGTAAAAGAATTAATTTCTCAAAAAACAGATAAGCCGAGCATACTTGATGCTTATTCAGGTGTTTCAAGCTTTGGTATTTGGTTAAGTTCTCTTGCCTTGAGTGTAACTTGCGTTGAAGAGGCAATAAGTTCATCAAAGGATGCAAAAGAAAATATACGGCTAAACAATATCGATAATATTGAAATAATAAACGGGGATGCCGAAAAGAGTTTTAAAAATCTTATTGAAAACAAAATTTTGTTTGATGTTTCAATAGCAGACCCGCCTAGAAAAGGCTGCAGCGAAAAATCTATTGAGAACCTTGTTAAATTAACAAAAAAATACATTGTTTATGTAAGCTGTAATGTGTCTACACTTGCAAGGGATATGAAACTTCTTGAAAAGTATAACTTTTTCCCCGTTTATATTCAGCCTGTTGATATGTTTCCAAATACTTATCACATTGAAACAATAGCATTATTTGAAAAATCCCAATAAAAAAGAAGTCATTTTGACTTCTTTTTTATAATTCCTCCACAATAATAAGTCTGTAGTCTGCCTTTAATCAAGTAGTGATTCCAGTATACTTGCATTTTTTAGTGCAAGTGCATTTTCCTTAACCCTTTGTTTATGAATATAAGTTCTGAGTGCTTCACGAATTAATTCGCTTCTTGTTCTGTTTTCACCTTCAGCAACTTCATCAATTCTTGATAAGAATTCTTCAGGCATTGAAATTAGTACTCTTGCCATTTGTCCCTCTTTCAATATTTATCATTTACATATATATAAAAACAATTTCTCAAAAAAAATTGCATATAAAATATATACATATTATTTATATTGTAATAAAAGTTAACATACAAAATTTTTGCAAATATTTTCAATAACGTTTAAGTTAAAAGAGGCCTTTTGGTTATCGGGGATTTGCTGTAAGAGGTAATTAATATCTTCTATTTTTATGGATTTATTTTCATTCAAATATTTAGCATAATCGGGGTGGCATTTGTTAACGGCTGCAAAATAATACGGAAGCGAGTATCCCCAAGGGGTTCTTTTGTAAATAGGCTCTATATAATCATTAATTGTTTTTAAAATCGGGATTATATTATATTTCTGTTTAAACGAGTCATTAATATACTTAGTTAAATGTTCGGTTCTAATGTTTCCTGCACCTCTACCCATGCCAAAAACAGTTGAATCAATAATCAAGTTCCTGTCTTTAGACATTTTAATAAGTTCCTGAGCATTAGAAAATGACAACTGCAGGTTGTTATGAGAATGAAAACCTATGTTAACTTTATTATTCAGCATTTTATCATAGATTGAAAATATCCTGATTACATCACTTGACTGCATGCAACCGATTGTATCAACTATAGTTAAAGCATAAGGCTTAATTTTATTTACTTCATTTATAAGAAATATAAGTTCATCATCCGTATATAAATTTGTGTGCATGGGATTAATGATTATTTTATATCCTTTTAATGAAAGCGACATACAATATTCTAAAGCGGATAATAAATCCTTATTCTTAAAAGCAATTCTTAAATATAAGTTATCTGATTGTAAATTAGGGATTTTTTCGATTGGGTAAGTCCCATAGTTAATCATAAGAGTATATTTTGCTTGCGTTTTTTTAGGGATTAAAGATAAAAGCTGAGTAATATCAGAAAAAATTGTTTTGTCTTGATTATAATTAATATCTTTTAAAAATCCGCATTCAATAAAATCCAAATTTGAATCAGAAAGATTTTTAATAATTAATGAAATATTATTAAACCCGAAGTCCCAATTATTTATGTAACCGCCGTCACGGAGTGTGCAATCCAGTACTTTTATCATAATTAAAATTTCTTTAACTGCGCAAATTGAGCATCTAAAGCCTTTTCTCCCTGATTACCGAAATCAACAATTATCATGGAAGATGAACCGACCTCCATTATTTTTTTTACTTTCCCTACACCGAATTTAGAATGAAAAACCCTGTCATCAACGGAAAATGATAAATTCGTGTAAGATTTAGAAGACTTTTCTAAATCACTCTTTTGCTGTTCTAAAAGTTTTTTCTTTATGGGGTTTGACTCTAAAAAGTCTTTAATATTTTCTTCTTCCGTTTTAAGTCTTTCCGCCTTATTTATGTCGTGGTTTTTGCTTTTAATAACAAAAGAAGTATTGTGAGTTGTATTTCTTTTTGGCGCAATAAATCCTTTTCCGAATGAGGTAACTGATTTTATGCTTCCGTCGGGGTTTAAGCCTAAATCTTTCGATTTAAAAGTATCAACAGCCTTTTTAAATGTATAAGATGAATTATCTGAAACAACATAATCAGATTCTGAGTAATCTAAGAGTTCAGGAGGAATTTCGCTTATAAACTTGCTTGGTGGCAGATACTTATCTTGTCCCCATACTTTTCTGCGCTTTGCGTAGCTTAAATAAAGATTTTTTTTAGCTCTTGTAATTCCGACATACATAAGCCTACGTTCTTCTTCCATTTCTGATGGTGACTCAACAGACCTATTATGAGGGAAAATACCGTCTTCAAGCCCTGATAAAAATACGGTATCGAATTCCAAACCTTTTGCACTATGAAGGGTCATTAATGTAAGCGCTTGTGTATCATCTACATATGAATCAATGTCGCTGACTAAAGATACCTGTGATAAAAACTCACCTAAAAGATCTTCATCTTGCGGAGTAAATTCCCTTGCAACATTTATAAATTCTTGCAAGTTATCTATCCTTGTTTCAGCTGTCGTTTCATCTTCATTATCTTTAATATCCTGAATGTAGCCTGATTTTTCAAGAACGTGTGCAATAAATTCAGGCAGATCCAATTTATAAAAATCCTGCTGAAATCCAATAATCATATCGTAAAATGCTTTTAACTTCGTTTTAACGGCAGAAGAAAAATCATCGTATTTATTAATATCTTCAAGAATATCCATAAATTTAAGATTTTCATCATTTGATAATTGAAGAAGCTTTTCTACAGTCGCAATGCCTATTGAGCGCTTTGGAACGTTAATTATTCTTTTTAAGCTTTGAGAATCAGAGGGATTATATATTAATTTTAAATAAGAAATAATATCCTTAATTTCTTTTCTGTCATAGAATTTCAGCCCGCCTACAACTTTATAAGGAAGATTATTAGCCATGCAGGCTTCTTCTATTGCTCTTGATTGAGAGTTAGTTCTGTATAACACAGCCATATCTGATAGTGACTTGGAAACAGCAAGCCTTTTAACTTCTTTAACAAGATTTAAGGCTTCATCTGCTTCATCATTAGCCTGATAGAGGTGAATTTTTTGCCCCTTTCCAAAGTTAGAGTACAAATTTTTGCTTATTCTCTGTTTATTGTTGCAGATAACTGAATTAGCCGCATCAAGAATAGTTTCTGTTGAGCGGTAGTTTTGCTCAAGCTTAATAAGTCTTGTTTTTTTAAACTCTGACTGCAGATTAAGAATAATCCTATAGTCAGCGCCTCGCCAGCTGTAAATGGATTGGTCAACATCACCTACAACGCACAAACTCTTATCAGTAGGTATTTCATCCTCCGGATAGTTATTCGTATAAATACTTTTAATCATTTTATACTGGCATAAGTTAGTATCTTGAAACTCATCAA
Organism: Candidatus Gastranaerophilales bacterium; assembly: GCA_947589255.1. GTDB lineage: Bacteria > Cyanobacteriota > Vampirovibrionia > Gastranaerophilales > Gastranaerophilaceae > Avigastranaerophilus. Next base: position 695 of record CANQAL010000008.1, on the reverse strand, counting down.
CAAGTATGTGTTTGAACCTGTTAAAATACTTTGTTCTGACACTTTCAGAGTTATCCAGCAATTTAACAGCCATTACAAGCATATCGTCAAAATCCAGCGCATTATTTGCCTGAAGCAATTTCTGGTATTCCATATATATTTGAGCATATTTTTCCGTTCTGTAATCTCTTGCACGGGTAGCAAATGTATATGAATCTATCATTTTGTTTTTAGAATTTGAAATAACTGTTTTTAACAATTTAGCCTGATATATTTTTTCATCCAGACTGCAATTTTTAATAGCAGTTTTTAATATTGAATTAGAATCAGCATCGTCGTATATAACAAATTTATTATCATATGTTAAACCGTTTTCATCTTTATATTCCTGAATATCGGTTCTTAAAATTCTGCCCGAAATTGAGTGAAAAGTACCAATCCACATTTTCTTCGCTTTTTCTTCGCCAACCATAAGCGATAATCTATGAACCATTTCTTTTGCGGCTTTATTTGTAAATGTAACGGCTAAAATTTCATAAGGAGATACACCCGAATTAACAAGATTAGCAATTCTTGTTGTTAAAACTTTAGTCTTACCGCAGCCTGCACCTGCAAGAATAAGCAAAGTACCCTTGTCATGAAGTACCGCTTCTTTCTGCTCCCTATTTAATCCCTCTAAAATATTTGACATGTACTTTTATTTTTTCAAAAATGTG
>CANQAL010000007.1 GCA_947589255.1 Candidatus Gastranaerophilales bacterium | reverse complement strand
CTTCATCCTGCACATTCTGCCGTAAATGCGGTAGGGAAAAATCTTGCAAATACCGCAATAGGCGGTATGTACGGAGCAATGGCGGCCATTGAACTTGTAGGACTTGAAGGTGCTATTATAAGTCAGGGTTATACTTTAGCTGGCGGAGCAGCACTAGGCGGGGTTATTGCTTTGGGGATGAGTTTATTCAGGAAAGGTAAAGACGTACTTATATCTCCGGGCGATGAAATCAAGGTTAAAATTAAAAGTACGGAAGCTATTCCTGTTATGACTTTTGATTCCGTAAGGCAGGAGGAAATTAAATACGACGGGCTGGATGTTAATATTTCCGATATTTACCTTGAAAAAGATCCTTTCGGCAATCTTAATACAATTTCGCTTGATTTGATTATAAGAAATAACTCTAAGAGCGATTTTTCGACTTTTGATATAGCGATGGTTAACGATTTACACAACTCTTATAATCCTTCTATATTTACAGATTACCGAAATTCGCTTGCGATGAAAACCATAAAAAAGGGTGAAAGTGTATCAGGTATATTATCATTTTCGGTAGATGACCCTAAAAGAGAACATTGGCTTGTTTTTTATGATAAAAGAAATCACAAACCTTTAGCCAAAATCTCTATTGACAATGCTAAAAAAGATTTACATATTGATAAACTTTCCACTAACAAAAAGAAAATAAAAAGAAATAAATTTTAATGCTTAAAATCGATTTATTTGAGAATATTGAAAATAATAATATTTTGGAACTTTTACAATGCTTCGGCATTAAAACAAAGGTTTTCAAAAAAAATACCTATATTCTTAAGGCAGGCAGTAAAATTGATTTTTTAATTGTTATTTTGGAAGGTTCTGCAATTGTAAGTAAAAGTGATTTTAAAAATGAAAATGTAATAATTGAAAAACTAAAGCTAAACGATATATTCGGACATAATATAGTATGTTTGGGGCAGAGTAAAAGCCCCGTGGATGTTTACACACAAGAGGGATGTGAGGTGCTTTTTCTGCCTTTTGAAAAGGTGGTAACTCCCTGTTCTAAGCTTTGTTCATATCATATTCAGCTTATAAAGAACATCATGAAAATGATATCAGGGCGAAATTCTTTATTGAATGAAAAAATAGATATAATCGGGCAGAAAAGTACAAGAGATAAAATTTTAGCATTTTTGAAATCATACAAAACTGCGGATGGGATATTTTCCGTACCGTATTCAAGAGAAGAAATGGCGAAATTTTTGTGTGTAGATAGGAGCGCAATGTCAAGAGAGTTATCAAAAATGCGCAATGAAGGGATTTTAAGATATTCTAAAAATTATTTTGAACTGTTGAAAAATTAAAAAACAAATTGAAAATTTTGTTTATGATATGATTTTATCAGTCAAAGGGAATCAGAGGTTTATAATAAATGGCGACAATGGAAGAATTAAGAAAAAAATACGAAGTTGTAATAGGACTTGAAGTTCACGCGCAGTTAAAAACGAAATCAAAAATTTTTGCACCCGATTCAACGGAATTCGGAAGTGAACAAAATACTCATATAAGCCCGATTACATTAGGCATGCCGGGGGTTTTACCCGTTTTAAACAAAGAAGTAGTAAATATGGGGATATTAACAGGGCTTGCACTAAATTGTACAATTCCCGAGTATTGTAAATTTGACAGGAAGCAATATTTTTATCCCGACCTTCCGAAGGGCTATCAAATATCACAATATGACCAGCCGATTTGCGTAAACGGACATATAGATATTGAAGGGAAAAGAATAGGAATAACAAGAGCTCACTTAGAAGAAGATGCGGGAAAACTTGTCCATATGGGGTCAACAGGTATAGCAGGTTCAAGTTACTCGCTTGTTGATTTAAACAGGGCAGGTACACCATTATTAGAGATAGTATCGGAACCTGATATGCGCTCATCCGATGAAGCAAGAGCATATATGGAGGAGTTAAGAACCACCTTAAGATATATAGGAGTATGCGACGGCAACTTAGAGGAAGGCTCTATGAGGTGTGACGCAAATATTTCCGTGCGCCCTATAGGACAAAAAGAGTTTGGCACAAGAGCAGAAATAAAAAATGTTAACAGTTTCAGAGCGCTTCAAAGAGCGATTGAATATGAAATAGACAGACAAATTGATATAGTAGAAGCAGGAGAAGAAGTTATCCAAGAAACAAGACTTTGGGATGATAATCAGGGTGTAACAAAATCTATGAGAGGGAAAGAAGATGCTCACGATTACAGATATTTCCCCGAACCTGATTTAATGCCTCTAAAAATATCCCGAGAATGGGTAAACGAAATCGCTTCTAAAATGCCTGAACTTCCAAATCACAGAAGACAAAGATACATTTCATACGGGTTAACTCCTTATGATGCTAATGTTTTGGTAGAACAGCAGGATATTGCCCTGTTTTATGATAAAGCGGTTAATATGGGGGCTGATCCAAAAACCGCCAATAACTTCCTTATGAAAGAAATAGCGGCATATTTAAAAGAAGAAAAACTTCTGCTTGAACAAACAAAATTGACACCTGATTCATTTACGGAATTAATTAACCTTGTAACATCAGGCACTATTTCAAATAATATCGGTAAACAGCTTGTTGTTACACTTTTAAAAGAAGGCGGAAGCGCTAAAGAACTTGTTGAAAAACAAGGTCTTGGGGTAATTTCAGATGAAGGTGCTTTAAAAGAAATTATCAATAAAGTTATTGCCAATAACCCCTCGCAAGTTGAATTATATAGAGGCGGTAAGGATAAGTTATTCGGGTTCTTTGTCGGGCAGGTTATGAAAGAAACTCAAGGCAGAGCAAACCCGCAGTTACTTAATAAACTTTTAAAAGAAGGGCTTGAAGGATAAATTAGTTAATATAAGAAAACCGGAATGTAATAATTACATTCCGGTTTTTATTTACATTAACAAACTGTAAATTATTATAACTATTGTCCTGTTGTACCATCAGATTTTTGAACAGGTCTTTCATACATAACTTCTTGAGCTGGTACGTCACCAGGTTGTACTTTTTGCTGATACATTAAAACATTATATCTGTCTCTCGGGCTTGCTGAAGATGCAGTTAAAATATTAGGCCCTTTAGAACCGTTTACATCAACAATAATTTTTGCGCAAGATGTTGTATTGTATGCGTCGCAATTAGCTTGAGTAAAATCAGAGAAACAGAAAAACATACCATCTTGTGTTGCAATACATGAACCGCCTGGTACATCCCCGCTAGAGAATTTTACTGTATTTAAGTTACGAGCAAACATACCTGTTAAAGTTAATCCATCACCATTTGCCATTTCTGTTGTTGGAGGGTTGCTTGAACCAAGATTTTTAACATCGGCAGGTGTTAAACCGTTTCTTGCATACTCTAATTGAAGAGCATCATTCATTGTTGCAATAGATTTTTTAAATGCAGTTTTATATTCCTGAGCATTTGTGTTTGACATTACAGCCGGAATCGCCATAGCTGCAATTACACCAATAATTACCAAAGTAATTAAAACTTCGGCAAGGGTGAAACCTAATTTTTTCATATTCGTGTTACCTTTCATTTGTTTTTTTTAAACTAATCCTATAATCGTAAATTGTATACTTTTTTTAACATTTCGTCAATAGATTACAAAATGTAAAATTTTCAAGTACGATGTACGGTCAGTTTTGCCATACAACACTTTTTGGTATCTTTCATTATAAAAAGTATCTTTATTTACGTTATAAGGAATTATATATTTTTTTTATTGTATTTATATTAAATTTTCACAAACTACATTATTACAAGATTATTCTAAATATAATTGCATTCAAATAATAAAAACTTTTTCAATACTATATCCCCCGAATAAATCAGACAGGGCAAAAATAAAATTTTTATTTAAATGTCCGCTTTAAAATATTTTTGAATTTTGTAATAATTTTACCTGTGAATATATTTTATAAATTCCCGTATCCCTCTAAAATTATTCATATAAACGAAGTATTTTTTATTAATTATTTAAAATTTTTAACAATTAAATATATAATTAATGACATAAGATTTATTTTCATTATAAAAAATATGTGTATGTAAAAAAGGGAATAATATGATAGAACAATTAAAAAGCATGGTATCACAAGTATTATATGCGCCCGTCGCAACAAAAACTACTGCCATAGAAGTTAACGGCTATAACCCGTTTGAAAACCCATTTTTACAGCCGAGTAATACGGCAAGAAAAAATTATGCCGTAAATAAGCCCGTAAAAGGCGGGTACTTTGCGGGATACTACAACGGTAAACCAAATATAGTAGGCAGAAGACTTTTTATTGAAGCTTAATTTTATATTTTTTCTTAATTTAGTTATTAATTTAGTTAGTTTTTCAGAAAAATAAAGTTTCGTTCTAATGCTTAGGAAGTTTTTTGTTTTAATCTATCAGCGGAAATTAATAAATTTGTAATCTGATGCTCCATATAGATAACTTCTAAGCTCAGCCAATGCCCCGTAACTCGCTGCGCTCAAACAGACGGGGCAATGCTGCCGCTTCGCTAAGAAGTTGTACTATATTCCGCAAGGCTTACAAATTTATTAATTTCCGCAATATAAGAAATAGATAATTTTCAGAAAAATAAAGTTGAAGTTCATTGCGTAGTATAGTTTAATATCTTAGCGAAAAGACGTCAAAGCGAGGACTGTTTGAGCTGCACAAAGTGCAGCGAGTTCCGCAGCTCGTTTGAGCTTAGATATTATCTATACGGAGCATAAGAACGAAACTTTATTTTTCTGAAATAATTAATACGAAAAAAATAAAAATTAATACAACTCTGCAGCCGGTCTGGTCTTATTCTTAAACTTAGTTATGTTCGACTGGAATAACAACTCAAATGAGCCTGTAGGCCCGTTCCTGTGCTTGGCTATTATTATTTCCGCCTTGCCTTTATTTTCCACGTTATCTTTATTGTAATATTCATCCCTGTATATAAACATTACTATATCCGCATCCTGCTCTATAGCACCCGAATCCCTTAAATCCGATAACATCGGACGTTTATCGTTTCTCTGCTCAACTCCCCTTGATAACTGAGAAAGCGCTATTACGGGAACATTCAGCTCTCTTGCCAGCCCCTTTAACCCTCTTGAAATCTGAGAAATCTGCTGGTTTCTGTCATTGGGATTGCCTCCGCCTTCCATTAACTGCAAATAATCAATTACAACCAGCCCAAGATCTTTTTCTTCCATCATTAATCTTCGGCATTTTGCCTTAATATCCGTGACGGTTACACCTGAAGCATCATCTATATATATCCTTGTATCCGATAACCTTGTCATTGCATCAACAAGCTTTTCCCAGTCTTTACTCTGTAAATTTCCCGCTGTTACCCTTGATGTATCAACTTCTGCCTCAGAACAAAGCATACGTTTTACTAACTGCTGTTTTGGCATTTCTAATGAAAATATGGCAACCGCCTTTTTCCCTTTTAATGCAACATTTTGCGCTAAATTCAGCGCAAATGCCGTCTTTCCCATAGATGGCCGTGCCGCAAGTATTATTAAATCAGAATTCTGAAACCCTGATGTTATATCATTTAACTCGTAAAACCCTGTTGTTACCCCGACTAAATCATCTTTATTATTGTATCTCTGCTCTATCATTTCATAGCTCGATACCACAAGCTTTTGGATGGGAACTAAATCACTCGTATCTTTTTGTGCGGCTATATCAAAAATCAGCTTTTGCGCATTATCAAGTACAATATCCGTTTCCTCGTTCTCATAAGACATGGAAACAATCTCGGAACCTGCGCTTATTAAAGACCGCTTTATTTCTTTTTCTTGAATTATCTTCGCATAATACTCTATATTTGCCGTTGTTACAACATTTAAGGCAAGGTCATTAATATAAGACCTTCCGCCCGCTTTTTCCAATTTATCTTCATTGCGTAAAAACTCTGAAACCGTAACTATATCAACAGGTTCGCCCTTTTTAAACAGTTCATATGCCGCCTCAAAAATAACTTTATGAGCCGGTTTATAAAAACTCTCAGGTCTTATATAATCTACTATTTTCCCCAATGATGACGGATTGACTAATACCGCACCAAGCACTGCTTCCTCTGCTTCTATGCTTTGAGGTAAAAGTTTAAGCATGCCGTCATCTTTTTGTTGTACAAGTTTCCCTGCCATTTACTCTTAACCATTCCTAATTTTTTGATATTATTGTGCAGCCGTCTTTTCGTTTTTGTATGTTTCGTTTAACGGATTTTTATCTTTTGCTTTCTGTTGAATAATATAATCTTGTCCGTTTTTTACAATTCTATGGATTTCATTAATATCACGTTCTAAACTTTCAAGAACTTTTTCCGCATAGTCTTGAGCGCCTTCTCTTGTCTGCATTGCATCTTGATAAGCGGCTCTTCTGACAGAATCAGCTTCCTCTATTGCTTTATTCTTCATTTCGTCACAGCTTTCTTTAACCTGTTCTTGAATTTTAGCTGCCTTCTCTCTTACCGCTCTTATTAATTCCGATTGGCTTAATATATTTGCTGCCGTGTTTTGTGCTTCACTGATTATTCTGTCTGCTTTGCTCTGGGCTTCCATATATATATCATCCCGTCTTTTTAATATCATTTCGGCAGTTTTTATTTCTTCAGGCAATATTGCTCTTATTTTGCTTAATATATCCTGAATATCATCGGTATTCATAAATAAACAATAGCTTCCTACATGAAATTTATTATCAAGCATTTCATCCGCTTCGTCTATTAAATGACTAACTCTTAACTCTGTCATGGCTTTAACCTTTCATATATTTTTTTTCTAAATAATTCTTTACGGGTTCAGGCACAAACTTGGAAATATCACCTTTCATTAATGCGATTTCTTTTACCGTACCTGATGATATAAAATTATATTTGGGCTTTGTTATTAAAAATACTGTATGTATATCAGAGCATAATGCACTATTCGCTTGCGATAACTGCATTTCATACTCAAAATCAGATACCGCCCTAAGCCCCCTTATTATTACATTCGCATTCCTTTTTTTTGCATAATCTATAGTCAAACCGTCGAAACTGTCAACTTCCACATTTTCTAAATCCGAGCATGACTCCTTTATTAATTTTATCCTATCCTCTACGGGAATAAAACTCTTTTTACTGATATTTACGCAAACAACCACTATTACTTTATCAAATATATCCGCAGCCCGCTTTAAGACATCTAAATGCCCTTTCGTAACAGGATCAAAACTCCCGGGATATATTGCAGTTTTCAATTTTTCCGCCTTTTATTAACAGTTACCATAATTTCATTATATTGCAAGCATGAATTTTAGATTATTTCCATGCCCGAATTGTTTCTAACTTTTTACAAAATTTTTTAAGGGGTATATCTTGAAAATTTTTCATCAAAATATAAATGAATACAATTTTTACCGTTTTCTTTGGAAACATATAAAGCTTTATCAGCAAAGTCAATTAAGTCTTTTATGTTATCTGCCGCATTAGGAAATTCTGCAATACCCATGCTGACTGTCGGCTTGATAACTGTTTTATCATCAACTCTAACTTCTATTTCGCTGATTCTTTGTCTTAAACGTTCAGCGATTGTTACGGCATTTAATGCCGCAGTTTCGGGCAGAATTATTGTAAATTCTTCTCCGCCGTACCTTGCGGGAATATCTACATGTCTTATTGTCTTTTGAATTGTTGCTGCTATTTCTTTCAGCACCATATCACCTACTAAGTGACCGTATGTATCATTTACATGCTTAAAGTTATCTATATCCATCATTATTAACGAAAGAACATGATGATACCTTTGAACTCTTTTAATTTCAGATTCCAATAAGAAATAGAAGTGCCTGTGTATATATAATTTCGTTAAACCGTCTTTTGTAGCCAGTTCATACAACTGTGCATTATCAACCGCAATAGCTGCTTGGTTAGCTAATGCCTCTACAAACTCTAAGTCTTTTTTATTAAACAGTTTTCCGTTTTTCTTGTTTGTTATATTAATAATTCCGATACATTCGCCTTTTGCTATCAGCGGAACGCATATTAATGATGATACATTGCTGTCTGCGGATAATTGATTAAATCTCGGGTCATTACCGCCTAAGTTCGTTATAATAGACTTCTTTTCGGTAAATACTTTACCTGCAATCCCGCTATCGGGCTTTAATTTAGTACACTCTACAATACCGTTATTTATGTCATCTTCGTGTTTTTTATCTTTTAATCCGAATACTACTTTTACCTGCAAAGTATTATCCGATGAATCATAAAGCATTAAAGAACCTTTTTCCGCATTTACCGTTTCTATTGCTTTATCAAGAATTATGCTTATTAACCGCTTTAAGTCATCTATAAAGTTTACCGCCTGCGAAATATTATAAAGAATTGACAGATTATGAATTGTCTTATTTAATTCATGTATCTTGCTTTCCTGCTCTTTATCTCTTATAAATTTCAGTAAAATCGGATCTATACAGTTAAACACTTGATCAAGATACCTAAAATCTTCTTCATTTAAAGCTTCTCCGTCCTCTTTTTTACTTATAGAACACAGACAATATGCCTTACCTTCACTGTAAAACACTTTTAAATATTCCGTTTCAAGCTCGCTTAATTTATAAGTGTTCCAAAATGCTTTATATATATAACTCCCGTCATTATTGACAACTTTTATAAGTTTGTCTGTTTCTGACTGTAAAAACGGTGCGTTATCAGCATTAAATTCAAATTCTAAATCGCTTTCACTGCTTATATTCTTGGTTTGGAATGTTCCGCCGTTATTTATAAAAAATCGTACATTTTTTAACGATAGTGAGGATTTTACCAAAAATGAAACCTTTGACAATAATTCCTCTATCGTTCTTGACTGGTTTGCAGCCATATTTAAGTCAAACAGATTGTGCAGTTCCAGCACATTCTTTTGTAAACTATATACTTTTTCAGCTAATTCATTCGTCATACTATTATTATATTATAAAAATTTCTTAAATCTGCTGATAACCATTATATCGTTTTTAATTAATTTAGTCGATAGGATTTTTAAATTGTTACATTTCGATATCTCTTCTCTGTTAAATCCTTCGACAAAATTAATTCCCGTTTTGTCCCCGAGTATCTTCGGTGCTATAAATTCAATCAGTTCATCCGCTAATTCCGCTTCAATTATTGATTTATTTATTCTCGCCCCCGCTTCAACCAGTATGCTCATTATCCCGTTTCCATATAAAATCTCAACCGCTTTTTTTATATCAAGTTTATCTTCTTTCAACGGACATTTTATTATCTCTATGTTTGAAGGGTATTCCTTAACTCTTTTTGCAGAAACTTTTTCACCCGTCAATATTATTACTCTTGCTCCGTCATCCGCAAACACTTTGGAGTTTGGCGGGCATGAAAGGTTAGTATCAGCTATAATCCTTACGGGATTTCTTCCGCCCTTAAGTCGGCATGAAAGCATCGGATTATCTTTTATAATCGTTGAACTGCCTGTCAGTATTCCGTCATAGATATTCCTTAACTTATGAACTTCTTTTCTTGAAGCTTCATCGGTTATCCATTTTGACCGATAACAGCCTGAAGCTATTTTACCATCCATTGTAACTGCGGTCTTTATTGTTATATAAGGAAGTTTTTCCGTTTGATTTTTTATAAAAATTTTATTTAACTCTCGGCATTCATTTTCTAAGATGCCTTCTATAACTTCAATACCCGCATTTTTAAGTTTGTCTATGCCCCTGCCCGATACTTTCGGATTAGGGTCAACCAGTCCCGAAATAACCCGCTTTATACCCTTTTCAATTATCAAATCGGCACAGGGGGGAGTTTTACCAAAGTGCGAGCATGGCTCAAGATTTACTATTATGGATTTCCCTTTTAAATCTTCTTTTGCATTTAAAACAGCATTTCGCTCGGCATGGTTTTGTCCGCACTTTGCGTGATAACCTTCCGAAATTATTCTATAATCATCATCAAATATAACAGCCCCGACTAAAGGATTTGGCGATACCCTGCCGTATCCTTTTTTGGCAAGGGTTATACATCTTTTCATCAGTCTGTTATATTCTTTTTGCATTACTCTTTAACCTGTTCATAGAATGTATTTGCAATAATCTGCGAATATTTTCCTTTTTCATTTACGGATATAACTATTAAATTTTTACCGTTCTTAAGCTGTGCAACCCCTACAATCCCTTCCATATCCTTTATCGGAAGATTTGCTATTTCGGCACTTACTTTTGCATACGGAATATCTTGGTTAATCCCTTTTAAAGTACCTTTTTTTGAAACCTCTATTTTATCAAATTTAACCGGCTTATACTTATATTTATTTATTGCATTTTCTATTTTTGATTGAAGATTATCACTTTTTATATCTTCTTTAGTTAGTATATTTTCTTTTGCAGGCTCTATCATAATCATCTTTTGCCCTGATGCGTTATGATCCGCTATAATCATCCTGTTTTTAAGCAATTTAAGATTTTTATCAATGGTATATTCATCATCAATATCGGATAAATCAATAATATCTTTTGTCTTTTCAAGCATTTGCTCTTGAGAGGGCGACTTTGATTCATTAATTTTATCCTTTATAAAATCAATAACACCTAAATGAAGAAGTCCGAAAAATACCAAAACCGCAATAACAGTCTTTATTATTAAACTTAAACAGCCTTTCATTACAACTCCTTTATATATCACTTAATTTATTTGAAAATAACTAAAATTTGTAATACATTAAGTATAGCTATGATAAATGAAGAAATCAAGAATACTAACAGTCTGGATGTCGATTATGAACTTGCTACACCTATGTTTAAGCAGTTCCTCGATATTAAGAAAAAATATCAGGGGGTAGTTCTTCTCTACAGAATGGGCGACTTTTACGAAGGTTTTTTTGAAGATGCCGTTTTGTTTCAAAAAGAACTCGGATTGACACTGACACACAAAGAAGGCGGGAATTTGGGCAAAGTCCCGATGGCGGGTATTCCCGTTAAATCTTTAAACACTTATATCCCTAAGCTTTTGGAAAAGAATTTTAAAGTTGCCGTCTGCGAACAGCTTGAAAACCCTAAAGAAGTTAAAGGTCTTGTTAAACGGGATATTGTTAAAACAATTACCGCAGGCACTATTACGGAAATTAATCTGCTTGAACCTACGGGAAATAACTATCTCGCTTCCGTTATAGAAGAAGATAAACTTTTCGGGCTTGCTTATACGGATATTTCTACAGGCGAGTTTAAAGTAACAAAAGGAAGTCTTAATGATATTTTATCCGAACTCGCCAGAATTAAACCGGCTGAAATCTTAACACCCGTTAAAAAACAAAAAATAACCCCGTTTCAGATTGTTCCCGAGGAAAAAATTGACCTGCCTGATGAAATTACTTCAATTTACCCCTGCACTAAAATGTCATGCTCATCTTTTAACGATTTAAGAGCCGTTGAAAATATAAAAAAAGTATTTAATGTAATATCTTTAGATTCCTTCGGCTACAGCGAAAATAAACTTGCCTTTAGAGCCGCAGGCGCTATAATCGACTATATCTCGGAAACTCAAAAGGGTGTTTTCCCTAAATTTGATGTAATTACACCCTATAATATTTCGGAATTCGTTTCCATTGACGCATCAACAAGAAAAAACCTTGAATTAACCGAAACCTCAAAAGACAAAACTAAGTTCGGAAGCCTTCTTTGGGCAATAGATAAAGTTAAAACCTCCATGGGCTCAAGATTATTAAAATCCTGGATAACTCAGCCCGTTAAAAATATTGATGAAATCACTCTTAGGCAAAATGCCGTCGAAGAATTAATCAATGCTCCGCAGGCAAGAATTACTCTTTCCAATCTGCTTGAAAAAATGACCGATATTGAAAGGTTAGCGGTTAAATTAAGCAACTCGACAATTAACCCGAGGGACTTTCTGGCGCTTAAAGAGACTTTATCAATCTTCCCTAATTTTAAAGCGGTTTCCGATAACTTTAAAAGCCCCTATCTTAACGAATTTTCAAATTCCGTTAATGAACTTGTTGAATTTGCTTCCGTTATCAGCCGTACAATTCAAGATGACCCGCCGGTAAACATCAAGGATGGCGGAATTATTAAAGATGATGTTAATGCCGAGCTTGATTACTATAGAAACCTTATAACGGGCGGTGAAAATTGGCTTAAAGATTTTGAAGAAAAACAAAAAGAATTAACGGGAATCAAAAATTTAAGGGTTAATTATAACCGCAATTTCGGCTTCTTTATTGAAGTTACAAAATCTAACCTCTCGCAAGTGCCTATAAATTATGTAAGAAAACAAACCCTTACAAATGTTGAAAGATTTACAACGGAAGAACTTAAAAAACACGAAGATGATGTTTTTTCGGCACAATTTAAATCTTCGGAACTTGAACAAAAAATATATAACGATTTAGTTGAATACTCAAAAAACTATGTTGATGATATAAAAGCGGCAGCACACTTTCTTTCAAGGTTTGATGTTCTGCTTTCTTTTGCAGTAAACGCAATAGAATCCGATTATACAAAGCCTGAAATTACAAATACCGAAGAACTGTACATAAAAGACGGCAGACACCCCGTTGTAGAAAAGATTTTACCTATGGGACAATATGTACCCAACGATTTAAAACTTATTGCGGATATTCATAATTTAGAAGATACTCAATTTATGATACTTACAGGTCCTAATATGGCAGGAAAATCCACATATATGCGCCAAAATGCCCTTATTGTTCTGTTAGCTCAAATAGGTTCTTTCGTCCCCGCTTCTTACGCAAAAATCGGGATTGTCGATAAAATCTTTACAAGAGTCGGTGCCGTGGATGATTTATCACTAGGTCAATCTACTTTTATGGTTGAAATGAGTGAAACTGCTTACATCCTTAACAGTGCAACCGAAAAAAGTCTTATTCTGCTTGATGAAATAGGAAGAGGGACTTCCACATACGATGGTGTTGCTATTGCTTGGTCAGTTGCTGAATATATTGCCACTAAAATTAAAGCCAGAACTATCTTTGCAACGCATTACCATGAATTAAACGTTATGCCTAAATCTATTGAGCAGATTAAAAATTACAGAATTACAATCTCGGAAGAAGACGGGGAAATAAGATTTTTAAGAAAAGTTATCCCCGGGAGCGCAAGCAAAAGCTACGGTATTCAGGTCGCTAAAATGGCAGGACTGCCTGATAGTGTCATATCGAAAGCCCAAAGCCTTATGACAAGAATGCAAAAAGATTATTCTAAAGACTTATCCTCTAAAAAATCAAAACAAAACTCCCCCGAGGTACCTCAATTAACTTTATCTTTTGATTAGGAATTTTTTATGACGAAATTTTTTAAAAATGATTTTTTTATTTTGACAATTATTTTTATTACAGTTTTGCCCTTTTTCTTTCTTCATCAGGGATTATTATTGATTGATACCGGCAGAGAATTTTATATCCCCGAGCAAATCTCAGGCGGCGGGGCGGTTTTATATAAAAATATTTTTAACAACCTTTACGGCCCGTTTGCTTATCTGTTTAACAGCTTACTATTTTTGATTTTCGGCTCAAAAATCAATACTCTTTATTGTGCGGGGATTATAAACTCTTTCTTTATCGTTTCTGCAATTTATTTTATTTCTAAAGAATATACGGATAAACACTTACCGCTTTTAATCTCTTTAACGGTAATGCTTTCGCTTGTATTCGGGACTTTCCTTTATAATTCAAATCTGCCTTATACATTTTCAATTTCCTATGCACTGAGCGCTTTTTTAATTTCGGTTTTATTTTTAATTAAATACATAAAAACTCAAACTCCTAATTTTGCTTATATATCATGCCTGTTTGCGGGCTTGTGCTTTGCAAATAAGTATGAATTTATTTTATACGGACTTATTTTATTGTACGGTTTAATATTTTTAAAGCCTTTAGGCGGGAAAAACTTTATAAAAGCTCTTTTATGCTTAGCCGTTTTCCCTTTAATATGTTTATTTGTTCTTATATTTCAAGGTCTTGACATACAAGATGTAAAAAGAAACATACATCTGCTCGTTAATTTTTATAATTCCCCTATTTTAAAAGTATTCTTCTTAAAATTCGGAATGTATTTTGATTATAAAGCAATTTTATTTTCAACCCTAAATAACGGATTTTATTCAATTTTCGCCTTCCTGCCGATTATAAATTTTATATTATTAATATCGTTCTTTAAAAAAATTTATGAAGATAAACCTTTATTTATCCTTGTTTTATGCACCTTAAGCGCATGTTTAAAATCATTTTTCTACTTAAATATAAACCATATGGGAGCTTTTATCTTTCCAATCTGCCTTATATGCACAATTAGCATATTACAAAAGATAAATTTCCCTAAAAATATTATAAAAACAGCACTTGTAATATTCTTAATATTTTTTGCCGTCAATGATTTTAACTCGCTTCAATTAAAAAATTATAAACTTATTTCAGATAAAGGAATAATTTATACCTACAAAAAAGACGGGAAAACCGTTAAAAATGCTGTGGATTTCATAAATCAAAACACTAAAAACACGGATAAAATAGTCATCCTGCCTGAAGGAATTATTATAAACTACCTGACAAACAGAAACTCAGATAATACATACTACAATCTTAACCCTATGTTTTATGAAGATATTTTTGGCGAAACGGAAATTATAAAACATTTTGAAGAAAATAAACCCGATTACTTTATTATCCTCCCGATTGATAATATAGAATACGGAAAAAGTTTCTTCGGGATTGATTATGCACAAAATTTTTATGAGATGATAAAAAATAATTACAGCCTGATTTCTGATAAAAATAATATGAAAATATTTGCAAAGGATAATAAATGAGAACAATCGCTTTAATAAACCACGGATGCGCTAAAAATCTTATAGATTCCGAGTTAATGCTCGGGAAACTGGCTCAGGCAGGATATAAAATTACTCTTGATGAAACAAAAGCAGATATTGTAATCATTAATACCTGCTCATTTATTAATGATGCCGAAAAAGAATCCGTTGCTTCAATATTTGATATGATAAAATCAGGAAAAAAGATAGTAATAACAGGCTGTCTGCCTCAAAAACATAAAAAAGAACTCCAAGAATTAATCCCTGAAGCATCAGCATTTTTAGGCACTTCTGATATTAATAAAATTGTTGATGTTATAAAAAAAATTACAAAAGATAATAAAGTTAAATATGAAGTAAATGAAACTCCGGAATATATCTACCCCGAGGATGTAGAGCGCCAGCAAATTACAATGGGAGCAAGCTCTTATATAAAAATTGCAGACGGATGCGACTTTAACTGCGGATACTGCATAATCCCGCAATTAAGAGGCCCTTATAAATCAAGAACAATTGAAAATATTGTTAAAGAAGCAAAAGACCTCGCAAAAAAAGGGACATCAGAAATTGTCTTAATCGCCCAAGATACAACAAGCTACGGAAAAGATATTTACGGAAAACCTTCTCTTGATAAACTTTTAACCGAACTCAACAAAATTGAAGACTTGAGCTGGATTAGAATTATGTATACTTATCCGTCTTTGCTTACGGATGAACTTTTAATGACAATTAATAAATTGGATAAAGTCGTTAAATATATTGATGTTCCGCTCCAACATGTAAGCAAAAATATGCTGGAGCTTATGAACAGACCCGTTATGGATTATAAAAAACTTATAAGAAAAATAAGAAAGTTAATTCCAAATTGCGCAATAAGAACAACATTTATTACAGGCTACCCGAATGAAACGGAACAAGATTTTAATGAACTTTATAACTTTATAAAGGAAATGAAAATAGACAGGCTCGGAGTTTTTGAATTTTCCCGTGAAAAAAATACAAAAGCATATTCGCTGAAACCTCAAATCAATGCAAAAATTAAAAGACAACGAAAAAAAGCCCTAATGGAGCTTCAACAGGAAATTTCAAAATCAATAAATGAAAAACTTATAGGCAAAAAAATTGAATGTATTATAGAAACGGTAAATGAAGAAAATAATACCGTTATTGCCCGAACATATAAAGATGCACCCGAAGTAGACGGACTTATTTATATTAATACAACAACTCCCGTTATTCCGGGTGATATAATCACCGCTAAGATTACGGGAGCTGCTCAATACGACTTAATTGCCGAATTTTAATTTTTACTATATTTTCTTACTCTTCTGTCATTTAATGCATCCGGATTAGATTTAACAAGATTCTTAATTACTAATTTTTCTTTTTCTTTATCATTTAATGTATAATAAACTTCTGCTAATTTTAAAGCAATCTCAATATTATCAGGATATTCTCTGTTTAAATGTATTAATTTTCCTTTAGCAATATCAATATTTTTAAGTTTAAAATCAATAAAGGCACCAAGCAGTTGAGTATCAAAATCATCTTTTATCTTAGAAGCCATAAATAAATACTTTTGAGAAGTTTCATAATCTCTCATCTTGTAATAATTTGCAGCTAAGTTATATAAAACAACCTGTTCATTTGCTAAATCCGTATATGTCAAAGGAAGTACTTTGTTTAAAACATAGTTTGAACGGGCATATTGTTTTTTATATCCAAGATTTATTGCTAAATCAACCCACGTTACAATATTATTGCTGTCTTTATTCAGTATATCAATTAACCTTTGTATTTCAGCCTTAAAGTTTTCACCCGGATATGTAGTTAAAACATAATGATAAAACATATTCTTCATTTCGGAATTTGATAATTTTATATCAATAACATCGGGAATCATATTATAAATTAGTAATAATGTATTTAAATCTCTGTAAGAAATTGCCTTAACATTATTATCATCATATACATAATCTCCGTTATAAGACATAACATCATCATCGTGTGCACTATGTCCCCAAAGACCTAAAGCATGCCCGATTTCATGCTGAGCAAGTTCTGTTATTTGATTGTCGGTTAATGCTTTCCCGCCATTGTTATGTGCTTTTAAACTGATATTCATTTTTAGTAATGTAGCATCTTTGATTTCAGGTTTAACAACACCCATTTTATTGACATCATCATTATTTTCAAGCGGTAAACTATCCGTAAATTTAACGATTATTTGAGCATTATTAGTACTTTCAACTTCTCTGAATTTTATAACATTACTAGTTGCATTTTGCCAGTTTTTAAAAGCATTTCTTACATCTTCATAATATGAATCAGGAACCGTAAAATTAGCGGTTATTGCATATTTTATAAGTCCTGAATTATTCCATCTTACAAGTTTATCTTCATATAAAACATTATCAACAAAATTCGGACCGATTTGTCTTTCCAAATCATTTCTTATTTTCATTAATGTTTTTTCCGCCAAATCTCCTGCTTTATCACAGTCATCAAGCTGGGTTATTTCATATAATGCTTTTTGAGTTTCAGATGTAATCGGCATCTTAGACAAAGTCAATGCTCTGTAATAAACAGGTTCTTCATTATGAGGCATTTTAGCCTCGGCAGATTCAAACATTTTTAATGCTCTTTCATATTGACCTGCTTCTAAATATTTTTTACCTTGATTGAAAATATATTCGGGGATTATTTTACTTAAATATAACTTACAAAAAAGAAGTAATAATAATAACAGTATGAATATAATAACCGTTATTTTTATATTTTTTTCTTTTTTAGGCGGGTTATTATAATTAACATTATTTTTATCATTATTACTTTGTTCGTTAATTTCTTGTTCTTCCATATATTCTCCTTTTATTTATTGAGTTCTAATACTTCAGATAACTTTTCTGTTTCTAATTTAGATAAAATATCAGCATTACCTTTTATTTTAAAATATTCTGCAAATTTTGGCGTAGTTTTTAAGTTATATGAACGACCGTTCTTATCTTTTTTTCTGCTGATAAGTCCTTTATCAATTAATTCTTGGACATGTTCATAAGCACTTGACCCTCTTAAATCTTTTAAAACAGACTGCCTTATGGGTTCCTTTAAAGCTATAACCGTAAGAGTTTTTAATACGGAATTAGAAATATCTACAGGGCATAATTTTTCTACTATATCCATATACTCACTTTTTACTTGAATAATATACCCGTTTTCATCATCAATTTCAAGTGCACCGTCTCTCGAGGAATAATCCATAATAAGAGAAAGCATTGCATCTTCAACCTCTGCTTCATCCGCATCAAGAATTTTAGCTATTTCTTTTAGTTCAACAGCTTTTCCCGTTACATATAATACAGCTTCTATTCTTGATTTTAAATCCATAAAACCCCGCTATGCCGTCATTTCTTCATCTTCCTGTACGGGAGATTTCTTTTTAACATATAAATCGGAATAAAATTCTTTCTGTTCAAGTTCAAAGTCACTTTCTGCGGTTAAAAATAACAGTGAAACATATGCGGTTATCTTATCTAAACCAAGCAATGTTAGTGTATTTAACTCAACTTTTTCTTCTTTTTCAAAAATTTTTATAAGATTTTCGTGCAGTATTTTAACTCCGCTTTCAATGTATTCCTCTTGTGCAAGATTAATAATATCATCTGAAGACATATTTTTATAACTGTGAACTCTTCTTTTTGCCCGCTCCAATGAGTTCTTTACCGCCTGTTTTTTATCAAGCTCTTCATAAAATTCCAATTGTCTTATTAAATCTTTTAAAGTTACTATCCTGTTTCGATTTAACTTTACACTCGTTCTTCTTTGGATAATATCTTCAATGGGTATTACATTATCGGGATAATCCTGATAATACATATCATCCTCGGGTGGAAGTTCATTATCAAAATCATCTGAAGTTTGTTCATGAACTTCAAATTCCATAGGGTCAAGCCCTACAAGCACATTAGATTTCAGTTTCAACAAAACAGCTAAGAAAAATAATGCTCTTGAACTGTTTCTTAAATTATTTAATTTGCTTTCCGCAAGATGTATCATATATTTATCCGCAATATCAGCTATATCAATATTCCAAGGATCTATTTTGCCTTGCTTTGCCATCTGCACAAGTATTTCTATTCCGTCATGTTCTTCTATCGGTGTATCAATTATAGAATCAACAGAAAATCCGGAATCCGTTTTATAAAATTCTCTTGAACTTTCTATATAAAAATTATCTGCATCCTTTGGATTTAACATTTAACTAGTCCCTAAATTTTACCCCGGTAACATGGGTTTTTCCATGTTCTTTTTGTGTTACACCTATTGTCCTATTAGCTGATTCTACCATAGATTTCTTGTGACTAACTACTATAAATTGCGTATTTTTTGACTGCTCTTGTATCATATCCGCAACTCTTCCTACGTTAATCTCATCAAGGCTCGCATCAACTTCATCCAAAGCATAAAACGGTGCAGGCATGTATTTTTGTATTGCAAAAACCAAAGCTAATGCAGTAAGTGACTTTTCTCCGCCGGACATAGCACCGAGCTTCTGCCGTTTTTTATCCCTGTGCTGTGCTTCAATAGTCAAACCTCCTTCAAACGGATTATCAGGATTTTCTAAGACTAAAGCACCTTCACCTTCAGATAACTTCGCAAATATATCTTTAAAGTTTTCGTTTATATTATTAAATGTCTTTAAAAATGTTTCTTTTTTTACCTGCTCATAGCCTGTCATTTTTGCTAAGATTTCTTTTCGCTCATTTGTCAGTGTGGCTATTTGCTCTTTTTTTTCGTCTTGTTTTGCTTTTACTTCATCATATGCCTGTATCGCAAGCATATTGACAGGTTCCATTTCCTCCATCCTCTTTTGCAAGCGCTGGATCTTTCCCGTAATTTCTTCCGTTGATATTTCTGTCGGTGTTAAATTAGTTATATCTATCTGATTTTCTTTTAATTCATTTCTTATTTCTTCAAGCTGAGGCTCTAAATCCTGCCTTCTTGCTTTAAAGGATTCAACCTGTTCCGTTAACTTTTCAATTTCGTTGTTAACTTTATTTTTTTGAGTTTCATTTGAAAGCATTTCTTCTTGGATTAAATCTCTTTGTTTTTGAAGTTCAACAAGCTTTTCGCCTAATGCTTTTATTTTTTCTTCAAGTTCATTAGCTTTTACTTCTATTTCTTTTATTTCAAGCGCAAATTTTTCTTTATCCTGCTGAGCCGTTTCATTATCTTTTAAGAGTTTTTGTATTTGTTCTTCTTTTGTGCCGATAAATACCTGATTGAAATCAATATCCCGCTTAAAATCGTTGATTTCATTATTGCATCTTAATATCTTATTTTGATATTCCTTAATTTGATTTTCAATGGCAGAGGTCATTTCTTTTAGTTTTTTAAGTTCACCTTCTGACATTTTACTTTCTATTTCGGCAATTTTATCTTGTAAAACCGCCATTTTGTCATTTAAACCGACAAGTTTTTCTTCATACTTTTCAAGTTTTTTCTCAATATTTTGAACTTTCGGTTCACTATCTTTAATTGTTTTATTGTATTCTTCAATTTTATTTTCATTATTTTGAGAATTATTATTTAAGTTATTAAGTTCAATCTTAGCGCTGTTTAAGGCTGTCATTGTGTTTGAGTAATTTAATCTGATTTTTTCTCTTTGAGCTTCCAAATCTTCTCTTGTTTTTTCAAGTGCGGAATATTGCTTTTGAAGCTGAGCAAATCTTTCTCTGTATTTATCAAGTTCTTCATCCTGGTTTTGAGAAAATCTTAAACCGGAGGACTGCCTGTCTCCGCCTGTTATTGCGCCTGATTTTTCAAACAAACTGCCGTCCAGAGTAACTAAACGATATTTTCCGATTAACCTTTTAGCACTGTCATAATCTTCAACAATAAGAGTTTCACCCAGCGCATAATAAAATGCATCTAAATATTTATCATCAAAATCAACAAGATTAACCGCATAATCTATAACACCTTTTTCTTTGGGCATTTTTAAGCTGTTAGGCGCTTTCTTCATTCTGTTTAAGGGAAGAAATGTTGCACTGCCGGCTCTTGCCGATTTCAAAAACTCGATACACTGTCTTGCAATTTCTTCATCATCAACAACAATGTTTTTCATTCTTCCGCCCATAGCAACTTCTAAAGCGATTGAATATTCTTTATCCGCAGTTCCTAACTGCAATAACGGAGCATGTACTCCCCTGATTTTAGCTTTTAATATGGTATCCGTTGCTCTGCCAAGTGATGCTTCCTCCGTTACAGATTTTTGTGCCTCAAGTGTCAGTAATTTTCTTTGTGCCATCTGAACATCGTGCATCATATCAGACAGTTCATTTTTATTTTTATCCAGATTATAAACAATATTTTCCTGTGCTATTTTGCAAGAATCAAGTTCTTTGGTCAATTCTTCCACTTGAAGTGTAAGCTTATCTTTATTATCCTTATAGTTTGCTTTAAATGAAGCAAGCTCAGCCAGTGATTTTTTAGCATTTTCTATATCTTTTTTATAAGAAGCAAGTTCTGTTTCTAACGGCAGGCTCTCATTTCTTATATTCCACTCTTCTTCTTTTAATTTTTCAAGTTCTTTTTTAAGATTATTTCTCTGCTCAATCTGCTTATCGGCATTCTCGCTTAAGCCTGAAACTTCTTCAAGTATTTTTTGAAGTTCTTTTTCCTGAATTTTAATATTTTCTTCAATAGAAGATATTTCAGCTTTTTTATTTTCTATTTTTAAATTAATTTCTTCAATCTTTGATTTATTATTTTCAATTCCGTTTTTAGCATTTTCGATAGTCTTTAAATTATCATGAACAGTTTTTTCAACGGAATTTATAGCCATTTCCTTTCTGGAAATCTGCCCTTTTAATTCCTCCAGCTGTTTTTTTGTTTCAATTTGTTCCGCTTCACCGTTATTTTTAACAAGCTCCGATATTTCATTATACCGTTTCTTTATTTCAGCAAGAGAATCTTCCAGTTTTTTAAGATTTTCTTCTTCTTCTTTTTTTCTTTTATTGGCATCTAAAATATTTTGATGGGCAATTTCAAGATTTCTTTTAATATCAAAATATTTAACAGTTGTAATTTGGCTTTCAAGCTGAATTTTTTCAGTTTTAAGTTTTTGATATTTAAGCGCCGTTTCTTTTTCACAGGCAAGTCTTTCAATAGTTTCATCAATCTGGCTTAAAATTAAATTAGCATCATCCACCCGTTTTTCAACGGTTAACAGTTCTTCCTGCGCTTTTTCAATTCTTCTGTTAAAATCAGCAACACCTGCTATTTCATCAATTATTCCCCTTCTGTCCTTCGGAGAACAATTCGTAATACTCATTACGTCATTTTGCATCATAACGTTATAACTGTTTGGGGTTACACGGTATTTTTCAAGCTTAGTATGAATCTCCGTTAATGTTGCAGTTTTATCGTTCAAATAATAAGTACTTATATAGCCTTGAGTAGATTTTCTTAATCTTCTTGCAACGGAGATTTGTTCTTCCTCATTACTTTCAGGGGCAAACACAACTTTAACGAATGCCTCATTTTTTTTGGTATGTGTGGATATAAACTCCGAAACCTGCTCCATACGCAGATTTCTTGCACTTGCAAACCCTAAAGCAAACAATATCGAGTCAATGATATTACTTTTCCCTGAACCGTTCGGACCGGCTATAGTGGTAAAACCCTTTAGGAACGGTATTGTCATATCATTTGCAAATGATTTAAAATTGTCGACTTCCAGTTCTTTTATATACATTAAATGTGATGATACCCATGTCTAGACATATAATATTACACAACAAATAAACTTACTAGTCAAAAACTTTACATATTTGTAAATTTATTTTCTAATAAGTAAAAAAAGTATATACTGTTTATTAGAAATTTGGGAGAACATAATGGAAGAATATACAATAGATACATTGCTGAAAAAAGCTGCAGAAATTAATGCTTCAGACCTTCACTATATAGTAGGAGAAGTACCGTCATTTCGTATTGACGGGAAAATCATAAAATCAAAACTGCCTGTTGTAACAGAAGATAATATGATAGAAGCAATAGATCATATTGCACCCGTTTCTATGAGAGATAAAATATTCACCTCATTCGATAGTGATTTTCCTTATGAAATAGAAGGAGTTTCCCGATTCAGAGTAAACCTTGCAATGTCCTTCGGG
The DNA here is from genome assembly GCA_947589255.1 of Candidatus Gastranaerophilales bacterium. Classification (GTDB taxonomy): domain Bacteria; phylum Cyanobacteriota; class Vampirovibrionia; order Gastranaerophilales; family Gastranaerophilaceae; genus Avigastranaerophilus. The sequence goes on along the minus strand of CANQAL010000007.1, from coordinate 13,359 downwards.
TATCACGCAATGACGGTAAGACTTGTATCATACGATATACCGTCAATTAAAGAATTAAATTTACCGCCGACACTTGAAAAACTTTCACAAGTCGATAACGGAATTGTTCTTGTAACAGGTGTTGCAGGTTCGGGAAAATCTACAACCATTGCATCAATTATAGAAAATATTAATAAAAATCAAAAAAAACATATTGTTACAATTGAAGATCCTATTGAATATGTATATAAAAGTAAAAAATCAATTTTTACCCAAAGACAAATAGGAATAGATACCGCAAATTATATAGACGGACTTAAATTCGCCCTAAGACAAGACCCTGATGTTATATTAATAGGCGAAATAAGAGATATGGATACAATACAAAGTGCCCTGCACGCAGCAGAAACAGGGCATTTGGTTTTTGCAACACTTCATACATATAATGCAATTCAAACAATAAACCGTGTTTTGAGCTTTTTCCCGCCTTCAGAAAGAAATGCAGTAAGAGCGCAATTTGCCGAAGTATTCAGAGGCTCCGTTTCTCAAAAGCTTATGCCTAAATCAGACGGAAAAGGCAGAATTCCTGCGGTTGAATTATTAATTTCAACACCTACAATTAAAGATTTTATTATAAAAGATAAACTTGAAGAAATATATAAACTTGTTCAAGCCGGCTCATATAACGATATGATTACTTTTAATATGTCTTTATATGATTTTTACAAACAAGGACTTATCACAAAAGAAACGGCTCTTGAAAATTCAGATAACCCCAATGAACTTATGCATCTTATAAGAGGTGTATATACCGGAAGCGGTAAGATGGAATACTAAAATGAAAGAACAATTTGTTACTGATGTTATTAATTTAAAATCTTACAATATCAGTGAAGCTGATAAAATTATTGTCATGTATTCCAAAGATAAAGGACTTATTAAAGGCATTGCCAAAGGAATTAAAAAAACTACAAGTAAACTCGGCGGAAGAATGGATATGCTTGTTGCAAATAAATTAATGCTCAATAAAGGCAGAAATCTTGATACAATTTGCCAGGCAGAAGCTTTAAATACTTTCTTTAATTTAAGAAATGATATGAATAAACTTTTTTATTCCATGTATTGCGCTGAAATTGTTGCTAACTTCGGAATAGAAAATGACCCGAACAGCGAAGAAATCTATAATTTATTTTATACATTTTTAGAGCAAATTTCTTTATCACAGACTAAAATTCAGGCAATGCTTTCTGTATTAAAATTTCAACTTAAAATTATGGATATAACGGGATACTCTCTGGAACTGGATGAATGCGTTAAATGCAGCTGCAATTTAAACGAAAACGAAGAAATTTACTTTTCTATAGAACAAGGCGGAATTTTTTGCAGAAAATGTGCCGCCACAATAACAAAAAAAATAAAAATCCCGTTTAAAATAAAAGAATTTTTAAACACTTTATTAAAAGAAGATTTTAAGGTTCATACAAAGTATGAAGAACTTACAACCGAGAAAATATGCGATATTTGTATAAATCTTTTAAAAGATTATATTCAATACTATTCGCCAAAAAGATTTAAAACACTGCAAATGCTTGAAAGTATAAGGTAATTATGGATTTATCACAATATATTGAACACACTCTTTTAAAACAAGATGCAACAAAAGAAGAATTAATAAAACTGTTTGATGAAGCTAAAAAATACAATTTTAAAGGTGTATGCGTAAACAGTTCCAATGTGGAGTTTGCAAAAGAATATCTTAGAAACAGCGGAATTAAAATAGTAACCGTTGTCGGTTTTCCATTAGGCGCATGTTTAAGTGAAGTTAAAGCATATGAGGCTCAAAAAGCCATAGAACTGGGTGCTGATGAAATAGATATGGTCATATCGGTACAATCCATTAAAGATAAAGACTTCGGCTATACTTTAAAAGATATTCAAACGGTAAAACAAGCCTGTGCAAAAATCCCTCTAAAGGTAATTATAGAAACAGATTTACTTACAAAAGATGAAATAGAAAAGGCTTGCAAAATAATAAAATTGTCGGGAGCTGATTTTGCAAAGACTTCAACGGGATTTGTAAAAAACGGAGTCGGTGCAAAAGTTGAAGATATAAAATTAATGCATGAAGTTTTAAAAGATTCCGATGTAAAAATAAAAGCTTCCGGCGGAATAAAAACATACGAAAAAGCAGTTGAACTTATTAATGCGGGAGCATCACGACTTGGTACAAGTTCAGGGGTTCAATTAGTTGAAAATTCTAATATCCGATAAACCGTTTTACACTTAAATCCTTAGTTGGAGCAAGTAGTTTTGATTTTCTTATTTGTCTTAAATTAAACAACTCAATTTTCTTATATTTACCTGCTCTTTTCAAGGCAAAATAAATAACGGAAAGATTTAATGCAACAAAAACGCACTCGGCTATTGTTTTTTTAGTTCTTTTAATCAGCACATCATTATTGTATTTAGCAGAAAAAGAAGTCTGTTTTTTTTGTTCAAGTATATTAGAACAAAAAGCAAGATTACTACAACTGTTATTTAAATTACTGATTAACATAATAAACCTGTTATTTTTGTTTAGAAACCTTTAAACCTGATTGTTCTATTTGAGGTGTATTTATTTCAAATAAATGAATTCTGCCCGGACCAAGGTCAGCGACTATTTGACCGTCTGAAACCTGAAATTCACTGTTATCACCATAGGACATAAATAAATTATTTAATTTTTGACTGCCGCTTAAACCCGGAATATTAATTATGCCCGATTGTCTTACGTTAACATCTCTGTTTGCTACAACCAATAAAGTCTTTCCGTTCAAATGTCTTGCAAAAGCAATAATTTGATCATTACCGTTTTTATCAACAGTTAAAGGAATAAATGAACCTTTTGTTAATATTTTATGATATTTTTCATTATTTCTTACATCAAGAGTATTTTTCATGAACTCACCGCATTCGGGATGTTTGCCTATTAACGGTCTTGAGAAATTAAATATATCGGGCTTACCTTTATGAACAAAACAATTATTAGTATCGGTATCAGTTTCATTATCTTGTTTATCTGCAAAGTCGTATATATAATCATCGCCCGATTGATATCCGTCAAAGTAATACGGATTTAACATCGGTAATGTGGCTTGAAGCCCTGAAACAAGGTTTGTAAAAATAACACCGCCATGATTCATTATTGAAATATCATCATGAGTACCGAATGAACCAATTAATGATTTACCTGAATTTAAGTTTTGTGACATATCCAGATTTTCATTTACATAATCATATAATTCATGAGCACTTGTCCATTCATTAAAGATATGATATTGACCATAATAGCTGTCAAAACCTGCTCTTAGCGAGTCTTCAGGTCTGTCATAATCCATATTTAATTGAGGAGAAGCATCTTCATAAGTATAGCTTTCAGCCAGCCAAGCAAATTCAGGATCTATATTTCTTGAATATGTAATTAAATTATCCCAGAATTCCGTCGGTTTAGTTCTGGCAACATCACTTCTGATACCGTCTACACCCAATTCAATACACATATCAACAAAATCTTTATGCATTTTAAAGAGTTCATGGTTTAATTCTCTTTTTGTTTCATCTTGCCAAGGATTAAACATTCTGATATCAGCCCAGCCGCCGGGGGTCTTAGGTGTTCCGTCTTTTTCAAATGCCATTAATTCAGGTCTTTTTTTAAATAAGTCATATGATGCACAACTTGGCAAATCAAGCATTACACTAATGCCTCTTTTATGGCATTCATTTATAAAGTTTTTAAATTCTTCTTTTACTGTTCTCGGGTCGTTTTTATCGTCTAGTGCAGGGTCTATCTGTAAAAAGTCCTTTGGAGCATAAACAGAACCTGCCGTACCCATTGCATTCATTTTACCGGGCGGATTTACAGGTAATACATGCAGTGTATTTATACCTAAATTCTTTAATTCGTCCAGTCTTTCCACTGCATTATTAAAGTTGCCTCTTATATCTCCTTCTCTTAAAAGCTGGTTACCTGTTAAATCTTTAGCCCCAAAGCTTCTCATAATTATACCCATTATAACGGCATCATTATTTTGAAACTTTGTTCTTAAATTATTTTTATATTCTTTAACTCCGTTATTATTTGCTTGATTAATTCCTGCAGCAGCATTTATACCTTGATTTTGAAGAAATCTCTCAAGGACATTTGTTCCTTTTGGTTCTACTTCTTTTTGAACATTAACAGCCGAAGCAACACAATTTACCTGCTGTACCTGACTTGGTAAGGATTGCGAAACTTTATTCAAATATAAATTTAAATAGTTAGCCATTTTGTTTGTTCTCTTCCAATTCTTTTTCTATCTTGCTTTTTCTTCCTACAAAAAGCCCTGCAACAAGTGTAACACCAAGAATTACTGCCATTGCAATGCCGAAGGTCTTTAGCCATTTTCTTGAATTATACATTTTTTCAGCTGTTTCTTTCATATAATCTTTTACGGTTTTACCAATGAGATTACTTCTTTCAACAGCATTCATACCGTTTGTAGCTGCATTGTCTTCAGTTACTCTTTTCTTTAATTCAGGAGTCATGTAATTTGTCCAATCCCAAACTTTAGTTTTAAGTTCACTTAAATATTGATTAAAGCCTTTAAGTGCTTCCTTTCCGCCTTGAGGTTTGGTTAAAAGAATAACATCATCTGCTTTATCAAATAAAACATTTGATATTATACGGTATTCATCCAATGTTATATTGAAATTAGATGTTGTAAATTTCTCAACATAATCAGTAGGAGTAGCCTCCATAAGAATTTTCTTAATAATTTCGGATAATCTGTTTACTGTTTCCGTATCTGCTTCTGAATTTTTAATATTCTTAAATGCCACTCTGATTTTATCATCAAGTTTTGATTTATTTGCAGGATTTAATACATCTAATGTTTGAATTAATCTGTACAATGAAGCTTTAGCACCTAAAGCTCTTTCTGCAGCCATTAAGGTTACAGTATTTTCGACAGTGCCGCTTTTTGAAGCATTTAATGCTTGTTTTATTTCGTTAATAATTTCTTTCCCGAATTTATTTTCTTGATCTTTTATTAAAGGAGTTTCTTCCAGTAATTTTAAAGCCCCTTGAATATCATCTGCATCTACTTTGGTTTCAAATTCTTTTAATAAGTTGTTAATAATACTATTATCTATTTTTTTATCTTCACAGAACTTTTTGATTATTTGAGAAGCTCTATTATTAAAAATCTTATCTGATAATGTTTTGAAATCGTCGTCTTTTATATTTTCAAAAGTATTTCTGCCGGCTTTTCTCATACCTTTTTTAACAGTATCAAGAAAATCGGTTCCTGTTTTTGCTTCATAATCATCCATAAGGTTAAGTAAATCTTTCAATAAAGAATCTACTGTATTTTGATCTTTAGACTCGGATAATGCCTTAAGTTTTTCGAAGAAGACTTGCATATTACCGTTTTGTAATTCCATAAGGTCTTTTTCGCTGAATTTTAAAGCTTTAAAGAGTTTCTTACAAGCTCTGCCCCAGTGATTTGCTATATAAGTTCCGGATTTATCTCCTACTCTTGCACTAATATAGTCATCAACCAATTTCTTATCGGATGAAAAATCTTTTAATAATTCATTTAAAGATTTTATTTTATTTGAAATCTTTCCTAATGTTACCTTTTGAGGTTTAAATTCATCACTTAGTTTATGTTTTATTTCTTTTAATATCTGCTGACTTTGAGTTCTGTTTAAATCTTCGGCATCCGTTAACAATGCAACCAATCTGTCAGAAGCTTTTTTGGAATTTCCTTCAGCAATTAATTTTACGATATAATTTTTTTCCTTATCAGATAATGAAGAGATAAAGTTTTGAGGAACAAGATCTTTTAAAATATTAGAAACTGACTCAAAATCTACGGGTAATGTTTTTTGAGCATTTTTTGTTATTTCTTTTAAAGAACTTTTTACCGTATTTGCAAAATCAAAAGAATTGGCATTTGGCAAAAATTCATTAGCTATTCTGCCAAGCATTACATCGGTTACTTCATTTTCCGCATTTTGTTCAAGGAACTTCATTAATGCTTTTTCTTTAGAAGCCATCCTGAATTTATTTATCCATGTATTAATTATACCTGCCGGTTTACCTTGTTTAAGAGCTTTTTCCGTTGTTTTAAGGGCCGATTTTTCCAATGCTTCATTAATTGGAGTTTCAAGTGCATTACAAGCTAATGCGCTCATAACAGGGCTGGCAAATCCTGCCGATAACATCCATAAAGTATTAGCTTGTACTGCTGTTTTCTTTGCTCTTTGTTTAATAAAGTTATCACGGTCGGGAAGATTTTTGCTAACTTTAAGCTTTCTACCCATTCTGTCTAAATCTTCTCTTGAATATAAATCAGTTAAATCATACTGAGGATCAAGGAAGAGCATTTTTTTACGACCTTCGGAATCAATATATTTTTGATGAATATCAACACCGGTTCTTGCTTTAATAGGAGCCTGCAATGCTATCTTAGGCCATAAAGCCATAGAACCCAAGAATGTACCCATCCCGACAAATTCCATTGACTTGCTTAATTTAAGCGGATTTTTAACAAATAAATAACTTGCTATTGCAAGTGAACCCAGCTTTAATGCTATATCATTTATTCTGCCAAGTTCATGGTCATTTGCTTGCCCGTTTGCCGCACGGCCTATATTTACTATATCTTTTTTTATATCTTTTGCATATTCTATAGGAGAACCAAAAATTCTTGAAGGAAGTAATTTACCTTTATCCTCCAAAGGTTTAACTTTTCCTTCTGTATTAATCGTATAAGTATGTTTATATAGCGGTGAAGGATTGTTTATATTTTGATGTGATTGATATGCATCTAATAAGTTTGACATACTAACATACTACCTTTTCTTTAGTTTTATCAATTAATGATACAGCCGCCTTATTTTTTGACCCCTTATCTTTATTAAAGTCAAAAAGTGTTTTAAAATTGCCTAATAAAGTTACACCAATTGCAGTTCCTAACAAAATTCTTCCTGCTATTGCACTACTTTTGTTGCTATTATTGACGAAGGACTTGCAGCTTTCAACAAATCTTTTTCCGAATAACTTAACAAATTGTAACGGATTTTTTATACCATAACCCAATTTTAGTCTTTCAGGAATAAATGATATCCGTTCAAACGGCTCTTGCATAGCAACACCCACTCCGACTGCTGCCCATAAATATGATGCAATGGTTGAGAATAGTTTGGTTTGGATTAATTTTTCTTTTATTTTAGGTTTAACTTTTTGATCTGAAGATGTTAAATCACCTGTATTCAAATGCATTTTCTTAGCAATTTTATCGTAATATGCATTTCTTTCTTTACCAAAGTTTTCATTATCATAAAGTATATCCCATCTTGGGAAATCAACACTTTCATATGCTTTATGATATTCATATTTTATCAAATTCTTTTTATTATCTTCTTCGGGTATTTCTTTTATTTCTTTTTTATAAGGAAGATTTACATCAATTCCGTGTTTCCATTTTACGGGAAGCTCAATTAATTTTTTTGAAAAGGTCTTTGCAAGTCCGTAGAATAAAACACCCAGAGCCATTTTCTGACCATGTTTTAAAGATTTTGTAAATGCTTCCGTTTTAAAATATTTAGCGGCAAAGTTAAATACCGCTATTAACATAGCACTTCCTGCCAAATACGGTACCGTCCCCATTGTTAAAAATTCATAGAAATTAGCATTCTTACTGCCTTTTAACCCTTTTTTAGGATAAACGGTAAATGCTTTTACTAATTTATCGGCTTGAATTTTGGCACCTAATAATAACGGATGTTTTTCTCTTTCTTCAACCATTAAATATGCATCATGTACATATTTTTCCTTTTTCTTACCTTTGGTATCTTTATTTTTGGCAAAAGAAACAGAACTCCTATACGAATTATTATTTTGTATTCCCGGTTGATAGACCATTTTACCTCACATATATATGCCCGATATTATAAACATGCTAAATAATAATTATTGCTACATTTTTGACCTTTTTTATAAAAAATTTACATATTTTTACATTATTTAGTTTAAGAAAAATTCTTGCTAAAAGTCAACTAAAATTATACAATATTTTTTGTAGATAACTACTTAGTAATAAATTTTCCGAAAAACTTTTATTCCTATCGCAATTATTTACAAATATTACCAAACTAAGGAGAAAACCAAAATGTACGAAGACGAAAAGCTCATTTGCGAAGATTGCGGAAGTGAATTTGTATTTACTGCCGGGGAGCAAGAATTTTATGCTCAAAGAGGTCTTGTTAACAAACCAAAACGTTGCCCCGAATGCAGAAAAAACAGAAGACAAAAAAACAGAAAAAAAATGTACGAAGTTACATGTTCTAAATGCGGCTGCCAGACTAAAGTTCCTTTTAAACCCATTGAAGGTAAAGAAGTATACTGTAAAGACTGTTATGCTGCCATAAAAGAGGCTGAAGCTAATTAATAATTTTTTTTAATATTAAAAAAGAGATGATTTTTTATCATCTCTTTTTTTGTAATATTTCATTAATATCTTAATTGTGGTTTAATTATCTTATAAATCTTAATCGGAGTAATTATGAAATCATTAAATATAGGAATAATAGGTTTTGGCACGGTAGGGTGCGGTGTTTTTGAAACATTAAAATCTTTTAACGAAATTACCGTTAAAAAAATTGCCGTAAAAAATATTAATAAAAAAAGAAATATTGAAAATTTTGATAATTCTTTATTAACCGATAACCCTTATGAAATCGTTAATAATCCCGATATTGATGTAATTGTGGAAGTAGCAGGCGGAATAAATCCTATATTTGACGTATTAAAAACCGCTATAAATAACGGAAAACATATAGTTACTGCAAATAAAGAACTTTTAGCAAAAAAAGGAAGCGAACTTTTTTCTTTAGCAAAAGAAAAAAATACCGTAATATTGTATGAAGCGGCAGTGGCAGGCGGTATTCCGATTATAATGCCTATAAAAACCATACTATGTGCTAATAAAATTACAAAAATAGCAGCAATACTAAACGGAACAACAAATTACATATTAACTAAAATGGCAGAACAGGAATTATCTTATGAAACAGCGCTTAAACAGGCGCAGGAACTTGGCTATGCCGAAACCGACCCTACAGGTGATGTTGAAGGTTTTGATGCCTCTTATAAAATCTCTATTTTATCAACAATCTCATTTAATAAAAGAATTGATATAAATAAAATTTATCGTGAAGGGATAACAAAAATAACTCCGCAGGATATTAAATCAGCAAAAGAATTAGGTTACAAAATAAAACTTATAGCAATGGGCAGAGTATTGGACGATGGTAAAATTGATGTAAGAGTTCATCCTATGCTTGTTGCAAAAAAACATTTACTTGCAAAAGTAAACAATGCGACAAATTCTATAATGCTGTCAGGGTATCCTGTCGGTGATTTGGTATTTACAGGGGCAGGCGCAGGCGCTGAACCTACTTCAAGCTCCGTTGTCGGAGATTTACTTGTTTTAGCCTCCGAACTTGAAATTACCAATTCTCCGCTCCCGCAATCAATTTGTACTCACAATGAAACAGCAGAACAAATTGATATCGGTGATACCTATAACGACTATTATATTTCAATCACAACAAGCAATAACCCCGGTACTATCGGTATTATAGGTACAATCTGCGGAAAAAATAACATTAACATTTCAACAATTATGCAAAAAGGTATTAACAAAGACAACACCGCTGAAATTGTCGTTTTAACGGAAACAAGTAAAGAATCGGATGTTCAAAACGCATTAAAAGAATTAATTCAATCTGAAAGTATAAAAAATATAAACAACCTGTTAAGGGTAATGAATTAGGAGGCTTTTATGGAAAAAAATCATTATCAGGGATTAATAAATAAATATAGACAATATCTGCCAGTATCGGATTCAACCCCGATAATTACTTTAAATGAAGGGAATACTCCGCTAATAAAAGCCGATAATTTAGCAAAGAAGATAGGATTAAAAGGTAATGTTTATTTAAAATATGAGGGGGCGAACCCCACGGGCAGTTTTAAAGACAGAGGCATGACAATGGCTGTTACAAAAGCCGTTGAAGCGGGGTCAAAAGCTATTATTTGCGCTTCAACAGGCAATACAAGTGCAGCGGCTGCCGCATACGGCGCAAAAGCAGGTGTCAGAGTTTTTGTTTTAATTCCTGACGGTTATATTGCACTCGGAAAACTTTCTCAAGCCATGATGTACGGCGCTGAAATTATTGCTATTCAAGGCAATTTTGATGAAGCGCTTGAAATGGTTATTGAAATTTCCAAAAACTCGCCCATTACATTAGTAAATTCGGTAAACCCATACAGAATTGAAGGTCAAAAAACAGGGGCTTTTGAAATTATAGAAGCTTTGGGCGATGCTCCTGATTACCATTTTATACCCGTTGGTAATGCTGGTAATATAACCGCATATTTTAAAGGTTATGAAGAATTCTTTAATCTTCAAAAATGTACACAGCTTCCTAAAATGATGGGATATGAAGCCGAAGGCGCAGCCGCAATAGTTAGAGGTGAAAGAATTATGCATCCTGAAACCATTGCAACTGCAATAAGAATAGGAAATCCCGCAAGCTGGAAACAGGCTGAAAGAGCTAGAGATTTATCTGACGGCAGAATTGACTGTGTAACGGATGAAGAAATTATTGAAGCATATAAACTTATGGCATCAACGGAGGGCATTTTAGCTGAACCCGGAAGTGCCGCCTCCGTTGCAGGATTAATTAAAGCTAATAAAATGGGACTTGTTAAAAAGGATTCAACATCTGTTTGTATTTTAACGGGTAACGGCTTAAAAGACCCCGATAGTGCAATAAAATACGCAGGCGCTCAAGTTAAAAGAACCAAAGCGGATTTACACGAAATCCTTAATATTATTAACTTATAATAAATCAACATCAGATGTATTTAACGGCACACCCATTAACTTTTCAAGGTTTGCTGCAGATACATGGTAATTTAACAGTGTATTGTAATAATCAAGCTGGGAATTTCTATATGTTGTTTCCGCATCTTTAAGTTCTATTGCATCGCCTAAGCCTACTTTATATCTGCCTGATGCTTGGTCGTATTGCTCTTTTGCCTGATCCATTGATAATTTTGCTACTGCTATACTTTCTTGAGCGGTTGTCATATTTAAATATGCCTGTTTAACCTCAAAATATATGGTTTGTTTAGTATTTTCATAATCCGCAAGGTCTTTTTTGTATGTAGCTTTTGCCTCATCAACCTGCTTTTTTAACTGCAGTAAATTAACCGTTTGATAGTTCAACTGCGCTCCGATTTGATACCCGTAATCGGTATCCATTCTTTTCCCGCCCCTTGAATAAGACGCAAACCCCGATAAATTAGGGGTAAAAGCCCTTCTTGATGCACGAACCAATAGTTCAGACGCATCCGCTTTCTTTTTTGCCGCCAATAACTCGGGGCTTGTATCGTATGCCGTATTAACCGCATCATCAGCATTTATGTCATAAGCTTTTGTTGTTAAATTATCCGTTACATCATAATCGGAATAATCAGGCATGCCCATTGCGTTGCTTAATTGTACATATGCGATTTTCAATGTATTTTTTGCCTGAAGCAGATTCAATTTAGCTCTTCCCAAATTATGTTCAGCCGTTAATACATCTATTTTTGCCTTTGTACCGATATCATAATATGCTTTTGCCTGTTCTAAGTGAAGTGTATAATCCTTTACGGTATCTTCATAAACTTTAACCTGCTGTTGAGCAAAAAGTAAATTGTAATATGCCTGTTTTACGGTAAATACAACCGTATTGATTGCTGTTTCAAGATTATATTTTGCCGATTCATAGGTTCTTTTTGCTAAATCCGCCTGAGCTTTTGTTTTACCGAAATCAAATAACAACATGTTACCTGATACCGTAGGAGTGTAAAACATATCATAAATTTGAGTAGGAAATGCAAAGTTTGATACCTGCATATCATTTCTTGAATAGCTTACTCCTGCCGAAAAAGTCGGGAAATAATTTGCCCAAGCCTGCGCTATTTTACTTTTATATATCTCTGCATTACTCATTGCAGACTTAATTGCAGGATGATGTTCAAGCGCAAGTTTAACGCATTCATCAACTTCTATAATTTTGTTTGTTTCAATACTGCCTTGATAAGCCGTATCTGTTAATACTTTTTCCGAATTTCCATCGGAAACGGCCGGAATTTCTTTTATTTCTGTTTGTTTTTTCTTTTCCTGTTTTTTTTGTTTTTTAGTGAGTTTCGCTTTTTTCTTTTGTTCTTTTTGAACTTTTTCTATTGTTTTTATTTCTTCAATATTAGGTTCTTCAGGCTTTATCTCTTCTGCTTGTTCATTCTTTGTCACTTTATTTCTTATAAAGATATTTTTTAAGGACTTTTTACTTTTAGTTTTCTTTATTTCAACTGCATTTTGAGTTTGCTCTGTTGTCATTCTTGAAGGAAGTTCGTTTATTATTTGAGGAATAATAATTTCATCCCTTATTGCATTTTCGTCCTCCGCAAAAACAGGGCTTGCCATAACTAATAATATAAATAACAATAATTTTTTATTCATTTTTCCCACTCTACTCTTAAAACTATTTATTTTCAGCTTTTTCTTTTTTCCTCTTTTCAAGATTTTCAACTAATGATTGAACAAGAACATAGAAAACAGGTGTTAAGATAGTACCTATGGTAGCAGCGGCCGTCATACCGCCGAATACCGTAGAACCGACTGAAATTCTGCTCTGAGCACCTGCACCTGTTGCGAATACCATTGGTAATACACCGAATACAAAAGCTAAAGCCGTCATCATAATAGCTCTAAACCTTATTCTTGCAGCTTCTATAGCGGCATCTTCAATACTTAACCCTTTATTTTCATGCAAATCTTTTGCGAATTCTACGATTAATATGGATTGTTTTGCCGCAATACCGATTAGGGCTATCATACCAACCTGAGAATATAAGTCAAAGGATTGACCTATCATCATTTGGAATATTAAAGCACCTAATGCGGCAACAGGAGCTATTAACAATACCGCAACAGGTATTGACCAGCTTTCATACAGTGCAACCAAGAACAAGTATACGAAAGTCAGAGCTAAGGCAATAACTACACCTGTTTGTCCCGAAGATTCTCTTTCCTGTAATGATGTACCTGACCAGTCATAACCTACATCTTTTGGCAGAGTCTTTGTTGCAACCTGTTCCATGGATTTCATGGCTTCGCCCGAACTCTTGCCTGCTGAACCCTGACCTGAGAACTGTACGCTTCTATACTGGTTAAACCTTGTAATAGATGCGGCACCTACTGTTTGCTCAATATTAATCATCGTCATTAATGGCAG